>NZ_AKJP02000027.1:0-436222 GCF_000282275.2 Pseudomonas sp. GM30 | reverse complement strand
CGTAGTTGCCGCCAGTGACACCGGTGATCGCGTTGGTCAGCGGAGCATGGCCGGTCAGCGCATCGTTTGGTGCGGTGGTGGTCACGGTGCCAGTGGTTTTACCCACTTCGATGGTGATGTTCTGACCGTTCGCCAAAGTCACTACGACCGGCGAACCGGTCACTGGCGCGCCGACAGTTGCGGTGTAGGTGACGGTGCCACCTTCAGCAGCAGACTCGGTCGCGGTAAGTTTCACCGTGGTGGTGTCGATGGTGTCGGTCACGTTGGTGACGGCCGGAACAGAGCTCGGCACCAGGTTTTCGAAGTTGCCACCGGTAGCGGTGGAAATGGTTGCTTCGACTTTACCCGCGTCTTTGTACACGTCGTCAGCCGGAGCTGGAACGGTCACGGTGCCCGAGGTTTTACCGGCTTCGATGGTGATCACCGCGCCGTTGGACAGAGTCACGGTTACCGGAGTGCCGGCCGGGTTGGTCAGCGTGGCGGTGTAGACAATCGAACCACCCTCGGCCACCGAGTCACTGGCAGTCAGGTTCAGGTTGGTGGTGTCGACGGTGTCCGACACCGAGGTGTTTGCCGGTGTCTTGTCGGCCACCAGGTTTTCATAGTTGCCGCCGGCAACCTTGTCGATGGCGACGCTCAACGAGCTGCCGCCCGCCAATGGGCTGTTCGGCGCAACGAAATTCACGCTGCCGGTGGTCTCACCGACGGCGATGGTGATGGTCTGGCCGTTGGACAGGGTGACCACAACAGGCGAGCCGGTTACTGGCGCGGTCACGCTTGCGGTGTAAACCACGGTTTCGCCTTCGGCGACGTTGGCGGTGGCGGTCAGCGACACGGTGGAGGTGTCGATGGTGTCGTTGACGCTGGTCACAGCCGGCGTGTTGCTGGTGACCAGGTTTTCGAAGTCGCCACCGGTCGCGCCCTTGATGGTCGCTTCAACGGTGCCGGCGTCCTTGTAGACGTCATCCTTCGGCGCATCGACGGTCACGGTGCCGGTGGTCTTGCCGGCGTCGATGGTGATCACCGCGCCATTGCTCAATGTCACGGTCACCGGGGTGCCGGCAGCGTTGGTCAGGGTGGCGGTGTAGGTGATCTGGCCGCCTTCGTTCACCGCCGGCGTCGCGCTCAGCGACAGGTTGGTGGTGTCGACGGTGTCGGTCACGGTGGTGCTGACTGGCGTCTTGTCGGCGACGAGGTTTTCGTAGTTGCCGCCGCTGACATTGGTGATCGAGTTGTTCAGCGGCTCATGACCGTTCAACGCATCGTTCGGTGCGGTGGTCGTCACGGTGCCGGTGGTCTTGCCGATGTCGATGGTGATGGTCTGACCGTTCGCCAGAGTCACGACCACAGGCGAACCGGTTACCGGAGCGCCGACGGTGGCGGTGTAAGTGACGGTGCCGCCCTCGGCGACCGAAGTATCGGCGCTCAATTTGACGGTCGAGGTGTCGATAGTGTCAGTCACTTCAGTGACCGCAGGAACAGTGCTCGGAACGAGGTTCTCGAAGTTGCCGCCCGCTGCGTCCTTGATCGTGACTTCGACTTTGCCGGCGTCTTTGTAGACGTCATCGGCAGGGGCCGGAACGGTCACCGTGCCAGTGGTCTTGCCCGCTTCGATGGTGATCACCGAACCGTTGGACAGGGTCACGGTGACTGGCGAGCCAGCAGCGTTGGTCAGTGTCGCGGTGTAGGTGATCGAACCGCCCTCGGCCACAGTGCCAGTGGCGCTCAGCGACAGGTTGGTGGTGTCGACAGTGTCAGTCACGGTGGTGCTGACCGGGGTTTTGTCGGCAATCAGATTCTCGTAATTGCCGCCGCTGACATCAGTGATCGCGTTGGTCAGTGGTGCATGACCGGTCAACGCATCGTTTGGCGCGGTGGTGGTGACGGTGCCGGTGGTTTTGCCCACTTCGATGGTGATGTTCTGACCGTTAGCCAGGGTCACGACCACAGGCGAGCCGGTTACCGGAGCACCGACAGTGGCGGTGTAGGTGACGGTGCCACCTTCAGCAGCAGACTCGGTTGCGGTCAGTTTCACCGAGGTGGTGTCGATGGTGTCAGTGACTTCGGTAACTGCCGGAACAGTGCTTGGAACGAGATTTTCGAAGTTGCCGCCGGACGCATCCTTGATGGTGACTTCAACCTTGCCGGCATCTTTGTAGACGTCATCGGCTGGCGCAGGAACGGTCACGGTGCCGGTGGTTTTGCCGGCCTCGATGGTAATCACCGAACCGTTGGACAGCGTCACGGTGACTGGCGAGCCAGCAGCGTTGGTCAGCGTCGCGGTGTAGGTGATCGAACCACCCTCGGCGACCGAGTTGGTGGCGCTGAGCGACAGATTCGTCGTGTCCACGGTGTCAGTGACGGTGGTGCTGACCGGGGTTTTGTCAGCGACCAGATTTTCGTAGTTACCGCCGGTGACGCCGGTGATCGAGTTGGTCAGCGGTTCGTGACCCGTCAACGCATCGTTCGGCGCGGTGGTGGTTACGGTGCCAGTAGTTTTGCCCACTTCGATGGTGATGTTCTGACCATTGGCCAGGGTCACCACGACTGGCGAACCGGTGACGGGTGCGCCAACGGTAGCGGTGTAGGTGACCGTGCCGCCTTCAGCAGCGGACTCGGTCGCGGTCAGTTTCACCGACGTTGTGTCGATGGTATCGGTGACTTCGGTCACGGCTGGAACGGTGCTCGGTACCAGGTTCTCGAAATTGCCGCCTGCGGCGTCTTTGATCGTGACTTCAACCTTGCCAGCGTCTTTGTAAACGTCATCGGCTGGTGCTGGAACGGTCACGGTGCCGGTAGTTTTACCCGCTTCAATGGTGATCACCGAGCCGTTCGACAGGGTCACGGTCACCGGCGTACCGGCCGGATTGGTCAGGGTCGCGGTGTAAACGATCGAACCACCTTCGGCAACGGAGCCAGTGGCGCTCAACGTCAGGTCGGTGGTGTCGACGGTGTCGGTAACGGTGGTCGAAACCGGGGTTTTGTCAGCGACCAGATTTTCGTAGTTGCCACCGGTGACGCCGGTAATCGAGTTGGTCAGCGGTTCGTGACCGTTCAGCGCATCGTTTGGCGCGGTGGTGGTCACGGTGCCGGTGGTTTTGCCCACTTCGATGGTGATGTTCTGACCATTGGCCAAGGTCACAACAACCGGCGAGCCGGTTACCGGTGCGCCGACGGTGGCGGTGTAAGTGACAGTCCCGCCTTCAGCTACCGAAGTGTCGGCGGTGAGTTTGACCGTCGACGTATCGATGGTATCGGTAACTTCGGTAACAGCCGGAACGGTGCTCGGCACCAGGTTCTCGAAATTTCCGCCTGCGGCGTCTTTGATCGTGACTTCAACTTTGCCAGCGTCTTTGTAAACGTCATTCGGCTGGTGCTGGAACGGTCACGGTGCCAGTGGTTTTGCCGGCGTCGATGGTGATGACGGAGCCGTTGCTCAACGTCACGGTCACCGGAGTACCGGCCGGGTTGGTCAGGGTCGCGGTGTAGACGATCGAACCGCCTTCCGCCACGGTGCCGGTCGCAGTCAGCGACAAGTTGGTGGTGTCGACGGTGTCGGTGACGTTGGTCGAAATCGGGGTTTTGTCAGCGACCAGGTTTTCGTAGTTGCCACCGCTCACGTCAGTGATCGCGTTGGTCAGTGGCTCGTGACCGGTCAACGCATCGTTCGGTGCGGTGGTGGTCACGGTGCCAGTGGTTTTGCCCACTTCGATGGTAATGGTCTGGCCGTTGGCCAACGTGACGATCACTGGCGAGCCGGTGACAGGCGCGCCAACGGTCGCGGTATAGGTGACGGTGCCACCTTCAGCCACCGAGGTATCGGCGGTCAGCTTGACGGTCGAGGTGTCGATGGTGTCAGTCACTTCAGTGACCGCAGGGACGGTGCTCGGCACCAGGTTCTCGAAATTGCCGCCGGTTGTTCCGGTAATGCTGACCTCAACCTTGCCGGCATCTTTGTAGACGTCATCGGCTGGCGCCGGAACCGTTACGGTGCCAATGGTTTTGCCGGCCTCGATGGTGATGACCGAGCCATTGCTCAAGGTCACGGTCACCGGAGTACCGGCTGGATTGGTCAGGGTTGCGGTGTAGACGATCGAACCGCCTTCTGCGACCGAGCCAGTGGCGCTCAACGTCAGATTGGTGGTGTCGACGGTGTCGGTAACGGTGGTCGAAACCGGAGTTTTGTCGGCCACAAGGTTTTCGTAGTTGCCGCCGCTCACGTCAGTGATCGCGTTGGTCAGCGGCTCATGACCATTCAATGCATCGTTCGGCGCGGTGGTGGTCACGGTGCCGGTGGTTTTGCCCACTTCGATAGTGATGGTCTGACCGTTGGCCAGGGTCACGACCACAGGCGAGCCGGTCACTGGTGCGCCAACCGTAGCGGTGTAGGTGACTGTGCCACCCTCGGCCACCGAGGTGTCGGCGGTCAGCTTGACGGTCGAAGTGTCGATGGTATCGGTGACTTCGGTAACAGCCGGAACGGTGCTCGGCACCAGGTTCTCGAAATTGCCACCGCTGGTTCCGGCAATGCTGACTTCGACTTTGCCGGCGTCTTTATAGACGTCATCGGCAGGCGCCGGAACGGTCACGGTACCGGTGGTCTTACCGGCTTCGATGGTGATAACGGAGCCATTGCTCAGGGTCACAGTCACCGGGGTGCCGGCTGGGTTGGTCAGGGTCGCGGTGTAGACAATCGAACCGCCTTCAGCGACGGAGCCAGTGGCGCTCAACGTCAGGTTGGTGGTGTCGACGGTATCAGTCACGGTGGTGCTGACCGGCGTCTTGTCGGCGACCAGATTTTCGTAGTTGCCACCGCTCACGCCAGTGATCGAGTTGCTCAGCGGCGCCTGGCCGTTCAGCACGTCGTTCGGTGCAGTGGTGGTCACGGTGCCAGTGGTTTTACCCACTTCGATGGTGATGGACTGACCGTTGGCCAGAGTCACGACAACCGGCGAGCCAGTCACAGGCGCACCAACGGTCGCGGTGTAAGTGACGGTGCCGCCCTCGGCGACCGAGGTATCAGCGGACAGTTTGACTGTCGAGGTGTCGATGGTATCGGTGACTTCGGTAACTGCAGGGACAGTACTTGGCACCAGATTTTCGAAGTTGCCGCCGGTTGCACCGTTGATGGTGACTTCGACTTTACCGGCGTCTTTGTAAACGTCATCGGCAGGCGCTGGAACCGTCACGGTACCGGTGGTTTTACCGGCTTCGATGGTGATGACGGAGCCGTTGCTCAGGGTCACGTTCACCGGCGTGCCGGCCGGGTTGGTCAGGGTCGCGGTGTAGACGATCGAACCGCCCTCGGCCACGGTGCCGGTCGCAGTCAGCGACAGGTTGGTGGTGTCGACGGTATCGGTGACGGTGGTCGAAACCGGGGTTTTGTCGGCGACGAGGTTCTCGTAGTTACCGCCACTGACGTTGGTGATGGCGTTGGTCAGCGGTGGGTTGCCGGTCAACGCATCGTTCGGCGCGGTGGTGGTCACGGTGCCGGTGGTTTTGCCGACTTCGATGGTGATGGACTGACCGTTGGCCAGAGTCACGACAACTGGCGAACCGGTCACAGGAGCGCCGACGGTGGCGGTGTAAGTGACGGTGCCGCCCTCAGCGACCGAAGTATCAGCGGTCAGTTTGACGGTCGAGGTATCGATGGTGTCGGTGACTTCGGTGACCGCCGGAACGGTGCTCGGCACCAGGTTCTCGAAATTGCCGCCGGTAGTGCCGGTAATGCTGACTTCGACTTTGCCGGCATCTTTGTAGACGTCATCCGCAGGCGCCGGAACGGTCACAGTGCCGGTGGTTTTGCCAGCCTCGATGGTGATGACGGAGCCATTGCTCAGGGTCACGGTCACCGGGGTGCCGGCCGGGTTGGTCAGGGTCGCGGTGTAAACGATCGAGCCGCCTTCAGCGACGGTGCCGGTGGCACTCAGCGACAGGTTGGTGGTGTCGATGGAGTCGGTAACGGTGGTGGTCGCCGGCGTCGTGTTCGGCACCAGGTTCTCGAAGTTGCCGCCGGTCGCGCCGGTAATTGTGGTGCTGACGGTGCCGCCGTTGTTGTAGACGTCGTTCGGCGCAGTCGGCACGTTGACCGTGCCAGTGGTCTGGCCGGCTTCGATGGTGATGGTCGAGCCGTTGGACAGGGTGACGGTGACCGGTGTCTGTGCCGGGTTGGTCAGGGTCGCGGTGTAGGTGATCTGGCCACCTTCGACCACGGTACCGGTGGCGGTCAGGGTCAGGCTGGTGGTGTCGCGCGAATCGACGATGTTCGTTACGGCTGGCGTCGTGTTTGGTACCAGATTCTCGAAGTTGCCACCAGTGGCACCGGTGATAGTGGTGCTGACGGTGCTGCCGTTGTTATAGACGTCATTCGGCGCGGTCGGCACGTTGACGGTGCCAGTGGTCTGGCCGGCTTCGATGGTGATGGTCGAGCCGTTGGACAGGGTGACGGTGACCGGCGTCTGCGCCGGGTTGGTCAGTGTCGCGGTGTAGGTGATCTGGCCGCCTTCGGTGACGCTGTCGCCAGCGTTCAGGGTGACGGTGGTGGTGTCGATGGTGTCGGTGACCTGGGTCGTGGCCGGGGTGGTCGGCGGGGTCACGGTGATGCCGTTGCCGCCGGTGGTGCCGGTGACGGTCACATCGATCTGGGTCGGGTCGTTGTAGACGGTGTCGTTCGGTGCCAGCGGCACGTTGACAGTGCCGGTGGTGGAGCCGGCCGGAATCACGATCACCGAGCCGTTCGACAGGGTGATGGTCAGGTCGGTCAGCGGCGCCTGGGTCAGGGTCGCGGTGTACACCAGCACGCCGCCGGCTTCGGTGATGGTCGGCGTGGCGCTGAGGCTCAGGGTCGACTCACGCAGGGCGTTGGTGGTGGTGTCGGTGGTCTGGCCACCGGTGATGTTCTGTGCCGCTTGCGCACCGGAGTTGATGCCTGCGGTCGGGAAACCGATGGTCGGGTCGACGCGGCCAGCGGTGGCGTCGAGCATCACGAAACTATGACCGCCGCCTGCCGCGCCGCCAGTCCCTGCGGCGGTAGCGCCGGCAGCGGTGGCTTCAAGGGCGGTGGTCGGGTCGGCGCCGGCGGCGATGGCCTGCTGCAGCTCGGCTACAGAAGGCGCGGCCTGCGCGGTGGCCTCGGCCAGGTCAGTGCTGGAGTCAGGCGCGTTGGCGCTCCATTGGGTTTCACGGCCCAGGTCCAGGGTGCGGCCATCCGCCAGTTCCAGCGATACAGCGCCGGAGAGGCCGGTGTCGATCTGGTCGCCGACATACAGGCGATCGCCTTCAACGAGCACGCGGCGTACACCCTCGGGGGAGACCACGAATACCTGACCGACAATGCTTTTGACGATGGCAACAACACTGCTCATTGAAGACTCTCCGGGTGTCACGTTCAGTTGACTTCCATAGCCTGATGGCTTCGGCGCCGATTCAGTCTGGACGTACTTTTAAAATTTGCGAATCAAGATTGACGCTGTTCTTCGTCAATAATTTGGCTAGATTCTTTCGCTATTAACTTTATGCCAAACTATTGACCTTCTGGGTGCCATCCTAAACAATCGCCCCACTAATGTCACATTGATATTTCCGCGGCGACCTGTCCCTCAGCATGTGATCAAGTTCCAATTTCGAACTTTCCGACATACGGTCATTCCGGTTGCCAATCATCCGACGCAGCAGCACGTTTTGCTGTGATTCAAGACAAGAAGTCCTGGGAAATCTTTACCATGCGTTTGCACTTGTTCAAGGCTCTACCGTTCGCCCTCGCCGCCTCTTTCGTCCAAGCACAATCCTTACCAGAAGCCATGCAACAGGCACTGGATGTCCATCCGGAAATCCAGGCGGGGGTCAACAGTCGTTTGGCCGCGGATTATCAGTTAAAGGCAGCCAAAGGTGGATACCTGCCCAAGGTCGATCTGCTGGGCGGTTATGGCCGTGAGGGCACCGACAGCGTGACCACCCGCGCCAACGGTGGTGGCAACCACTGGGAAACTTTGAACCGCAGCGAGTCAAGTTTACGTCTCTCGCAAATGGTTTTTGACGGTTTTGCCACGTCCAGCGAAGTCGGGCGTCAACAAGCCACCGTCAACTCCCGCGCCTATTCGCTGCTCGGCACTTCCGAGCGCACCGCACTGACCGTCGCCCAGGTCTATCTGGACGTGCTGACCCGCCGCGAATTCGTGCGTCTGGCCGAAGAGAACCTCAAAAGCCACCAGCGCATCTACGACCAGATCCAGCTGCGCACCCAGCGCGGCGTTGGCAGCGGCGCTGACCTCGATCAGGCTGAAGCGCGGATGGCTCAGGCCCGCAACAATCTGATCACCGAACAGACCAACCTCGCCGACTCCGAGACCAACTTCCTCAGTGCCGTCGGCCAGATGCCTGACCAGTTGGAGCGCCCGGCGCCGTTCATGGCGATGATGCCGGCCAACCTCAATGAAGCCCGGACGCAGATGCTGGAAAACAGCCCGATCCTGCGCTCGGCCGAGTCCGATATTGCCGCTGCCGAGAAGCAGTACGAAACCGCCAAGTCGACCTTCTACCCGCGTTTCGACGCCGAGCTGGGTCGCACAGCCGACAACGATCTCGACGGTCAGAACGGCCACAACAACGAATGGCAGGCGATGCTGCGCATGCGCTTCAACCTGTACTCCGGTGGCAGCAACAAGGCCGATCTGGAATCCAAGTCGTACCTGTCGAACCAGGCGCTGGACATCCGCAACAACGCCCTGCGTCAGTTGAACGAAGAACTGGGTCTGGCCTGGAACGCCCTGAACAATGCCAATGCGCAGGTGCCGATCGCTCAGCAGTACGTTGATCACAGCACCGCGGTGCGTACCGCCTACCAGCGTCAGTTCAGCCTCGGCGAGCGCACCCTGCTCGATTTGCTCGACAGCGAAAACGAGTTGTTCACCGCTTCGCGCCGTCTGGCCGAAATCAAGAACATTCAGTTATTTACTCAGTATCGAATCAAGGCGACCATGGGCGAGTTGCTCAAGAGCCAGGGAGTGGTCGCACCGTTGGCATCCGTCGTGCAGAACGATGTGAAGCCGAAGGTCCAACTGCCGGGTATGAATTGAGCAGAACCTTCATTGTTCAATTGTTAGCCAAGAGTGCCGAGCGTGGAATCAGAAGTCAGTCGAGTTCAACTCATTCATGATCCGCGCGCGATGCACGACGATCCGTTACTGGATGGTCTGCTCGCTCTGTGCATGCTGCACCAGAAACCCGCCAGCGCGGCGATGCTCACCACTGGCCTGCCGTTGCCCAAACAACGCCTGAGTGTCGAGTTGCTGCCCCGCGCGGCCGCTCGCGCCGGGCTGCAGGGCCGGGTGCTGCAACGCAAGCTGGAAGAGATTCCGGCGATTGCCATGCCGGCGCTGTTGCTGCTCAAGGATGGCCGCAGTGCTGTTCTGCTCGGCTGGCAAGGTGACAACGAAGCCCGGGTGCTGCTCAGCGAAAGCGATGGCGGCGAATCGGTGGTCAGCCGCGAACTGTTGGCCGACGACTACACCGGCAAAGTGTTCTTCGCTCAGCCGCAGCACAAATTCGACGTCAACCACGGCACGCTGATCCCGCGCGCTCGCTCGTGGTTCCGCGATACCCTCAAGCGTTCGCGCTGGCTGTACGCCGATGCGATCGCCGCCAGTTTCCTGATCAACATCATCGCCATGGCCGCGCCGCTGTTCGTGATGAACGTCTACGACCGCGTGGTGCCGAACCAGGCCGAAGCGACCCTGTGGGTGCTGGCGCTGGGCATCACTGGTGCCTACATTTTCGACCTGATTCTCAAGAGCCTGCGCAGCCTGTGCCTGGATCTGGCGGGCAAGAAAACCGACCTGATCATCTCCGCGACGCTGTTCGAGCGCATCGTCGGCATGGCGATGAAGTACCGCCCGGCGCGGGTCGGCAGCTTCGCGCAGAACATCCATGAGTTTCAGAGTCTGCGCGACTTCCTCGCCTCGCTGACCCTGACCAGCCTGATCGACCTGCCGTTCACCATTCTGATCTTCATCGTCATCGCCATTCTTGGCGGGCATCTAGTGTGGATTCCGGTGCTGGCGTTCCCGATTGCGCTGTTGATCGGCTATGCGCTGCAGAAGCCGCTGATAGCGACCATGGAACGCACCATGGCCCTCGGTGCCGAGCGTCAGTCGAGCCTGATCGAAACCCTCGCCGGCCTCGATGCGGTCAAGGTCAACAACGCCGAAAGCGAACGCCAGTATCAGTGGGAACAGACCATCGGCACCCTCAGCCGCCTCGAGCTGCGGGTGAAAATGCTCTCCGGTCTGGCGATGAACATCACCTTGCTGATCCAGCAACTGGCCGGGGTGATCATGATCGTCTTCGGCGTGTACCAGATCATCGCCGGCAACCTGAGCATGGGCGGCCTGATTGCCTGCTACATGCTCAGCGGCCGCGCGCTCAGCCCGTTGGCGTCGCTGTCCGGTCTGCTGACCCGCTACCAGCAGGCGCGGGTGACCATGACTTCGGTTGACCAGATGATGGAGCTGCCGCAGGAGCGCAATTTCGAAGAGCGCCCGCTGAGCCGCAAGGTGTTGCAGGGCGCGATCGAGTGCCGTCAGTTGAACTTCACCTACCCGGAACAGCAGAACCCGGCGCTGAAGAACATCAACCTGGTGATCCGTCCCGGCGAGAAGATCGGCATCATCGGTCGCAGTGGTTCGGGCAAGAGTTCGCTGGCGAAACTGCTGGTGGGCCTGTATCAACCGGACGATGGCGCGTTGCTGGTGGACGGCGTGGATATCCGCCAGATCGACGTCAGCGAGCTGCGCTACAACATTGGCTACGTGCCTCAGGACATCCAGCTGCTGGCCGGCACGCTGCGTGACAACCTGATCTCCGGCGCACGTTACGTCGAAGACGAGTTGGTGCTGCAAGCCGCCGAACTGGCCGGCGTGCACGAATTCGCCCGCCTGCATCCGCAGGGTTATGAACTGCAAGTCGGCGAGCGCGGGCAGAACCTGTCCGGTGGCCAACGGCAGAACGTCGCACTGGCGCGGGCGCTGCTGCTCAATCCGCCGATCCTGCTGCTCGACGAACCAACCAGCGCCATGGACAACACCGGCGAAGAACGCCTCAAGCAACGTCTGGCTGCCGTGGTTGAAAACAAGACCGTGGTGCTGGTGACGCACCGGGCCTCGCTGCTGTCGCTGGTCGACCGCCTGCTGGTGGTCGACCGTGGACAGATTCTCGCCGATGGCCCGAAAGCCGCCGTGATGGAAGCGTTGAAGAAGGGGCAGATCAGTGTTGCTTAAGTCGGGTGTCAAAGAGTCGATCCGTCGCTACTTCAAGGGTTCTGCCTCGCTGCAGGGCCAGCCGCTGCCGGAGGTCAACAAGGCGCTGATCGAGGACGCCCCGCGCGTCGTGCGCCTGACCATCTGGGCAATCATCGGCTTCTTTCTGTTCCTGTTGCTGTGGGCTAACTTCGCCGTCATCGACGAAGTGACCAAGGGCGACGGCAAGGCGATTCCGTCGTCGAAGATCCAGAAAATCCAGAACCTTGAGGGCGGGATTGTCTCGGAAATGTTCGTCAAGGAAGGTCAGATCGTCGAGGCCGGCGCGCCGCTGATTCGTCTGGACGACACGCGTTTTGCCTCCAACGTCGGCGAAACTGAGGCTGATCGGCTGTCGATGCTGTTGCGCGTCGAACGCCTGAGCGCCGAGGTCGATGACCGTCCACTGAATTTCCCGGAAGACGTGCTCAAAGCCGTGCCGGGTCAGGCGAAAAGCGAAGAATCGTTGTACATCAGCCGGCGTCAGCAACTGCACGACGAGATCGGCGGTTTGCAGGAGCAGTTGATCCAGCGTCAGCAAGAGCTGCGTGAATTCAGCTCCAAGCAAGCGCAGTACCGTCAGCAGCTGGGCCTGCAACGCCAGGAAATCAACATGTCCGAGCCGCTGGTGGCGCAGGGCGCGGTATCGCCGGTGGAAGTGCTGCGACTCAAACGTGCCGAAGTGGAAACCCGTGGGCAACTGGATGCGACCACGCTGGCGATCCCGCGCGCCGAATCGGCGATCAAGGAAGTCCAGCGCAAGATCGACGAGACGCGCGGCAAATTCCGCAGCGAGGCGCTGACCCAGCTCAATGAAGCCCGCACCGATCTGAACAAGGCCCAGGCCACCGGCAAGGCGCTGGAAGATCGGGTCAGCCGGACGCTGGTCACCTCGCCGGTACGCGGCATCGTCAACAAGTTGCTGGTCAACACCATCGGCGGCGTGATCCAGCCGGGTAGCGACATGGTGGAGATCGTGCCGCTGGACGACACCTTGCTGGTCGAAGCCAAGATCCGTCCGCAGGACATTGCCTTCCTGCACCCGGGGCAGGAAGCGATCGTCAAATTCACCGCGTACGACTACACCATTTACGGCGGGCTCAAAGCCAAGCTGGAGCAGATCGGTGCCGACACCATCACCGACGAAGACAAGAAAACCACCTATTACATCATCAAGGTGCGCACCGAGCGCAGCCACCTGGGCACCGATGACAAGCCGTTGCTGATCATCCCGGGGATGGTGGCGTCGGTGGATATCATCACCGGCAAGAAATCGGTGTTGAGTTATCTGCTCAAACCGATCATCCGGGCGCGGGCCGAGGCGTTGCACGAGCGTTGATTCTCTAGCGGTCATCAGGGCCTCATCGCTGGCAAGCCAGCTCCCACAGAGTTTCCGGTTGGAACACGATTGTGTGCTCGACATCGGAAACTGTGGGAGCTGGCTTGCCAGCGAAGGCGCCAGTGAAGTTGCCACATTACGCATAGAAGTGACACAAATCGTCACTCACCATCCAGTCCATTCCTCACCATCTGCCATATCGTTATTCATTAACGGTATTTAATTTCCGGTTCTTATAGCTTTAAAGTCATCCACCTGCGTACCTGCCGACCAATCGGCGCGCCGCACGACCTGAACCGACACGCAATCCAGCGTGAGTGTCTGATCGACGTGCGCGCCCGTGAGCGCGCCGTGCGTGGGAGATTGAGAGATGTCCGCAGCTACTGCCACCCCAAGCGCCGCGACTGCCGCGCCGCAAAGCTTTGAAATTCGCCCGTTCAGCGGTGCCGTCGGTGCCGAAATCATCGGCCTGGACCTGACCCGGCCGGTCAACGACCAGGACTTCGCGCGCATCCATCGTGCGCACCTGGATCACCACGTCGTGGTCTTCCGCGACCAGCGCATCACCCCGCAACAGCAAATCGATTTCAGCCGCCGTTTCGGCGTGTTGCAGATCCACGTACTCAAGCAGTTCCTGCTGGCCAATCACCCGGAAATCCTCATCGTTTCCAACATCGTCGAGAACGGCCAGAACATCGGTCTGGGTGACGCCGGCAAGTTCTGGCATTCGGATCTTTCCTATAAGGAGCTGCCGAGTCTCGGCTCGATGCTGCACGCCCAGGAGTTGCCGTCCGAGGGCGGCGACACCCTGTTTGCCGACATGCATAAAGCCTGGGACAACCTGCCGCAAGCGCTGCGCAAAGCCGTGGAAGGCCGCTCGGCCGCGCATTCCTACACCGCGCGCTACAGCGAGACCAAATTCGAAGGCAACTGGCGCCCGACCCTGACCCCGGAGCAATTGGCGCAGGTCGCCGAAGTGGTGCACCCGATCGTCCGCACTCATCCAGAAAACGGCCGCAAGGCGTTGTTCGTCAGCGAAGGCTTCACCACCCGCATCGTCGGCCTGCCGGAAGACGAGAGCAAACAATTGCTGGCCGAGCTCTACGCCCACAGCGTGTTGCCGCAAAACATCTACCGCCATCAGTGGCAGCCCCACGACATGGTGTTCTGGGACAACCGTTCGCTGATCCACCTTGCCGCCGGCTGCCCTGCGCACCTGCGCCGCAAGCTGTATCGCACGACTATTCAGGGCGACGCGCCTTTCTGATTTGCCGGAGATTCGATCATGTCCAAACGTCTTCCATTTGCACCGCTGGCGGCGGCCATCGGCCTGGGTTTCAGCCTGATTGCCGGCAGCCTGGTGGCGCCGACCGTGGCCCACGCCGAAGGTGAAATCCGCATCGCCGAACAGTTCGGGATTGTCTATTTATTGCTCAACGTGGTGCGCGATCAGGGCCTGATCGAGAAGTACGGCAAGCAGGAAGGCCTCGACATCAAGGTCGACTGGACGCAGCTCTCGGGCGGCGCGGCGGTCAACGATGCCCTGTTGTCCGGTTCCATCGACATTGCCGGCGCCGGGGTCGGCCCGTTGCTGACCATCTGGGATCGCACCCACGGCAAGCAGAACGTCAAGGCCGTGGCCTCGCTGGGCAACTTCCCGTACTACCTGGTGAGCAACAATCCCAAGGTCAAAACCATTGCCGATTTCACCGAGAAGGACCGCATTGCGGTGCCGGCGGTGGGCGTGTCGGTGCAGTCGCGCTTCCTGCAATACGCGGCGGCCAAGCAATGGGGTGACAAGGAATTCAATCGCCTCGACAAGTACACCATCGCCGTGCCGCACCCGGATGCGACCGCTGCGCTGATTGCCGGCGGCACCGAGCTAACCGGGCATTTCTCCAACCCGCCGTTCCAGGATCAGGCGCTGCAGAACCCGAACGTGCACGTGGTGCTCAACTCCTACGACATCCTCGGCCCGAACTCGCCAACCGTGCTGTTCGCCACCGAGAAATTCCGCAACGAGAACCCGAAAACCTACAAAGCCTTCGTCGAAGCGCTGAGCGAGGCCGCGCAATTTGCCCAGAACGATAAGGGCGCGGCGGCGGACACCTACATCCGCGTGACCAAGGCCAGGATCGACCGCGCCGAGCTGCTGAAAATCATCGACAACCCGCAATTCGAATTCAGCGTCACGCCGAAAAATACCTACCCACTGGCCGAATTCCTCTACCGCGTCGGTGCGATCAAGAACAAACCGGAATCGTGGAAGGACTATTTCTTCCAGGACGCCAAACCGCTGCAGGGGAGCTGATCGAGATGAACGCCCCTTTGCAAGGCCACGCGGCCAGCAACCCGATCGCCAGTACACAAGCGCTGCTGGCGGTGGATAACGTCAGCCTCGAATATCGCACCCCGCAACGGGTGGTGCGGGCCACGCATCAGGTCAGTTTCGAAATCGATCCGGCGGACCGCTTCGTGCTGCTCGGCCCGTCCGGCTGTGGCAAGTCCACTTTGTTGAAAGCGGCCGCCGGGTTCATTGCGCCGAGCGAAGGCGAGATTCGCCTGCAAGGTCAGCGGGTCGATGGACCCGGTCCGGATCGGATCGTGGTGTTCCAGGAATTCGATCAGCTGCCGCCGTGGAAAACCGTGAAACAGAACGTGATGTTTCCGCTGCTCGCCTCGCGCACGCTGAAGAAAAAGGAGGCCGAAGAACGCGCGCTGCACTATCTGGAAAAAGTCGGTCTGGCAGCGTTTGCCGATGCCTATCCGCACACCCTGTCCGGCGGCATGAAGGCGCGGGTGGCGATTGCCCGGGCGCTGGCGATGCAGCCGAAAATCCTTTTGATGGACGAGCCGTTCGCCGCGCTGGATGCGCTGACCCGGCGCAAGATGCAGGAAGAATTGTTGCTGCTCTGGGAAGAGGTGCGCTTTACCTTGCTGTTCGTCACCCACTCGATCGAAGAGGCGCTGGTGGTCGGCAATCGCATCCTGCTGCTGTCGCCACATCCGGGGCGGGTACGCGCCGAAGTGCACAGCCATCAATACGATCTGCAAAGCCTCGGCGGTGTGGCGTTTCAGGAGTCGGCACGGCGCATTCACCGTTTGCTGTTCGATGAAGGCCAGTCGCCGGAAACCGAGCGTGACCATGACTTCAACGACATTCGCATCGCTTATTGAGCGTTCTGGAGGATTGCCCGATGAGCCAACCATCGTCTGTACGACAAGAGTTTGAAACCGTTCTTGAACCACTGACCAGCGTGCCGCTGGAGCGCGAACTGCCGCTGGGCCAACGCCTGTGGCAACAGGGCTGGTTGCGTAAGAGTGTGATCCTGATTCTGCTGGCGATTCTCTGGGAAGTGATCGCCCGGGTGCAGAACAACGACCTGCTGCTGCCGAGTTTCCTGCAGACCGCTCATGCGCTGTACGACGGCCTGCTCAGCGGTGAGTTGCTGGGCAAGGTGTGGATATCGCTGGTGGTGCTGATCAAGGGTTACCTGATCGGTATCGTGCTGGCGTTTGCCCTGACCACGCTGGCGGTGTCGACCCAGTTTGGCCGGGATCTGCTGAGCACCCTGACCTCGATGTTCAATCCGCTGCCGGCGATTGCCTTGCTGCCGCTGGCGTTGCTCTGGTTCGGGCTGGGGCAGAACAGCCTGATTTTCGTGCTGGTGCATTCAGTACTGTGGGCGCTGGCGTTGAACACCTACGCCGGTTTTCTCGGCGTCTCGGAAACCCTGCGCATGGCCGGGCGCAACTATGGGCTGAAGGGCATGCGCTTTGTGCTGTTCATCCTGATCCCGGCAGCGCTGCCATCGATCCTCGCCGGGCTGAAAATCGGCTGGGCATTCGCCTGGCGCACGCTGATCGCCGCCGAACTGGTGTTCGGTGCGACCAGTGGCAAGGGCGGGTTGGGCTGGTACATTTTTCAGAATCGCAATGAGCTGTACACCGACAAGGTGTTTGCCGGATTGGCGGTGGTGATCCTGATTGGATTGCTGGTGGAGAATCTGGTGTTCGATACGCTGGAGCGGGTGACCGTAAAGCGTTGGGGCATGCAGCGGTAATTTGTGCTGTTCCCACTGGCGCCATCGCGAGCAGGCTCACTCCTACAAGGGGGCTGCGTCGAACACAAAATTTGCGATCGCTGAAGATCAAATGTAGGAGTGAGCCTGCTCGCGATAGCGTCTTTAATTGGCGCCGCTTAACTTGAGAGATGTTTGCTAGCATTGCACCCGGATCAATCCAGATCAGCCACGAGTGCTCTGCATGCAACTCCCGGACATGAACCTCTTGGTCGCCCTCGACGCCCTGCTCGACGAAGGCAGTGTGGTCGGCGCCGCACGGCGGATGAACCTCAGCCCCGCCGCCATGAGCCGCACCCTGACGCGCATTCGCGAAGCCATCGGCGACCCGATCCTGGTGCGCGCTGGCCGTGGCCTGGTGCCAACCCCCAAAGCCCTCGAATTGCGCGAGCAGGTGCGCGATGTCGTCGAGCAGGCGGCGCTGCTGTTTCGCTCCGCCGACAGTGTGGAACTGGGCACCCTGCGCCGGCGCTTCAGCATCCGCGCCAATGACTTTTTCATCGGCGTGTACGGCGGCAAGCTGTTCGACACCCTTGACCAGCAGGCGCCGCACTGCGAATTGCGCTTCGTCCCCGAAGGCGATGGCGACGACGAGGCGCTGCGCGAAGGGCGGATTGACCTGAGTGTCAGCAACACCCGTCCGGTGACCCCGGAAGTCAAAGTGCAGAACCTGTTCTCCACGCATTTCGTCGGCCTGGTGCGTGAGGATCATCCACTGCTCGACGGCGAAATCACCGCTGAGCGCTATGCCGGTTACTCGCACATCAGCATGTCGCGCCGTGGCATTGCTCGCGGCCCGATTGATACCGCGTTGAATGCCTTGGGCCTGGAGCGGCGGGTGGCGGTGATTGCGCCAAGTTTCCACGCGGCGATGTTTGCCTTGCCGGATTCCGACCTGATCCTGCCGGTGCCCAAGGAAGCGTTGCTCAGCGTGCGTCGACTGGGCCTGAAGCTGCGCTCGTTCAATCTGCCGATCCCGTTGCCGACCCTGATGCTGACCCAGGCCTGGCACCCGCGCTTCGACAAAGACCCGGCGCACCGCTGGCTGCGTGAAACGCTCAAGGCCTGTTGTGACGAGACGTGGCTGGCCGCGCAACCCTGATCCCACAAACCACGCAAATCTCTGTAGGAGTGAGCCTGCTCGCGATAGCGGTGTATCAGTCGCCAAAAGTATCGACTGAAATGGCGCCATCGCGAGCACGCTCACTCCTACAGGAAAATCGTTGTGTCTGACGCACTTATAACCTGCCAATAAGTCAATTTTCGTCAGCACTAAGCCCGACTAAGATGCTCCGGTATTTTTCCCTCCGGAGTGTGCATTCATGACATCCCTGACCGCCCCGGCGCCTGTCGCTGCGGCCAGTCCGGCGACGGCGGCCGCGCCACCGGTGTTCGGCGCGCGGATCATCACCGGCCTGGTTGGCGTGTTGCTGGCGGTGCTGGTCTCGGGTCTGAACGAGATGGTGACCAAAGTCGCTTTGGCCGACATCCGTGGCGCGCTGAACATTGGTTACGACGAAGGCACCTGGCTGGTGTCCTGCTACGCCGCAACCTCGGTGGCGGCCATGGCGTTTGCACCGTGGTGCTCGGTGACCTTCTCGCTGCGCCGTTTCACCCTCTGCGCGATCAGCCTGTTTACCCTGCTCGGCGTGCTGTGCCCGTTCGCCCCCAACTATGAAAGCCTGCTGCTGATGCGTACCCTGCAAGGGCTGGCCGGCGGTGCGCTACCGCCGATGCTGATGACCGTCGCCCTGCGCTTTCTGCCAGCCAATTTCAAACTCTATGGCCTGGCCGGTTACGCGTTGACGGCGACGTTCGGCCCCGGGCTCGGCACGCCACTGGCGGGTTTGTGGAGTGAATACGTCGGTTGGCAATGGACGTTCTGGCAAATCATCGTGCCGTGCCTGATCGCCATGGCGATGGTCGCCTGGGGCATTCCGCAGGACCCGCTGCGCCTGGAGCGCCTCAAGACGTTCAACTGGAAAGGCCTGCTGCTGGGTTTTCCGGCGATCTGCATGCTGGTGATCGGCTTGCTCCAGGGCAATCGGCTGGACTGGTTCGAATCGAACCTGATCTGCGCGTTGCTCGGTGCCGGCTCGCTGTTGCTGGTGGCGTTTCTGATCAATGAATGGTCGCAGCCGGTTCCGTTTTTCAAGTTGCAGATGCTCGGCATCCGCAACCTGTCGTTCGCGCTGATGACCCTGGCCGGGGTGCTGGTGGTATTGCAGGCGGTGGTGCTGATTCCGTCGAGCTATCTGGCGCAGGTGCAGGGTTATCGCCCGGTGCAGACTGCGCCGATCATGCTGATCGCCGCGTTGCCGCAGTTGATCGCACTGCCTCTGGTGGCGGCGCTGTGCAACCTGCGCTGGGTCGATTGCCGCTGGGTGCTCGGCATCGGTTTGAGCATGTTGACCCTGTCCTGCCTGGGCGGCTCGCTGCTGACCTCGGAGTGGATTCGCGACAATTTCTACGTCCTGCAATGGCTGCAGATTTTCGGTCAGCCGATGTCGGTGCTGCCGTTGTTGATGTTGTCCACCGGCAGCATCCAGCCACAGGACGGGCCGTTCGCTTCGGCGTGGTTCAACACGGTGAAAGGCCTGGCGGCGGTGATCGCCACCGGCGTCATCGAGGCGCTGACCACCGCGCGCCTGCATTTCCATTCGACCATGTTGATCGACAACCTCGGCAACTCACCGCTGGCCGATCGCAGCGATCCGGGCCTTGCCCATCGTCTGCACGAACAGGCCGTGGTGCTGACTTCTTCTGATCTCTATGTGTGCATGGCTGGTGTCGCAGTGGCGCTGATCCTGCTGATTTTCTGGCTGCCGACGCGGATCTTTCCGCCCCGCGCGCCGACCTGATTGCTTCACTGATACCGAAGGTTTTTATGACGACTCAAGCAAAGCAAAAACTCGCGGTGGCCGTGGCCGCCGCACTGGCGGTCGGCGTGTTGCTGTACCTGGCGGTGCCGGGACTGTTCGGCAAGAGTACTCAGCAAAACACCAACGATGCGTTCGTTTCCGCCGACTACACCCTGGTGGTGCCGCGCGTGGCCGGGTTCATCAAGGAAGTGCTGGTGGAAGACAACCAGCAAGTGAAGGCCGGGCAATTGCTGGCGTTGATCGATGACCGTGATTTGCGTGCGGCCGCTGAAGCCGCCGATGCACAGACTCTGGTCGCCCGTGCCCAGTTGCAAAACGCCCGGGCGACGCTGGAACGGCAGACCTCGGTGATCGCTCAGGCCCAGGCTTCGGTGGTCTCGGCCAAGGCGGAAATGGCCTTCGCCCAGCAGGAACTCAATCGCTACAACCACCTCGCTGGCGTCGGTGCCGGCACGGTGCAGAACGCGCAACAGGCCCGCACGCGCATCGATCAGGCGAGCGCTCGGCTCGACACTGCCAGCGCGAAACTGGCGGCCGAGCGCAAGCAGGTGGAGATTCTCACGGCGCAGCGCGATGCTGCCGAAGGCAATCTGAAGCACGCACAAGCGGCGCTGGAAATCGCCAGTTTCGAGCTGTCCTACACGCGCATCACCGCGCCGCAGGACGGCATGGTCGGCGAGCGCGCGGTGCGTGTCGGCGCTTATGTCACGCCGGGCAGCAAGCTGCTGGCGGTGGTGCCATTGCGTCAGGCGTATGTGATCGCCAACTTTCAGGAAACCCAACTCACCGACGTGCAGCCGGGGCAAGACGTGCAGGTACGCGTCGACAGTCTCGGCGGCGAAGCGTTGAGCGGCCGCGTCGAGAGTATCGCCCCGGCGACCGGCGTGACCTTCGCCGCTGTGAAGCCGGACAACGCCACCGGTAATTTCACCAAGGTCGTGCAGCGGATTCCGGTGAAGATCATGCTCGAACCGGGTCAGCCGTTGGCCGAGCGATTGCGTGTGGGCATGTCGGTGGAGGCGAGCATCGATACCCGCAGTCCGGCGGCGTCGGAGCGTGAGGTAACTCAGCGATGACTCTGCATAAAAACCTGTGGCGAGGGAGCGTGCTCCCGCTGGGTTGCGAAGCGACCGCAAAAATCGCGAGTGCTATGCACCCGAGCGGGAGCAAGCTCCCTCGCCACAAAAGTCTGTTTCAGTCACTTGTTGTGGTGAGCTTGTTTGGCCTCAGTGCCTGCACCGTCGGCCCGGACTTCCACAAGCCCGAAGTCACGCAGATCGCCGACTGGGCCAAACCCGCGAAGGCCGCCGCTAGTCAGGTGGTCAGCGAACCGCTGAGCGAACGCTGGTGGGAGATTTTCCATGATGCGCAACTCTCGGCCCTCACTCAGCGGGCGATGAGCAGCAACCTCGACCTGCAATT
Organism: Pseudomonas sp. GM30; assembly: GCF_000282275.2. Lineage (NCBI taxonomy): Bacteria > Pseudomonadati > Pseudomonadota > Gammaproteobacteria > Pseudomonadales > Pseudomonadaceae > Pseudomonas > Pseudomonas sp. GM30. Next base: position 415,206 of record NZ_AKJP02000027.1, on the reverse strand, counting down.
GGCCAGCAGCCGTTTGCAACAAAGCCGCGCCGCGCGCCAGGTGATCACCGCGGATCGTTATCCGACCACTGCGGCGACCGGCAGCTACGCTCGCCAACGCAACAGCGGCAAGGGCTTGAGCGACCCGTCCGGGCACAACGGCGATTCCGCCTTCAACCTGTGGGATGCCGGTTTCTCCGCCTCGTGGGAACTGGATTTCTGGGGCCGCGTGCGCCGGGAAACCGAGGCCGCCGACGCCAACCTCGAAGTCGCCGAAAACGACCGTCGCGGCGTGTTGCTCGCGGTTCTGGCCGACACCGCGCAGAACTACATCCAGCTCCGCGGTGTGCAGAACACCCGCGCGGTCACCGAGCAGAACCTTGACGTCGCCCGGCACAGCCTCAAGCTGTCGCAACTGCGCCTCAACGATGGTGTAGCGACCGATCTCGACGTCGCCGAAGCCGCCGCACAGGTTGCGGCCATCGAATCGCGCCTGCCGGCGCTCGAACAACGCCAGTCGCAACTGATCAATGCGATCAGCCTGTTGATGGGCGAAGCGCCCCAGGCGCTGGCCAAAGAGTTATCGACAGATGCCGCCGTGCCGCAGTCACCGCTGCAAGTCGCCATCGGCCTGCCGTCGCAACTGGCCGAACGCCGTCCGGACATCCGACAGGCCGAGGCGCGCCTGCATGCTGCCACCGCCAATATTGGCGTGGCCAAGGGCGATTTCTATCCGCGCATCACCCTGTCCGGCAACCTCGGCTCGCAGGCAATGCAGCTGAGCGATTTCGGTTCCTGGGGCTCGCGCGCTTTCGGTATCGGCCCGCAATTGAGCCTGCCGCTGTTCGACGGCGGACGCCTGCGAGGCATGTTGCAACTGCGCGAAGCCCAGCAACAGGAAGCGGCCATCGCCTACCAGCAGACCGTGCTGCGCGCCTGGCATGAAATCGACGACCAGCTGACGGCCTACAACGCCAGCCAACGCCGCCGCGACAGCCTTGCCGAAGCCGTACGCCAGAACCAGATCGCCCTGCGCACCGCGCAGCAGCAGTACGTCGAAGGCGTGGTCGATTTCGTCAACGTGCTCACCGTTCAAGGCGCGTTGCTGGCGACTCAGGAGCAGTGGGTGGAAAGCTCGACCGGCGTTTCGCTGGCGATGGTCGGGTTGTACCGGGCGTTGGGCGGGGGCTGGGAGTCGGTGTATCCGGCGGGGGAGATGGCGCAACGCTGATGGCCTGAACTGGAAATGCCGAGGGCTGTTTGGGATTGGCCGGGGTGCCGGATGTCGTGAAAGCGCACACCGCCATCGACGGCCCTCCCGTGGCTGACCTAAAGTGACGGGCAGGTTCGGCTCCATCCGTTCGCGATATTCCGGCACAGCAAGAGGATGCAATGGCGGCACACAGAGAAACGCCGGTTGGCGACACGCAGGATCCGCGCGCGGTCCCGGGTGCATGGCTGGTGGCCTTGCGTCTGCTTCGCTGGGCCAGAGAGCACTGGCTGTTACCGATCATGCTGCTCGCGGCGGCGGTGCGTTTTTTCGACCTGACGGCGGCGGCGATCTGGTTCGACGAAGGCTCCAGCGTCCTGCTGAGCCAGTTTCCACTGGCCGAGATCTGGGGGCTAGCGGCCCACGACGTGCACCCACCGCTGTATTTCCTGCTGCTGCACGGCTGGATCGGGCTGTTCGGTGACGGCATCCTGTCCATTCGCTTGATGAGTGCGCTGCCGGGGATCATCACCGTCGGCCTCGGTGTGTGGCTGGTGGATCTGCTCGCCACCCGTCGCGCTGCGTTGCTGGCCGGGCTGTTGCTGGCGTTGTTACCCACGGCCGTGCGCTACAGCCAGGAAGTGCGCATGTATTCGCTGCTCGGCATGTGGCTGATCGGCGCGACGATCGCGCTGGTCTACTGGGTGCGCCAGCCGCGTCGGCATCGCTATCTGGTGGCCTATGCGTTGCTGATGACGGCAGCGTTCTACACCCACTACTTCACCGTTCTGTGCGTGATCAGCCACTGGCTGTATCTGACAGCGGTGCGCGTGCAGCCGGGGTATCGGCTGCGGCATATTCAGCGTCCGGCCTGGTGGCTGGCCAACTTGAGCATCGCGTTGCTGTACATGCCGTGGGTGCCAAACCTGCTTGATCTGCTGCAGCACATCCCGGAACTCAAGGCCAGCAATGACATTGGCTGGGAAGATCCGGTGACCCTCAGCTCATTGCCGTCGATGGTCTGGTCGTTGCTGATCCAGGACGACGGCATGACCTTGCCGGGGTGGCTGTTTTTGCTTTTGCCATTGGCGCTGGTAGCCGTGATTGCTGTTGCCCTGCATCGTGATCGCAGCGTTTTCCGCGGCAGCTTGTTGTTGCTGTGCTACAGCGTGATGCCGATTCTGCTGGTGTTTGGCGTGTCGTTCATCTCGCCGGTGTTCATCGAGCGGTACGTGACGGCCTATGCGTTGGGGTTGCCGATGCTGGTGGCGCTGGCGGTCGATCGGCTGTACACCGGCTCTCGCGTGCTGGCGTTGGCGATTCTGATGTTGTTCGTCGGGGTCGAACTGGTGGGTGTGAAGAACAATGCCACGGTCGACAGCAATGATCAGTTCAGCGTGCTGGTCGACTACGTCAATCGACACTTCACCGAGGGTGACCGGATCGTCACCAGCGACATGATGTGGTACCTCAGCTACATCTATTACAACCGCACTGACGCGCAGATCCGTCTGTACACGCCACCAGCGGCGGATGGGCGCTCCACGCGTCCCAATGCCTACGGATTTGGCACTTTGGTCGGCGAAGAGGTTTTCCTCGATCAGCTTGGCGAGGTGTCCAAGGGCAGCACGCGGATGTGGTTGATCGGCACGCTGGATGAACCCGATGAGTTTGCGGCGTTGCCTGAAGGCTGGCAACGGCAGAGCGATGTCCATGCAGGCGGCGCTTTTGCACGCTTGTACGTGAGGGAGCCGAGCACCGATAAACCGCGCGGGTGATCGCAGGCTCAGGATTTGCCCGACAAATCCGCCATCCCCTTGAGCAATTCGATCGGCAACGGAAAGACAATCGTCGAACTCTTGTCCCCGGCAATCGAACTCAGCGTCTGCATGTAGCGCAACTGCATCGCACCGGGCTGACGGCCGAGCATTTCGGCGGCCTGCATGAGCTTTTCCGAAGCCTGCAGTTCGCCTTCGGCGTGAATCACCTTGGCCCGCCGTTCCCGTTCTGCTTCGGCCTGTTTGGCAATGGCGCGCACCATCGACTCGTTGAGGTCAACGTGCTTGATCTCGACGTTGGCGACCTTGATGCCCCAGGCATCGGTCTGGGCGTCGAGCACCTGCTGGATGTCGATGTTCAACTGCTCGCGTTCGGCCAGCAGTTCATCCAGCTCATGTTTGCCGAGCACCGCGCGCAGGGTGGTCTGCGCCAGTTGGCTGGTGGCCGAGAGAAAGTCTTCGACCTGAATGATCGCCTTCTGGGGGTCGAGCACGCGGAAGTACAGCACCGCGTTGACCTTCACCGAAACGTTGTCGCGGGTGATCACGTCCTGCGGTGGCACGTCGAGCACCACGGTGCGCAGATCGACGCGGACCATTTGCTGCACCACCGGAATCAGCAGGATCAGCCCCGGGCCCTTGACCTGCCAGAAGCGTCCGAGCTGGAACACCACGCCGCGCTCGTACTCACGCAGGATGCGGAAGGTCGACCCGGCGAGGGCTATCACCAACAGCAGCAGTGCAACAAAACCGATTTGCAGACCCATGATCACTCTCCGTGTCGCACCGCGTCAGTCGCGGCGACTTTCAGCAATAAGCCATTTCGCCCGACCACGCGCACCGATTGCCCGGCGTGCAGCGGTGTCGTGCTGTGCACTTGCCAGTGTTCACCCTGCAATTGCACCCAACCGTTGTGGGCGTTTTGCGCTTGCACGGCGGTCACCGCCGTCACGCTGCCGACCAGCCCGGCATCGCCGCTGACGGCGTGGCGCGGGCGGGTTTTCAAGGCACGGACGATCAATGCGATCAGCAGCAGTGCGCTGAGCAGGCCGAGGCTGATGATCATCGGCACCGGCAACTCGGCGCTGCCCAGAATCAGCGCGCCGATGACGAACATGATGATCCCGCCGAGGCCGATCACCCCGTAGTTGGGCAGCGCCGCTTCGGCGATCAGAAAGGCAATACCGAGGGTGATCAGCCACAGGCCGACCGGATTGACCGCCGTCAGCGGGACGTCAGCCGCGAGGGCCGAGCCGCTGGTCAGCAGTATCAGGAAAAACGTGCAACATCGGCTGTTCACGTGACCCTCCGGGAGAGTCATGGGGGTGTTTCCTTAAGTCTAGTTGAGCTTGGCGCTGGATGAATTCTGCTCAATGAGCAGATGTGTCCAGTGAGCGGATTTCCCTTCGCCAATGCCTTGCCGGACTAGACTCAGCAGAACAGTCATAACGTTCAGCGGGACACCGAGGTGCAGCATGCGTATGGCAAAAAAAGTGCAGAGCAGCCTGAATCGGGCGCACTGCGAATATGACATCGTGGCCCACCGCCACTCGGCCAGCAGCCTGGAAACCGCGCGGGTTTCCGGGGTGCCCGCCGAGCGCGTAGCCAAGTCGGTGATTCTCGACGACCACCACGGGCATTACCTGATGGCCGTGCTGCCGGCCAGTCGGCATCTGGACTTGAGTAAAGTGCGCATTCGCGGCGAATGGCAGATCACCCGGGAGAGCAACCTGGCGCATATCTTCAATGACTGCGAACGCGGCGCGGTGCCGCCGCTCGGTGATTCCTACGGCCTGGACATGGTCATCGACCCGCTGCTGACCCGGCAGAAAGACATCTACCTGGAAGCCGGCAACCACAACTACCTGCTGCACATGAGCATGCCCGAGTTTCTGAAAATGGTGCCGCATGCCGAGGTGCGGGAGTTGAGTCAGTAGGATTTGCAGCGCTTTTGCCGACGCCTTCGCGAGCAAGCTCGCTCCCACAGGGGAATGCGCTCAACCTGTGGGAGCGAGCTTGCTCGCGAATAATCTCCCACCCACCGCATTCTTGAAGGAGTCCTCCATGGAGCAGCCAACTCACAGCCTGCCGTCCCTGTTCAAACAACTGGGAATGGACAACGACCCGACCAGCATCGACCAATTCATCGCCACCCATTCCCCGCTCAAACCCGAACTGCATCTGGCGGACGCGTTTTTCTGGAGCAAAAGTCAGGCGGATTTCTTGCGGGATGAGATTCTTGATGATGCGGATTGGGCGGAAGTGGTGGATCAGCTGAATGTGTTGTTGCGCAAGGGGCGGGAGGGGTGACTATTTTGCAACCATTTAGCGGCTGATCGTTTTTGCGGTTGTCTGAAAGTTCTAAATAGACCAATATCACGACCTCAATTGAGGTCTTTTATTATGCAAAGTGTTCTTGCCGATATGGCGGTCAGTGTTTCCGAATTGAAGAAAAATCCGTCAGCAGTGTTGAGTGGCGCACAGGGTGGTGCTGTGGCTGTGCTGAACCATAATCGCGTCATGGGTTACATGGTGCCAGCCGATGTTTACGAAGCCATGATGGAGCGGCTTGATGATTTGGAACTGGCCGAGATCGTCCGTTCCCGCAGTCATGAAACACCCATTTCGGTAAACCTGGATGACCTATAAGCTCGAATTTCTACCGTCTGCTCATAAGGAGTGGAACAAGCTGGGTCATACGCTGCGAGATCAATTCAAGAAAAAGCTCGCTGAAAGGTTATCGCTGCCAAGGGTATCGGCTGATGCGCTTCATGGAATGCCTGACTGCTACAAAATCAAACTGAAGGCTTCTGGTTACCGTCTGGTCTATCAAGTGATAGATGAGCGAATCGTCGTTTCGGTAGTCGCTGTGGGAAAACGCGAGCGCAGCAGTGTCTATGAGAAAGCCAAAAAACGCTGAGTCGTCCAACCTCGGCGTTTTTCTCCCCTGACAACCTATTTGTTTCAAAACTTGACTGAAATTCCCCGTCAATGCGATATTGATAGTTAGCAAACTAACAGTGTGCATTTTCCCGTGCCCGATTCCCTCGACGCTCTCCAGATGAACATCAGCAGTGCCATGGTGGTGGCCGCCAGGCATTGGCGGAAGATCTGCCAGACCACGCTGGTCAACTACGGCATCTCCGAAGCCTGCGCCGTGCCGTTGTTGATGATCGGGCGGCTGGGCGAGGGTGTGCGTCAGGTGCAAGTGGCGCAGGCGGCGGGGATGGAGAGTCCGTCGCTGGTACGTCTGCTCGATCAGTTGTGCCACGCCGGCTACGTCTGCCGCACCGAAGATGCACAGGATCGTCGGGCCAAGTGCCTGAGCCTGACCGACACCGGCCGTGAACTGGTGCAAGCGGTGGAGATCGAACTGGTGCGTCTGCGTCATGAAGTGCTCGAAGGCATCGACCAGAGTGATCTGGAAGCTACGCTTCGGGTACTGCGAGCTTTTGAGGCGGCCAATCCGCCTGTGGTGATCAATTCTTGAACGGTTTTTTCTCCGGCATTCCTCCGGCCCGGGACTGGTTCTACGGGGTCCGTACCTTTGCAGCGTCGATGATCGCGCTGTACATCGCCTTGCTCATGCAAATGCCGCGTCCGTACTGGGCGATGGCCACGGTGTACATCGTCTCCAGCCCGTTTCTCGGCCCGACCAGTTCCAAGGCGCTGTACCGCGCCATTGGTACTTTTCTCGGCGCGGCGGCGGCGGTGCTGTTCGTGCCGATGTTCGTGCAGAGTCCGTATGTGCTGGTGGTGGTGATTGCCTTGTGGACGGGGATTCTGCTGTTCCTCTCGCTGCACCTGCGCACCGCCAATAACTACGCGCTGATGCTGGCCGGCTACACATTACCGCTGATTGCCTTGCCGACCGTGGATAACCCGCTGGCGGTGTGGGACGTGGCGGAGGCGCGCACCGAAGAGATTTTTCTCGGCATCGCCGTGGCGGCGGTGGTCGGCGCGATGTTCTGGCCGCGGCGTCTGGCGCCGGTGTTCAACGACGCGGTGGGCAAGTGGTTCGCTGACGCCACCACCTACAGCCTGAAGTTTCTCAGCCGCGACGTGCAGCCGGAACAGATCGCCGTGCTGCGCATGGCCATGGTCGCCAATTTCAACAGTCTCGAATTGATGATCGGCCAGTTGCCCCACGAAGGCGCGCGACCGCAAACCGTGCGCAACACCAAGGAACTGCGCGGGCGGATGATCCACCTGTTGCCGGTGATCGACGCTCTGGAAGACTCGCTCTACGCCCTCGAACGGCGCACGCCGGAACTGGTGGAAAAGTTTGCCCCGCTGCTGACCGCGACCCAGCAATGGCTCGGCCATAACGACGCCGATCTTGATCGGTGGCAGGCGCTCAAGGATCAACTTCAGGCCCTGCAGCCAAGCTGCGAGGCGCTGGAAGATCGCAAGCAATTGCTGTTCTCCAACGCGATTTATCGCCTCGGCGAATTCATCGATCTGTGGCAGGACTGCCGCAGTCTGCAGGACGCGATTCTCTGCGAGCGCCAGGACAGCTGGCGCGCGGTTTACCGGCACTGGCGCCTCGGGCGGCTGACGCCGTTTCTCGACCGCGGGATGATGCTGTATTCGGTGGCCTCGACCGTTCTGGCGATCATCGTCGCCTCGGTGCTGTGGATTCTGCTCGGCTGGCCGGACGGCGGCAGCGCGGTGATTCTGGCGGCGGTAGCGTGCAGTTTCTTCGCCTCGATGGACGACCCGGCGCCGCAGATCTACCGGTTCTTTTTCTGGACCGGAATGTCGGTGCTGTTCGCCAGTCTCTACCTGTTTCTGATTCTGCCGAACCTGCACGATTTTCCGATGCTGGTGCTGGCCTTTGCGATTCCGTTCATCTGCGTCGGTACCCTGACGGTACAGCCGCGATTCTACCTCGGCATGCTCCTGACGCTGGTCAACACCTCGTCGTTCATCAGCATTCAGGGCGCCTACGACGCGGACTTCTTCGCTTTCGTGAACTCCAACCTGGCCGGCCCGATGGGCCTGTTGTTCGCGTTCATCTGGACCCTGATCGCCCGTCCGTTCGGCGTCGAGCTGGCCGCCAAGCGCCTGACCCGCTTCAGCTGGAAAGACATCGTGCACATGACCGAGCCGGCCAACCTCGCCGAGCACCGGCAACTGGGCGTGCAATTGCTTGACCGTTTGATGCAGCACCTGCCGCGTCTGGCCATGACCGGTCAGGACACCGGCATTGCCATGCGTGAAGTGCGCGTCGGCCTCAACCTGCTCGATCTGCTGGCCTACACCCCGCGGGTGGAAGGCGCGCCGAATGCCCTGCTGCAACAAGTGGTGGCTGAGGTCGGCGAATATTTCCGCGCCTGCCTCAAGGCCGGCGAACGCCTGCCGGCACCGAGCCCGCTGCTGATGACCATGGACCGTGCCCGCCGCGCCCTCAAAGGTCACGGCGACGAAGAAACCCGGCTAAACCTGTTGCATGCCCTGAGCGGTTTGCGTCTGGCGCTGTTGCCCGGCGTGGAATTTGTCAGCACGGGCGATGCCGAAGAACCGCTGCCCGATGGAGCGCCCCTATGATCGGTGATCTGGATATCAGCGGCATTTTCCTGCCGACCCTGCTGGTGTTGATGGGCATCACCTATGTGTTGTTTGTGCTGGTGCATGGCGTGCTCACGCGCCTGCACTTTTACCGTCTGGTCTGGCACCGGGCATTGTTCAACGTGGCTCTCTACGCCGTGATGCTGTACGGCGTGGACTCACTCAGTCGATACCTGATGACATGAAAAAACCGTTTCTGACCATCGGTCGCGTGGTACTGACCCTGCTGATCGTGACTTTTGCCGTCGTCCTCGTCTGGCGCATGGTGATGTATTACATGTTTGCGCCGTGGACCCGCGACGGCCACATCCGCGCCGACATCATCCAGATCGCTCCGGACGTGTCCGGGCTGATCCAGCAGGTCGAGGTCAAGGACAACCAGTTGATCAAACGTGGTCAGGTGTTGTTCAGCATTGATCAGGACCGCTTCAAACTGGCCCTGCGTCAGGCTAAAGCGGCGGTTGCCGATCGCGAAGAAACCCTGGCTCAAGCCCAGCGCGAAGCCAAGCGTAACCGTGGCCTGGGCAATCTGGTGCCGGCCGAACAACTGGAAGAAAGCCAATCGAAAGTCGCCCGGGCGCAGTCGGCGCTGGCCGAAGCGCTGGTGACGGTGGACAGCGCGCAGCTCAATCTTGATCGCTCGGTGATCCGTAGCCCGGTGGACGGCTACGTCAACGACCGTGCGCCGCGGGTGCAGGAATTCGTCACCGCCGGGCGGCCAGTGTTGTCGGTGGTCGACAGCAATTCGTTCCACATCGACGGCTATTTCGAAGAAACCAAACTCGACGGCATTCATGTCGGCCAGTCGGTGGATATCCGCGTAATCGGTGATAAAGCCAGGCTGCGCGGGCATGTCGAAAGCATCGTCGCCGGTATCGAAGACCGTGACCGCACCAGCGGCAACAACCTGCTGCCGAACGTCAACCCGGCGTTCAGCTGGGTGCGCCTGGCGCAGCGGATTCCGGTGCGTATCGCTTTTGACGAGGTGCCGGAAGACTTCCGCATGATCGCCGGGCGTACCGCGACCGTGTCGATCATCGACGACAGAACGCAGGAGCCCGCGCAATGAACAGGGCCCTGATGATCGCCGGGTTGGGCATGATGCTCTCGGCCTGTCAGATGGTCGGGCCGGACTATCAGCTGCCCGCTGACGCGGCGGTACAGCGCAAGGACTTTCAGGGCGAACTGGCGGTGGAGGGCAAACCGGTGGTGTCAGCGCCGGTACCTGCTGACTGGTGGCGGCTGTATAAGGATCCGCGACTGGATCAACTGGTGCAGCAAGCCATGGCGTCCAACACTGATTTGCGCGTGGCGGCGGCGAACCTTCAACGGGCTCGCGCGCAAGTCGATGAGGCTGAAGCGGCGGGTGGCTGGAGCGCAGGCGTGAAGATGGGCGCGCAGCGTTTGCAGGAATCCGGGCAGGCGTTCTTGCTGCCGGAAAAAGTCCCGGTCGACAACGTCGGCGATATTGGCATCAGCGCGTCTTATCAGTTCGATCTGTGGGGCACCCTGCAACGCGGTATCGAAGGCGCGAAGGCTAACGCCGATGCGACGCAAGCGGCGGCTGACACCGCACGCATCACTTTGGTGGCCGACGTGGTTCGCGCCTACACCCAAGTGTGCGCGGCCAACGAAGAGCGGGAAATTGCCCAGCACTCCCTCGACCTGCAATCGCAGAGCACCACGCTGATCCAGCGTCTGCGCGATGCCGGGCGTGGTGATGAGACCCAGGTCACCCGTTCGCAAACCCAATTCAAGTCGTTGCGCGCCGACCTGCCGCGCTATGAGGCAGCGCGTCAGGCCGGGTTGTTCCGCCTGTCGATGCTGCTGGCGAAACCGGTCGATCAACTGCCGGCCGGCACCGCCACCTGTGCCGAACTGCCGAAAATTGCCCAACTGGTGCCGGTGGGCGACGGTGCGGCGCTGCTCAAGCGTCGTCCCGATATCCGTCAGGCGGAACGTCGCTTGGCGGCCTCGACAGCGGGCATCGGCGTCGCTACGGGCGAGCTGTACCCGGACATCAGTATCGGCGCGACCATCGGCACCGTCGGTCTTATTGACGACTTGGGCGATCCGTCGACCAATCGCTGGGGCTTCGGCCCGTCGTTGAGCTGGAAGGTGCCGACCAACGGCGCCCGTGCGCGGATCCGTGAAGCCGAGGCCAACACCCAGGCCGCACTGGCGCATTTCGACGGCGTGGTGCTCAACGCCATCCGCGAAACCCAGACCGGTCTGGCCCAATACAGCGCGCTGCTGCAACGCCGCGACGCCCTGGCGGATGCCGAGCAGTCGGCGAAACTGGCGGCGGACCAGACCCACCGCTTCTTCCAGGCCGGGCGCGAGTCGTTCCTCGCCGACCTGCAGGCGACCCGCACTTACACCGACGTCACCGCGCAACTGGCCGCCGCCAACACCCAGGTCGCCATGAGCCAGATCGATTTATTCCTCGCCCTTGGTGGCGGTTGGGAAAGCGGACGAACGCAAGCCTCAAGCGCCAGCAAACCCTGAACCCGTTGCTATGCTTTGAAGTGTTGAAAGGGTGCCCCGTGCAACGCACCCTTTCAGCGCACATTGCTAGCGCTGGTCTAGGGGAAACCAATAATGAAAAACCCTTACGCTCTCGGCTTCTGGTGCGCCCTGGTAGCGCTGGTGCTGCTGTCGGCCACCTATTTCTACGGCATCATGCTGGCCCATCAGATCGACAAGGCCATGGTCTTCCTCGACAGCGCCACGGCGTTGATCGCGGTGATGGCAATTGTCGTCGTGGCCTGGGCGTCGATCCAGGTGCAGCGAGTCAAGAAAAGACAACTTGAACAAGGCAAGACCCTGGTGCTGATCTGGGACACCAAAGTCGCCCTGCGCCGGGTCGAAACCGTGTTCGATCGCTACTTCTGGGGCAGTTACTGGCAACCGGGACGTACCTTCGCCGAAGTCATGGGCGAACTCACCGGCACGCCGCTGGAAAAAAGCCTCGAAGCCTTGAAAAAACAGTGCCTGGAACTTGACAAGCAGATTGCCGACGAAGGCTGGCACTGGCTCAACAATGCCCGCGAACTGTCGGATGTCGCCACGGCCATGGCCCGTGAGCGCTATCAGCTGGACTTCTGCGACCCCCGGGCCGACGGGCCGGGCGGGGCGGTGATCGATCGGAATTTTGAAGTGCTGGTGTATACCTGGACGGCGCGACTCAAGAGCTTTGATCATCAACTGGATGAGATCGAGGTTCAGTATTCCTGAGAAACCCGGGATGGGGTTTTCCGGCCCTGCTGGCATAATGGCAGCAGATTTTTCATGACGGCTGCAAAAACTGATGCAAGGGAATGTAAAGGTTCACCTCGGATACTTGAGCGCCGCATTGGCGGATGCCTGCAATTTGATGCCGGAGCTGGACAAGGCGTCGCGCGCCCTGACTCTGGACGAAATCATCAGCGGCGAGCTTTCCAGCCATTGCTGCAAAGCGCTGTATGGGCAACGGCCCAAGCCCAAAAACGCCGAAATCCCGCCCAAGGTTGACGCCGATGAGGGCTGGCCGCTGAGAGTTATTGTCTGCCCACTTCTTTTTGGCTTGCGGCCGGAGCACGGGCACCCGAGCAAGCTCTTGCCTGAGGTCATCGCGCCACTGTTCTTCTTCGGATTGTTGGAGCGCAACGGCAAACTCAGCATTGACCCGGACAATCGGCTGCCCGTCACGCCCCGCAATTTTCTTGAGCCAAGCGCCTACCAGGTAACGGTCGGCACGGTGCAAGAGGTTGATCTGGTGTATGCCCGACTGCCTCGTGCGACAGACTGGAATGGTCTTATTCAGAACGCCCGGAAGTTTTGCCAGGATGTCTGTGGGCAGGATTGGGAAACCCTTCAGGTTGACCAGTACGAAAGGCTCAATCATCCGCTGATCATGCTCGCTACCTCCGCCAAAGGCGCGACGCAAAACATCCAGACGCTGTTGGATCATTTGCGTCATGACAGCGATACCACGCTGGGCTTGCTCGAAACATTGATCACGCCCGCCGCAGAGAAACCCCTTCTCAGTGCTGAGCAGCAACTTGTCGGCTCGATCGAGCATCTGGGGCAAATGGAGTGCCGCTACGGACTTTCTCCATCCCAGCGGGAATCATTGGTGCACTTTTTTTCATTGCCCGATGCTGTGACGGCCGTCGATGGTCCTCCGGGTACCGGTAAAACCACGTTGTTGTTGAGTGTTATTGCATCCCTGTGGATCAAACATGCGCGGGCGCAACAGGAGCCGCCACTGATTGTCGCTTCGTCTACCAACAATCAGGCCGTTCTAAACATTCTTGAAGCCTTTGCCAAGGTCAAGGAGCGAGAAGGGCCGCTGGCTGGACGTTGGATCAAAGACCTTGAAAGTTACGGTCTCTATTTGCCCGCCAAGAGCCGAGAAAACGATAAGCAGGGATTCAGGGTCCATGCCTTGAAAGGCATGGGCAAGCATTCTGTGCACGACTTTCAGATCACGGAAAAAGCAGAGGGTCTTGAGCGGGCCCGTGATTATTTTCTTGAATGTGCACAAAAGGCACTAGGACCATTGCGCGAGCCGACACTCGAAACGGCAATGACGCAGCTGCATGCCCGACTTGACAACTGCTGCAGCGTTATCGAGCGTGTGACGAACGACCTGATCGCGCTCAACGCGCTGTTCGGCGATACGAGCGTTTCCGAGGAAATGGTCAACCAGGCGCGCGTGGTTCTTCAGGCCTCTATCAACGAGGGGGTAAAAGCGCTTGAACAGGCTACGGACAAGCTGCTCGATGTCCAGAAGTCAAAGCTGGCCTGGAAGCGTCATGTAGGCCAGGAAAATGTGTTCCTGACGTTTCTGGCCTGGTGCGGCCTGACGTCTTTCAGAACCCGACGCGACGAAATCTTCTTTGCTCAAGTCGCAATCGATCACGGCGAGTCACTGGGGTCGAAGGTTCATCGGATCGATAGCCGCGAGGCATTCGATGCGCTGATAACAGAGCAAGCGGCGGCGTTATCGAAAAGTGAGGAACAGCTTCAAAAGCAACTGACGACGGTGCGTGAATCCCTCGCCACACTCAACGAAATTGTCGCTCGTCTGGAAAGTTTTAGCGGCGCCAAGGGCCAGTTTGAAACAGTGGCCATTCAAAATACGCTCGACATGGGCCTCCGGTTCGACGCGTTCAAATGGGCCACGCATTACTGGGAGGCACGTTATCTGCTGGAAATTGAAGAAACCCTTGCACGTTTTTCCAAGGTGCAAGACACACAGTCGCCAGAGCGAATCGAACGCCAGTATCGCCGCTTGGCCAAGCTGTTTCCTTGTTCGGTCGTGACGCTCTACTCGCTGCCTAACCGCTACAGCGGCTGGAGCGGGCAGTACCATCCCTTGCTCAATTGCATTGATCTGTTGATTGTCGATGAGGCCGGTCAGGTCGCGTCTCAGATTGGCATCCCTGCTTTCGCGCTGGCCAAACGGGCGATGGTGGTCGGTGATGTCGATCAGATTGCGCCCGTGCATGGCTTGCCGCAGTCGATTGATCTGGCGAATGCGCAGCACTTCGGCCTGATGGACAAGGGCTGGGATGCATTTTCCGAGTCGGGAAAGTCTGCATCGAGCGGCAATCTGATGCAGGTCGCCCAGCAGGCTACGCCCTACACCAAACACGCGAAACGCGGCCGTGGGATGTTTCTCAGTGAGCATCGTCGTTGCTGGCGCGACATCATCGAAATTTGCAACGAACTGGTCTACAAGCAGTTGTTGAAACCCTGCCGGGAAGAAGGCCCGCGACGATTTAATCCGAGTCTGGGTTATGTCCATCTGACGGGTCTTGATCAACGTGTCGGCAAAAGCAGATGCAACCTGGTCGAGGCACAAGTAATCGGCCAATGGTTGCAAGAACATCGTGCGGAAATCGAATCCTCATTCGCCGAAGACAAAAAACCGTTCAAGGACCTGGTGGCGGTGGTGACGCCTTTCGCGGCGCAAACTTCGGCAATCCGTCAGGCGCTGGATCGCAGCCTCGGTACGGATCACGGCATTACGGTAGGCACTGTCCACAGTCTGCAGGGTGCCGAACGCAGGGTGATTATTTTTTCCCCGACTTATGGTCTGGACACCGAGCCAGGTTCGCCATTTTTCGACAAGGACGCTGGTTCGCTTTTGAACGTGGCTATCTCCCGGGCGCAGGACGCCTTTTTGGTGTTCGGCAACATGAACCTATTCAATCCCGTCGGCAAGAACCCCTCTGCGATCCTGGGTAAACACCTGTTCAAGGACGAGCGAAACGAACTCAAGGGGATTCCCCTGCAATGGTTGGTACCGGCATACGACCCTCATTTTACGGAGCAAATCAGCGACCTTGAGGGTCACAGGAAAACCCTGCGATCGGCATTCCAGACTGCTCGGGAGCGTCTGATAGTCGTGTCGCCCTATCTCACCAAAGATGCGATCAAACAGGATGACGTGCTGACCCTGATCCGCGAGGCTTGCGCCCGTGGAGTCAGTGTCGTGGTCATCAGCAGCCGTGAGTTGTGTAGCGCCGATCAGAAAAAGAAGGACGTTTTCGACGAATGTGTTCGGTTGTTTAAAGAGGCCGGAGCGAAATTCTGCAATACCAAGGTCCGCAGCGTGCATGCAAAATTGCTTTTGGTGGACGACGCTTGGCTGGCCGTGGGTTCTTTCAACTGGTTATCTTCGGTACGTCAGCCTTTGAGCGATTATAGCTTTTACGAATCGAGCATCCGTTATGACGGAGAGTCTGCATCAGTGATGATCCAGAACAGCATGAAGGACTTGCGGCAGCTTTTGGGGGGAGCATCGACGTAGGCTTCGGTGTGACAGCGAAGCTATTTTCGGGATATTAAAAAGCGACCCCTCAGGGGGAGCGAGTGCTAACCTTTCACCACTTTCAGCGGAGTCGAGCCGCGACCCGGTCACGGGTTCAGGGAAGACGACCACCTTTCAGCCACGGACATTGATCAGGTCATTCATGAATAAATCAGCAGGCGTGCTTCTCGGGATTGTTGTTGCCATCGGTGCGATCAGCGCTGGCGGGGCCTGGTACACCGGGACCAAGATCGAAGGCGTGCTGAACAACGCCGTCAGCAACGCCAACAAAGAGCTGCAGACCGCGATGGCCGGCTCCAATGGCACTGCGTCACTGGAACTGGTGTCGCTGGAACGCCACACCTTCACCAGCACCGCGCACTACCGCCTCAAGGGTGAGGGCGAGATATTCGGCGACCAACCGGTCGAGCTGCTGTTTGTCGACCACATCGAGCACGGCCCGCTGCCGTTCTCGCGTCTGGTATCGCTGAAATGGCTGCCGGTCATGGCCACCAGCAATTACGAACTGGAAAAGAGCCCGGCCACCGAAAAATGGTTTGCCGCCACCAAGGGCGCCGCGCCGCTCAAGGGCGTGACCAACATCGGCTACGACGAATCCACCACCAGCAGCCTCGAGTTGCTGCCGCTGGAAACCGCGCTGGACGAGCAATCGAGCCTGAAATTCTCCGGCCTGACCATGAACATCTCCGCCAGTGCCCAGGCGCAGAAGGTCAAGGCTGACGGCTACATGGACAGCCTGAAACTGGTTACCGTGTCGCAGGATCAGGCGCCGGTGCAGGTCGAACTCAACGGTCTGACCCTGGCCAGCAACCTCGCCAAGAGCAGCTACGGCTACTACACCGGGGAAAACACCCTGGAGCTGACCAACAGCAAAACCACCTTCGGTCCCAAGCAGTCGGTGCTCGGCGTGAAGAACTTCGAAATGAAGAACCTCACCGAAGAGAGCGGCAGCAATGCCTCGGGCCGCGCTGACTACAAGGTCGGCGAGGTCACCCTCAACGACAAGAAAATCGGTTCGGCCAGCATGGCGATGAGCCTGAAGAACCTCGACATCCCGTCGACAATGTCGCTGATGCAGATCTACCAGACCAAATTGCAGCCGTACGAGAAAGAAGCTGCCGCCGCTGCCGAAGCCGGCCTGCCGGCACCGGAGCTGAACCTGACCGAAGCCGAGTCGGCACAGGTCAAGGCTGACCTGCAGAAACTGCTGGCCGCCAGTCCACAGATCGCCTTGGAAAACCTGTCGCTGAAAACCGCCAACGGTGAAAGCCGCGCCAGCCTGGTGATTGACCTGACCAAGCCGCAGTCGATGGATCTGCCGCCGGATCAACTGGGCAAACAGTTGGTCGCTCTACTGGATCTGAATATTCAGGTGTCCAAGCCGATGCTGATCGACCTGCTCAGTGTGCAGGCGCAGCTCGACGGCCAGACTGACGCCAAAGCCATCGTTGATCAGGCCAGCGCCGGTGCCGACATGTTCTCCGGCATGGCAGTCGGTTCGCAGTTGGCGACCGTCGATGGCACCAATGTCGTGACCAAGCTGCATTACGCCGCCAATCAGGTGGAGTTCAACGGCCAGAAGATGACCGTCGAGCAGTTCGTCGGCTTCCTGATGAGCAAGTTCGCTGGCGTCACGCAAGTGCAGTAATCCTGCGCTTTTAATAGCAACGCCCGGCCTCTGATCCACGGACGCCGGGCGTTTTGCTGTCTGGTGTTCGGGTTTTCGTCTGAGCCGGCGCCGCGATTCTGAACAATTATTGCGTTCTGGATATTCGACTACGCTTGCATGCAAGACTGCCTGACTAAGCTTGGCTGGGTCTTTTTTGACTCGGTCTCCGTTACGAATGGGCAAGGGGGGCATTGCGACCCGGCTGGCCATGTAAGGATGCTGACGAATGCCGCGTATTGATGTTCCAGTTTTACATCGTGGTTTACGCCCGTTGTTTCGTGTAGCGCTGTGCAGCCAGTTGCTCTGGCCGGCACTGGCGTTTGCCGATACGCCCTATGATCAGATGGTGCGTGATGCCCGGGCCGGGCAGACCACGCCGGCGCTGAACGTGCTGCGCCAGGTGCCGCCCGGGCAGTCCACCACCGGGCAGATCAGCGATCACCTGCAGATCGCCAGTTGGGCGGGCCTCGACGCGGAGGTGGTGCAGGTCTATGAAACCCAGGGCCGTGACCGGGTGCTGCCGGTGCAGGCACTGACAGCCACCGCACGCGCCTATCGCAACCTCAAGCGTTGGGATCAGGCGATCCAGGTCTACAACAAGGCCCTGGCGCTGGAGCCGGACAACGCCGACATGCAACTGGGCTTGGCCCTGACCCAGGCGGACTCGGGCAAACCCGACGAAGCCGTGACCCGCGCCAAGGCGCTGGTCGCCGCCAAACCGGATGACCCTTCGCGCCGCCTCGCACTGGGCTACGCCCTGACCCGTGCCGGCAAGCAGTACGACGCGCTGTTCGAATACGATCAGGCGTTCATCCGTGCTGGCAGCAAGCCGGATGTCGCCCGTGAATACGTGGTCGCCTTGCAAAAGGCGCGGCTGCCGGAACCGGCACTGCGTCTGGCCAATCAACGTCCGGGGCTGATCGACCCGGTCACCCTGCGCCGCCTCGAAGGCGATCTGGCTGCCGAGCGTGTGCGTCTCGCCGAATTTGCCACCCGCAGTGAAAAAGAACGCTACGTGATCGCCGACCGCGCGTTGGCCGATTACGACAAACTGCTCGCCACCTGGACCCCCGACGCCAGCGCCCACGATGACGTGGTGCGCTGGCGCATCGACCGCATGGGCGCGCTCAAGGCCCGGGCGCGTACTGCCGAGGTCCTCAGCGAATATCAAAAGCTGCAGGCTGAAGGGGTGAAGATTCCGACCTACGCCCTGCGCTGGGTGGCGGCGTCCTACCTGGATCAGCGCCAGCCGGAAATCTCCACCGATCTGTATCGCCAGGTGCTGTCGGCACCGGATGCCGATGCCGGTGATCGCCTCGAAGACACCACCGCGTTGTATTACTCGCTGCTGGAAAGCGACCGCGCCGATGAAGCGCGCAAAGTCGCCGAGGATCTGGCCAAGAGCCAGAAGCCGCGGATCGAACTCAAGGGCCTGCCCATCGGCAACCCCAACGACGAATGGATGGACGCCCAGCAGCTCGCGGCGCAGGCCGGCACCTACGGCTCCGACTTGCCGCATGGCGAGGAGCGCCTGCAGGCCCTGGTCGATCAGGCGCCGGGCAACGTCGGCCTGCGTCTGGCCCAGGCTGATCTGTACCTGGCCCGCCAATGGCCACGCCGCGCCGAAAACCAGCTCAAGGAAACCGAGAGCATGGTGCCCCGCGACATGGGTCTGGAACTCGCTCAGGCGCGCACCGCGATGACCCTGCAGGAGTGGCGGCAAATGGATGCGCTGACCGATGACGTGGTCGAGCGTTTCCCCGATAACCGTCAGGTTCAGCGCGCGGCCCGTGAGCGCGAAGTACATGACATGTCTGAACTTCGCGTCGAAGCCTACGGCGGCAAGGCCAACGGAGGCGGCGGCAGCGGTGGTGCGGGCGCGGTCAGTGGCAGCCGCGATTTCGGCATCCAGAGCACCTTGTACAGCCCGCCGATCGATGAGGACTGGCGGGTGTTCGTCGGCGCCGGTTATGCCACCGGCGACTTTGCCGAGGGCACCGGCACCGACCGCTTCCAGCGCGTCGGCCTGGAACGGCGTACTCGCGACATGAGCCTGGAAGCCGAAGTTTCCAATCACGATTACGGTTACGGCGCCAAACAGGGCGCACGCATCGCGATCGCCCGGGACATCAACGACAACTGGCAGTACGGCGGCAGCTTCGCTTATCTGTCGGCCGAGACGCCATTGCGCGCCCTCAACAGCGACATCAAGGCCAATGGCGGCAACGCGTTCATCCGCTGGCGCGCCAACGAGAGCCGGGAGTGGAAACTGTCGGTCAGCCCGTCGCACTTCAGCGACGGCAACAACCGTGTCGAAGCCTTGCTCACCGGACGCGAGGGCGTTTACAGCGCGCCGAACGTGCAGGTCGATGCCGGTCTGGAAGTCGGCACCAGCCACAACTCCAACTCCGAGGATGTGCCGTACTTCAACCCGAAGTCGGACTTCAGCGTGATGCCGACGGTCAACGTCAACCATGTGCTCTACCACCGCTACGAAACCTCCTGGAGCCAGCAATTCCAGGCCGGTGCGGGGACCTACAGCCAGCGTGACCACGGCACCGGCGGCATGGCGATGCTCGGTTATGGCCAACGTTATGCCTGGAACGACGTGTTCGAGGTGGGCGGTTTGTTCAGTGTGATCAACCGGCCCTACGACGGTGATCGGGAGACCGATCTGCGTCTGCTCGTCGACCTCACTTTCCGCTTCTAGAAGAGTTTGAAGATGCCTTTGATGACGCGTTTCATCCTTCTGCTGGGAGTGCTGCTGATCAGCGCCTGCGCCCAGCAAGCCCCGGCCTTCGCGCCGCCGTCGCAACGTCCGCTGGCGGCCAGTGAAAAACCGTGGCCGAAAAACCACGTGCTGGGCATCGCCTATCACGATATCGAAGACCGCGACCCCGATCAGGCCGTGGTAGCGGTGCGCACCGAGCGCATGATCGAACAGTTGGCCTGGCTGCGCGAGAACGGCTACCAGCCGGTCACCGTCGATCAGATCATGGCCGCGCGCAAGGGCGGCCCGGAATTGCCGGCCAAAGCAATCCTGCTCAGTTTCGACGACGGTTACTCAAGCTTCTATACCCGCGTGCTGCCGGTGCTGCGCGCCTACAACTGGCACGCGTTGCTGGCGCCGGTCGGCACCTGGATCGATACGCCGCTCAATCAACCGGTGGATTTTGCCGGTGCGCCGCGAGCACGCTCGGACTTCCTCACCTGGGACCAGGTGCGGGAAATCTCGCAATCGGGGCTGGTGGAAATCGCCGCCCACACCGACGCCAGCCACAAAGGCATCCTCGCCAACCCGCAAGGCAACATGCAGCCGGCGGCGGCCACGCGGCGTTACGACCCGGTGACCAAACGCTACGAATCCGAGGCCGATTTCCAGGCGCGAATCCGCAACGACGTCGCCACCATTTCGGAGAAGATCCGCAAGGTCACCGGCAAGAAACCGCGAGTCTGGGTGTGGCCCTACGGCACGGCGGACGGTACTTCGCTGACCGTGGTCGGCGAGCAGGGCTACGAAATGGCC
This sequence comes from Pseudomonas sp. GM30, assembly GCF_000282275.2. Lineage (NCBI taxonomy): Bacteria > Pseudomonadati > Pseudomonadota > Gammaproteobacteria > Pseudomonadales > Pseudomonadaceae > Pseudomonas > Pseudomonas sp. GM30. Next base: position 394,650 of record NZ_AKJP02000027.1, on the reverse strand, counting down.
CTGACCCTGGACGACGGTCTCGACGCCCTCGACAACCTGATGAGCAGCCCGCGCTTTTTGGTCGCCTCCGATCCTGATGGCGAGCATTTCGCCAACAGCATCGTCGCGGCGCAGTCGGATTTCACCATGCGTGTGGTCCATGTCGATCTCGACAACGTTTATGACCCGGATCCGGCGCAGCAGGAGATCAACCTCGGCAAGCTGATCCAGCGCATGGCCGACATGGGCGCCAACACTGTGTTCCTGCAGGCCTTCGCCGATCCGAAGGGCGACGGATTGGTGCACTCGCTGTACTTCCCTAACCGGCATCTGCCGGTGCGCGCCGACATCTTCGACCGCGTTGCCTGGCAACTGCGGACTCGGGCGCACGTGAAAGTGTTCGCGTGGATGCCGGTCCTGAGTTTTGGCCTCGATTCGAAGCTGCCGCGTGTCACGCGCTGGGATCCGAAGACCGGCAGCACCTCGGTCGATCCGGGCCAGTATCAACGCCTGTCGCCGTTCGATCCGCAAGTACGGCAGATCATCGGTGAGATCTACGAAGACGTGGCGCGCCTGACCTCGGTCGACGGCATTCTCTATCACGACGACGCGGTGCTGTCGGACTTCGAAGACGCCAGCCCCGAGGCCCTGAAGGCCTATGCCGCGCACGGCTTGCCGGGGTCCATTGCGGCGCTTCGCGATGATCCGGCAGCCATGCAGCGCTGGACGCGGTTCAAGAGCAAATACCTGATCGACTTCACCAATGAATTGACCGCGAAGGTGCGTGCGATCCGTGGCCCGCAAGTGCTGACCGCACGCAACATCTTCGCCGAGCCGGTGCTCAATCCTGAGAGCGAAGCCTGGTTTGCGCAGAACCTCGACGACTTCCTCGTGACCTACGACTGGACGGCGCCGATGGCCATGCCGTTGATGGAAAAACAGACCCAGGCGCAATCCGGCCCGTGGCTCGAAGAACTGGTGGCAAAGATCAAGCAACGCCCCGGCGCGCTGGATCGAACGGTGTTCGAACTGCAGGCCCGCGACTGGACGAAAAAGGATCAGGCCGACATCGATGGCGCCCAACTGGCCGACTGGATGGGCCGGCTCAAGCGTCAGGGGGCGACCAGTTTCGGTTACTACCCGGACAATTTCCTCGACAACCTGCCGGACCTGAAAACCGTAAGGCCTGCGCTCTCCAACAAATGGAACCCATGACATGCTGGATAGACTGTTAGCCCTGCTTGTTCTGGCGCTCGTCCTCGGCGTGCCGCTGGGATTGATCTTCCTGGTCACCGGGCAGTTCCTGATGGACTTCGTGTTCTTCTACCCGTTGTTCATGTCCGGGCTGTGGATCGCCGGTGGCCTGTATTTCTGGCTGCACTGGGAACGCCACTGGCCGTGGAAGGACGACACCCTGCCGCCGCCACTGGAAGGCGAACCACTGATTTCGATCCTGATCCCTTGCTACAACGAAGGCGAAAACGCTGCCGACACCATTCACGCAGCGCTGGCCCAGCACTATCCGAACATCGAAGTCATCGCGATCAACGACGGCTCCAAGGACAACACCGCCGAAGTGCTCGACCGGCTCGCCCAGGAAGACCCGCGCCTGCGCGTGCTGCATCTGGCGGAAAACCAGGGCAAGGCCGTGGCCCTGCGCATGGGCGCCATTGCTGCGCGCAGCGAATATCTGGTGTGCATCGACGGCGACGCGCTGTTGGCGCCGAACACGGCGGCCTATCTGGTGGCGCCGATGCTCGATAACGCGCGGTTGGGCGCAGTGACCGGCAACCCGCGCATCCGCACACGTTCGACCTTGGTCGGGCGGGTGCAGGTCGGCGAGTTCTCGTCGATCATCGGTCTGATCAAGCGTACGCAACGGGTGTTCGGGCGGATCTTCACCGTGTCCGGGGTGATCGTCGCGTTCCGTCGTACCGCGTTGAACCGGGTCGGCTACTGGAGCCCGGACATGATCACCGAAGACATCGACATCAGCTGGAAGCTGCAACTCGATCACTGGAGCATCTTCTACGAGCCGCGCGCCCTGTGCTGGATCCTGATGCCGGAAACCCTGCGCGGCCTGTGGAAGCAGCGCCTGCGCTGGGCGCAGGGCGGTGCCGAGGTGCTGTTCAAGAACATTCGCGGCATCTGGCAATACCGCCATCGTTACCTGTGGCCGCTGCTGTTCGAATACTGCCTGTCAACCGGTTGGGCCTTCACCTTCCTGCTGTCGGTGATTTTCTGGGGTGTTGGCAAGTTCGTGGTCATGCCGGAATCGATTGCCGTGCATCACCTGATGCCCCCGGCGTTCACCGGCCTGTTACTGGCGTTCGTCTGCCTGGTGCAATTCGCGGTCAGCATCATTATCGACCGGCGCTACGAACCGGGGTTGGGCCGAACCATGTTCTGGGTGGTCTGGTACCCGATCGCGTTCTGGCTGGTAAGCCTGCTCACCACCCTGGTCAGTTTCCCCAAAGTGCTGTTTGGTCAACACCAGAAGCGTGCGCGTTGGGTCAGCCCTGACCGCGGCATCAAACCGGTCGGCGACGACGAAGAGGAGGTCATCAAATGAAAATCATCCGGACCCGGCAGCGGCCCTTCCTGGTGGTGGTCGATGTGGTCCTCACCGTGCTGGCCTGGGTCGGCCTGCTGTTTCTGCTGATTCGCGGACTGTGGCCGTTGATCGAGACCCACGCCGGTGGGCCACGCATCGACAACTCGGCGTTCGAGGCCCTGGGTACGTTGCAGATCTACCTGTGGGTGGCGCTGGTCAACGCAGTGATCCTGATTGGTTGGGCGCGTTATCAGCAGCGCAAAAGCAGAAGTTTCGCTCAGCGTCGATTGCCGGCACCGGTGGTCGATGATGAAGGGCTGACCAAGAGCTTTCGCCTGTGCGACGAGCGCTTGCAGAAGCTGCGCACCCCCGGGGTGATGACCATCCACAACGATCAGGACGGTGACATCAGCCACGTGGTGCTGAACTTTCGTCCGCTGGAGCCTGCCGAGCTGCCGCCACCGCTGGCGCCGCTGGAACATCCCCGGGTGATCTTCCTGCACGCCGAGGACGACGATAATCGCGACCCGATAAATCGCCCCACCTGAACGGCGCCCCCCCTGTAGGAGCTGCCGAAGGCTGCGATCTTTTGATTCTGATTTGAAAGATCAAAAGATCGCAGCCTTCGGCAGCTCCTACATTGTTCAGCATTCAGCCGCGGATCAGCTTCCACGCGTCTTCCATCGTCAGCGGCTGTTTCATCCGTTCGGCGAGCATCGCCATGGCCCGTTCTTCCTCGCATGCCACAGCGGCAACCACCACGCCGTTTTGTCCGAACAGGCCGATGAAGGGCGGATGCCCGGGTTCGCCCTTGAACTCGATTTCATCCCACTGACTCGCGTGACCCAGATAGTCATAGTTCCTGCCGAAGTGCCAGGTCCAGAAAAACGGCACATCCAGATAATGCTCGTCAGCGCCGAGCATGTTGGCTGCAGCGATTCGGGCATGCTGCTGGGCCAGGCGCCAGTGTTCGATGCGTTGTGGCTGGCCGTTCAGGGGGAAGGTGGCGATATCGCCGATTGCCCAGAGACCGTCGCAAACACGCAGGCCGGCATCGACGCGAAGTGACTGGTCCTTCTCCTTCGGTAGCGACGTGAAAGCCTCGGTGGCCGGGTGTACGCCAACCCCCGCCAGGACCAGATCCGCCGACAGGCGCAAGCCGTTGTCCAGCAACACCGCCTCGACCTTGCCATCACCGGTGATTTCCCGGGCTTCGTGATCGGTGATGAATTTCACCCCGTGTTGTTCGTGAAGCGCACGGATCGCCTTGCCCACAGCTTCGCCGAACTGCGCGGCGAACGGAATGGCGTGGCGGGCGATGACCGTGACGTCGAGGCCGTGCTGACGCAGGGCCGAGGCGCATTCGAGGGCGATGAAGCTGTCGCCGATGATCACGGCGCGCTGGTCAGGTTTGGCCTCGCGCATGATCTGTTCGGTCTGGGCTTTCGAACGCAGCACAAACACCTGCGGCAGGTCGGCGCCGGGCAGTTGCAGCGGGTTGGGCTCGCCGCCGGTGGCGAGCACTGCGGCGTCGTAGGACAGGGATTGGCCGTCGCTCAGATGCAGGGTTTTCGCTGAAGCGTCCAGGGCAGTGATTGCGCTTTGCCGGCGTTCGATGCGTTGCTCTTTATAAAAATCTTCGTCGCGCAGAGGCGGAGTTTCCTGCGCCGACATCTCGCCCGCGAGGACAAATTTGCTCAGCACCGTGCGGTCGTATCCGGCGTCCGGCTCACGATCGATCATGATGATCCGGCCGCCAAAACCTTTCTCCCGCAATGCGGCCGCGCACGCCGTGCCGGCTGCACCTGCGCCGACAATCACGAAAGTGCGCGGGTCATCCTCTGGTGGTGTGTGCGCATCGATCAACGGCTGATCATCGACCCAGACATCCTCGCCGCGTAATTCCAGCGGATAACGCTTGAGACTGTCGAGGGCCGGCGGCTCGCACAACGCGCCGTCTTCGGCGCGAAACGCAGCCTTGTGCCAAGGGCAAATCAGACGTCCGTGACACAACGCACCGTCAGCCAAGGGCGCGCCGGCATGTGGGCATTCTCCCTGAAATGCCCGTAGCTGGCCGTTTGCGCGTAGCAGGACAATCTTGCAGTCGCCGATTTCGACTTGCAGGCCACGGTCTTCGGGGACATCGGCGACACGGGCGACACGGTGCAGGCTCATGTTCGTGCTCCTGACAGGCATTTCTCTTACGAGTTTGCGCCGCAGTGCGAGGTTCAGCCAATTGCCACTGCCAAGGTACGAACGGTACAGCTATAGTTTGCAGGCCGACGAAGGCCCAACTGCACAAGGTACTCCCGGAATGACCCGATTGACCTCTCTCAACCCTTGGCTGGCGGCCGTCGCCGTCGCCCTTTGCGTGCAGTTTCCGGCGCAGGCGGCCGAGCGCTTTACCCTCGACATCCCCGGTGTCTCGGACAATCGCCTGTTCACCTCGGCCGCAGCGAGCGATGCGGCTGGCTGTGGCGGCAAGAACCAGTCGCCGGCGCTGGCGTGGAATGCGGGCCCTGCCGGTACCCTGAGCTACGCGATCGTCATGCACGACCCGGACGGCCAGAAAGGTGCGGGCGTCGATCACTGGATTCACTACGGCATCAAGGCCACCACCCGGCAGATTCCGGCCGGGGTCGGCGCCAAATCCAGTCTCGAAGGCATGGGCGGTACCAACAGCAAAGGCACCACCCATTACATCGGGCCGTGCCCACCGGTTGGCGACAGCGCCCACCACTACATCATTCAGATCTACGCGCTGGATCTGGCCCCGGACGCTTTGCCCGCCGGCCTGACCCGCGCCGAGCTGATGGACAAGATCAAAGGTCACGTACTGCGTAACAGCAGCGTGGTTCGGCGTTATCACCGCTGAAAATATTTTCAGCGGCGTTTAACCCGATCTGAAGGGGCTGCCCGTCTCAGTGGATGAATGGATCACTTTCATCCCGAGGCCAGCCCCCATGTCCCGCTCCCTGCCTTTTCTGCGACCCGTTGCCGTCGGTGTGTTGTTGACCGCCGCCGGTTGCGGCGTGTCTTCCAATCCCGAATCGGCTGCCATCCCGACGCCGGCCCAGCCGCAGACGTCGATTCAGCATGAAGCGCTCGCCGCTGACAGTGTGATGGTCAAGCGCAGAGCAAGTCCGGCGCCCATTGCCAGTTTCGCGGCGATGCCGGCACCGGAAAGTTATCCACAAGGCTATCGCGACGAGCAGCGCGAGCAGTATCAGGCGCTGGCCGACAACCCGATTCACAGCGTCGCCGAGTCTCCGGTCTCGACCTTCAGCGCTGACGTCGATACGGGGGCCTACGCCAACGTCCGGCGTCTGCTCAATCAGGGACGTCTGCCGCCGGAAGGCGCGGTGCGGCTTGAGGAGATGGTCAATTATTTTCCCTATGACTACGCGCTGCCGACCGATGGCTCGCCGTTCGGCATAACCACCGAACTGGCCGCCACCCCGTGGAATCCCCACACCCGCCTGCTGCGTATCGGCATCAAGGCCTCCGACCGTGCCGTGGCGGAACTGGCCCCGGCGAATCTGGTGTTTCTGGTGGACGTGTCCGGTTCGATGGATCGCCGCGAAGGGCTGCCGCTGGTCAAAAGCACGCTAAAACTGCTGGTCGATCAGTTGCGCGAACAGGATCGGGTGTCGCTGGTAGTGTACTCCGGCGAGTCCCGCGTGGTGCTGGAGCCAACGTCTGGCCGGGATAAAGCGAAAATTCGCACATCCATCGAGCAATTGACCGCAGGCGGTTCAACCGCTGGTGCGTCGGGCATCGAACTGGCCTATCAAATGGCGCAACAGGCGTTCATCCCCAAAGGTATCAACCGCATCCTGTTGGCCACTGACGGTGACTTCAACGTCGGCATCAGTGACTTCGACAGCCTCAAGCAAATGGCTGTGGATAAACGCAAAACCGGGATTTCCCTGACCACCCTGGGTTTCGGTGTGGATAACTACAATGAACACTTGATGGAACAACTGGCCGACGCCGGCGACGGCAACTACGCCTACATCGACAACCTGCGCGAGGCGCGCAAGGTGCTGGTAGATCAACTCGGTTCGACCCTGGCGGTGCTGGCGAAAAACGTCAAATTGCAGGTGGAATTCAACCCGGCGCAGGTCAGTGAATATCGCCTGCTCGGCTACGAAAACCGCGCCTTGAAGCGTGAAGATTTCAGCAACGACAAGGTCGATGCCGGTGAAGTCGGCGCAGGACACACGGTGACCGCGCTGTATGAAATTGTCCCGGCAGGTGAGAAGGGCTGGCTGGAACCGTTGCGCTACGGTAAATCGGATGCAGCTGTTTCCGGGAATAGCGGGGAATTGGCAATGCTGCGTGTGCGTTATCAACAGCCTGAAGGTGGGAAAAGTCTGCTGATCGAGCGGCCGATTACCAATCAGCTCGCACCAGCCAGCGAGGACCTGCGTTTCGCGGCGGCAGTGGCAGCGTTTTCCGAGCAGCTCAAGGACGCCCGCTACACCGGCGACTTCAGCCTCAAGGACACCGAGGCACTGGCCCGTGGCGCTCGCGGCGACGACCGTTTCGGCTTGCGCAACGAGTTCGTGCAACTGGTGGAGCTGGCGCAAAGCCTGCGCACCTCAACCGCATCGAATGCGATGCCCACTGAGCGACGGATTGAATAGTGAGCCGATTCAAAGGCTTCGTCAGTCAGCTGTTTGCTGCGCCAGACAGCCCGGTCGCTAGCAGCGATGAAACGCTGCTGGCGCGTTACCGCGAGGGCGACGGTGCGGCGTTCGAGATTCTGTACGCCCGCCATCGCCAGGGTTTGTATCGGTTCCTGCTCGGGTTGAGCGGCAAACCGGAACTGGCTGACGAGGTGTTTCAGGACACCTGGCTGAGCCTGATCCGCAGCACCAGTCAGCCACAGGGACGGGCGACGTTTCGTACATGGCTGTTCCAGATTGCGCGCAATCGGCTGATCGATCACTGGCGCAAACACGGCGTGCATCAGCCGCTGCACGACAGCTACGACGAACAGCTGCATGCGATTGGCGACGAGACCCACGATCCCGAACAACTGCTGAACCTCAGCCGCGACAACCAGCGCCTGGAAAGCGCTCTGCAAACCTTGCCTGCTGATCAGCGTGAAGTGTTCCTGCTGCGCGCCCATGGCGACCTCGACCTGGCGCAAATCGCCAGCCTCACCGAAACACCGCTGGAAACCGTCAAGAGCCGCTTGCGTTACGCCCAGCAAAAACTGCGTCGGCTGCTGGCCGAGGAGGTACTGACATGACTGACGCCCGCCAGACACCCGAAGATCCTGTGATCAACCATGTGCGCGAACAGCGCAACGCTGAACCGCCGGCGCACCTTGATGCGCTCATCCTCAAAGCTGCCCACCGCGAAACCCCGGTGCCCAAGCCAGGCCTGTGGCAACGCTGGCTGCAGGCCTGTCAGAAACCGCGTTGGCAGGTCGCCTTCGCCAGTCTGGTCGGTGTGGCGCTGATTTTGTCGCTGGTGCAACGTGCACCGGAGCCACAACGGCAATTCGACTTCGCCCCGGCCGCCAAACCGGCCGCGCCACTGGCGCGCAAGCAAGCTCTCGAAGCGCAATCATTGCCCGCTCCGCCCGCTGCCGCCCTGTCCGCGCCGGCACCGATGATGGAAATGGCCGAGCCGATGCAAAGCGACGCGATCAGCGCCGACGAGGCCAAACTCGGCAAACGCGCCACCGCCCCGGCCAACGGCCTCGACACGCAACTGCACGAAGTCCTGCGCCTGCGCGACTCCGGCCAGTCGCAAGCCGCTGATGCGCTGTACAACAATCTGCACAAACGCTACCCCAACGTGGACCTCGACCGGCGACTCGAAAAAATCCGCCAGAACTGACCGCTTGTTCGCCCAGCCATTTGGCATTGCCCGGCAAAAACGCGCACTATCGGGCCATGGCTGAAGCGCTGGAGAACAAAGTGGCAGCAAAAATCGACCGCATCGCCCAACTCCTCAACTGCCCGCAGAAGGGCGAGGAGATGCGGCGCGCGATTACCGAGGCGCGCAAGGAGTTTCTGCTGAACCAGTCGGAAGAAGACGTCGTGGAAGAAGACGAGGTTTTCGAGGAGGTTGGGGAAGAAGAGGAAGACGACGATTACGACGAGTTTGACTGGACGACGGAGTGAGCGTCGTTGCATGAAACACCGCGTCCACAAAAAAGCCCCGGACCATCACAGTCCGGGGCTTTCTCGTTTCAATTCATGGCGCACCAGGCGGGATTCGAACCCACGACCCCTGCCTTCGGAGGGCAGTACTCTATCCAGCTGAGCTACTGGTGCAGCGGGCGACATCATACCTAGGTCGGCTCGGGGCGTCCATGCCGGGTTTTGGCGGGTTTTGTCAGTGCGCGTGTCGGTGTGAAACGCTGCATTCCTTAAAGCTGTAACGTCCTGCAAAACCCTCGCTTGGCGCTTTTTCCTGGCTGTTCTATGGTTTGGCTGCGGCCGGGGCTTTTTGCGCGTTGATCTGAAAAAACCAGCAAACACAGGGTTTTTGTTCTTTTTTTCGAACGACCTATTGTCCTTTAACCCCTTTGCTCCTACGATCCGTTTGAGATTTCAAACGCTCTTTGATCGGGTGTTGAAGCGCAGGTGCTGAGAATAACGCACGATCACTGCGCCTCACCCGGTCGATGATTTCCCTGACGGCAGCCTTGCGAGGCGCCTTTCTACAATCATAATTTTGCTCCGCGCAGGCCGCGGTGCTGTTAAGGAAAGCCGACATGCAGCTTAAAGACACCCAGTTGTTCCGCCAGCAAGCCTTCATTGATGGCGCTTGGGTCGATGCGGACAACGGTCAGACGATCAAGGTCAACAACCCGGCCACCGGCGAAATCCTCGGTACCGTGCCGAAGATGGGCGCTGCGGAAACCCGCCGTGCCATCGAAGCCGCCGACAAGGCGCTGCCGGCCTGGCGTGCACTGACCGCCAAAGAGCGTGCCGGCAAGCTGCGTCGCTGGTTCGAACTGATGATCGAGAACCAGGATGACCTCGCACGCCTGATGACCCTCGAGCAGGGCAAGCCGCTGGCCGAAGCCAAGGGCGAAATCGTTTACGCCGCTTCGTTCATCGAGTGGTTCGCCGAAGAAGCCAAGCGCATCTACGGTGACGTGATTCCGGGCCACCAGCCGGACAAGCGCCTGATCGTGATCAAACAGCCGATCGGCGTGACCGCCGCGATCACCCCGTGGAACTTCCCGGCGGCGATGATCACCCGTAAAGCCGGCCCTGCGCTGGCCGCCGGTTGCACCATGGTGCTCAAGCCGGCTTCGCAAACTCCATTCTCCGCCTTCGCTCTGGCTGAACTGGCCCAGCGCGCCGGCATCCCTAAAGGTGTGTTCAGCGTGGTTTCCGGCAGCGCCGGCGACATCGGCAGCGAGCTGACCAGCAACCCGATCGTGCGCAAACTGTCCTTCACCGGTTCGACCGAAATCGGTCGTCAGCTGATGTCGGAATGCGCCAAGGACATCAAGAAAGTCTCGCTGGAACTGGGCGGCAACGCGCCGTTCATCGTGTTCGACGACGCGGATCTGGATAAGGCCGTGGAAGGCGCGATCATTTCCAAATACCGCAACAACGGCCAGACCTGCGTCTGCGCCAACCGTCTGTACATTCAGGATTCGGTTTACGACGCGTTCGCCGAGAAGCTGAAAGTGGCGGTGGCCAAGCTGAAGATCGGCAACGGTCTGGAAGAAGGCACCACCACTGGCCCGCTGATCGACGAGAAAGCCGTGGCCAAGGTGCAAGAGCACATCGCTGACGCCGTGGCCAAAGGCGCCACCGTACTGGCCGGAGGCAAGCCGATGGAAGGCAACTTCTTCGAGCCGACCATCCTGACCAACGTGCCGAAAGACGCTGCCGTCGCCAAGGAGGAAACCTTCGGCCCGCTGGCGCCGCTGTTCCGCTTCAAAGACGAAGCCGAAGTGATCGCGATGTCCAACGACACCGAGTTCGGTCTGGCCTCCTACTTCTACGCTCGCGATCTGGGCCGTGTGTTCCGTGTGGCTGAAGCCCTGGAATACGGCATGGTCGGCGTCAACACCGGGTTGATCTCCAACGAAGTCGCGCCATTCGGCGGCATCAAGGCGTCGGGCCTGGGCCGTGAAGGCTCCAAGTACGGCATCGAGGATTACCTGGAAATCAAATACCTCTGCCTGGGCATCTAAGCCGGGAAAGGGATCGCTGCAAACGCAAAGGGCACGAGAGCGCTGTCCCTTTGCGTCGTTTCAAAACCGGAATTTTCTCTGCGGCCAGGAACGCCGTGGCAGTCGATCATCGCATGCTGCCACCGCCGATTTCTCCCGCTTAATCCTTGAACCACGCCGCCCGATGAGCGGTGAATGAGGACTGTAATGAGCAAGACTAACGCTGATCTGATGGCCCGCCGTACCGCTGCTGTTCCACGTGGTGTTGGCCAGATTCACCCGATCTTCGCCGAATCGGCGAAGAACGCTACCGTGACTGACGTTGAAGGTCGTGAGTTCATCGACTTCGCCGGCGGTATCGCCGTGCTGAACACCGGCCACGTGCACCCGAAAATCATCGCCGCCGTGACCGAACAGCTGAACAAGCTGACCCACACCTGCTTCCAGGTATTGGCCTACGAGCCGTACGTTGAGCTGTGCGAAAAGATCAACGCCAAGGTGCCAGGTGATTTCGCCAAGAAAACCCTGCTGGTGACCACCGGTTCCGAAGCCGTGGAAAACGCCGTGAAAATCGCCCGCGCCGCCACTGGCCGTGCCGGCGTGATCGCCTTCACCGGCGCTTACCACGGTCGCACCATGATGACCCTGGGCCTGACCGGTAAGGTCGTGCCTTACTCGGCCGGCATGGGCCTGATGCCAGGCGGCATTTTCCGCGCGCTGTACCCGAACGAGCTGCACGGCGTGAGCATCGACGATTCGATCGCGTCCATCGAGCGCATCTTCAAGAACGACGCCGAGCCGAAAGACATCGCCGCGATCATCATCGAGCCTGTGCAGGGCGAAGGTGGTTTCTACGTCGCGCCGAAAGAATTCATGAAGCGTCTGCGTGCCCTGTGCGACCAGCACGGCATCCTGCTGATCGCTGACGAAGTGCAGACCGGCGCTGGCCGTACCGGCACCTTCTTCGCCATGGAACAGATGGGCGTTGCTGCCGACCTGACCACCTTCGCCAAATCCATCGCTGGCGGCTTCCCGCTGGCCGGTGTCTGCGGCAAGGCCGAATACATGGACGCCATCGCTCCAGGCGGCCTGGGCGGCACCTACGCCGGTAGCCCGATCGCTTGCGCTGCGGCTCTGGCCGTGATGGAAGTGTTCGAAGAAGAGAAGTTGCTGGACCGCTGCAAGGCTGTCGGCGAGCGTCTGGTAACCGGTCTGAAGGCCATCCAGGCCAAGTACCCGGTGATCGGTGAAGTGCGTGCGCTGGGCGCGATGATCGCGGTCGAGCTGTTCGAAAACGGCGACAGCCACAAGCCGAACCCGACCGCTGTCGCGGCTGTGGTAGCCAAGGCGCGCGACAAGGGCCTGATCCTGCTGTCCTGCGGCACTTACGGCAACGTGCTGCGCGTCCTCGTACCGCTGACCTCGCCGGACGAGCAACTGGACAAAGGCCTGGCGATCATCGAAGAGTGCTTCTCGGAGCTGTAAGCCCCGACTCCGTGTGATCGGTTCGACAAAAAACCCGCTTCGGCGGGTTTTTTTACGCCCCTTGAAACACATCCGGCGCTTTTGCGCTGTATCGAAAGGCCAGCATTGGCTAAGGTTCAGGCATTGCAAGGGAGAGCGCGCATGACTGCCGTTGATTTACCCGCCGTACCCCGAGTGCTGATTGCCGAGGCTGATCCATGGTCCCGGGACCTGCTTAAACAAGTGTTGCTCAATGTGCGCTGCGATGCGCGGCTGGACCTGTGTGCCGACGGCCAGCAAGCCCTGTCTTTACTCAGCGAAGTGCCCTATGACCTGGCCATTGTCGATTGGGAGTTGCCGGGTATCGACGGCTTGAGCGTGCTGCGCAGCGTGCGGCAGCGCAAACGCAATCCGCCGCTGCCGTTCATCCTGATGAGCAGCCGCAACGACAGCGCCAGCGTGCGTGAAGCCATTCCGTTGGCGCCCACGGCCTACCTGACCAAACCGCTGAACATGGAAAACCTGACCGAGCGCTTGCAGGGGTTGCTGCTGGATGCAGGCGAAGAGGTTTTCTGTGAAGTGCCGACGCTGGCGCCGGGCATGACCTTGTCGGTGTTCCTTGAGCGGCGTCGCGAGCAGGCGGATGGCGCGCCGTTGATGACCGATGTGCAAGTGGCGGTCAAACGCAGTCTCAACCCCAATGGCCTCGACCTGAAACTGCTGGAAGAAGAAATCCGCACCGATCCGCAGATCACCGCCGTGCTGATCGCCGCCGCCAACAGCGCGGCGCAGCATCATGGCGCGGCGGTGCAGACCCTGGGTCAGGCGCTGCATCGCCTCGGCACCGGGCAGAGCATGAACCTGATTCTCGGCCTGGCGCTCAAGCGCAGCGCCAAACTCAGCGATCCATGCCTGGCGGACTACGCCGAGCGCTATTGGGGGTTGTCGCTGCACACGGCCGAATATGCCCGCACGCTGGCGCGCCTGCTCGATCTGGATCAGGAGCGCTGCTACTGCGCCGGTATGTTGCATCGTCTCGGTGACCTGGCGTTGCTGCGTTGTTTGCAGGAGTGGAAGCAGGCCGGCGGCGAGCTGGATGAGCTGGAGGAAGTCGGCGACGCGCTGGCGGAGTTCGGCGCGGCTTACGGTTCGGCGTTGCGTACACGCTGGCGCTTGCCGCTGGAGCTGCGTGAGTTGATTGCGTCGGTCTACCAGCTCGGAGGCGGGGTTTACTCCCGTGAGGCGCTGGTGATGAACATGGCGGCGCAAATGGCCCGTCTGACCGAGCATGAGGGCGTCGAAGAGCTGGCGAAGAGTCGCACGGCGCGGTTGTTGAAGATCGGGCTGCCGGAATTGATGCGGATGCGCAAGTAACCGGACTCACGAGCATCCCCCTGCAGGAGCTGCGGCACGCTGCGATCTTTTGATCTTGTCTTTTAAAACAAAATCAAAAGATCGCAGCGTGCCGCAGCTCCTACTGGGGAGGTGAATCGGATGGTGGGTTTCAGCTTGAGATAATCCGGTTCTTGCCCTGACGCTTGGCCTCGTACATCGCCGCGTCCGCCCGGGCGAACAGGCTGTCGAGGTTTTCGTCGTCATCGTGAAGGCTGGTCAATCCCTGGCTGACGGTGATGCCGAACGTCTGGCCGTCCACGTTGAAGCTCAACCGCTGAATCTCCTGCTGGAGCCGCTCGGCCACTTGCATCGCCATGTCCGGCGCGCAACCCGGGAACACGGCGGCGAATTCCTCGCCACCAATGCGTCCGAACAGATCGCCACGGCGCAAGGAGCCGCGCCCGCATTCGGCGATGCGCTGCAGCACGTTGTCACCTTCCGGGTGGCCGTAGCTATCGTTGATCTGCTTGAAGTCATCGATGTCCAACAGCAGAAAGGCTAGAGGTGCACCTTGCAGGCGCGCCTCTTCGAACTCGCGGTTGGCGCATTCGAAGAAATGTCGGCGGTTGCTGCTCTGGGTCAGCACGTCAGTGGTCGCCAGGCGATGCAGCTCGGTTTCCATGTGCTTCTTGTCGGTGATGTCTTCGGCGATGCCGACAATGATCACCGGTTGCCCGGGCTCGTCCTGACGGTTGATGAAGCATTTGTCGCTGAGCCAGCGAACCTGTCCGTCAGCGGCGATGATCCGGTATTCGCGGTCTTCCACTGCGCCTGTGTGCAGGACTTCGGCAAGGCTGCGTTCGGCGTAATCCAGGTCGTCGGGGTAGATGCTGTCGCGCCACTGGTTGTAGTCGGCCAGCAGCAGGCCTGCGGAGCGACCGAAAATCCGCTCATACGCAGGGCTGACGTACAGCACCTGACGGGTTTCCCAGTTGAACGCCCAAAGCACCGCGTTGACGCTCACCAGCAGTGAGCTGAACAGCTGTTCGCGCTCGCTCAGCCGGGCGACTTCGCCTTGGGCGTGCATCAGCGCCATCAGGGTTTGCGCGGCCTCGGGCCACTGCGCAGGGGATGAGTCTTTTTGATTGTTGTTGACCATCGGCACTTATCTCAAAGGGCGTGCCGCGATTTCGACAACTGCCACAGTACAGCCCGCCGGGGTGGCGAAGTGTCTTTGAGATAGGGCTTTCGGTGCTAAGTTCCGCGCTTTTGTGGCGAGGGAGCTTGCTCCCGCCGGGCGGTAGATATGACGCGTTTCAGCAATGAGAACGCGTCGACAAATTTGCGGTAGCTGCGCTACCGATCGGGGATGAATCCCCTCGCCACAGGGGATTCGTTCATGGCGGTCAGGCTGCGGCGGGGCGCAGCGAGTAGGTTTTCAGCTGGTCGGCGAATTCACGCAGCGACTGGATACCGCTGGCCTCGGCCTCGTGCACCCATTCCTTGATGGCGGCGAGCATGTCATGACCATTGGCGCTGGTCTTGACCCAGATCTGCTGCAGGGCCAGGCGTTTTTCGTAAATTACCTTCAGCGCCTGGCTGTGCTCGAGCATGTTCTGGATGCGCAAGTGATGGCGGTCTTCCAGCAGGCTGGTTTCCCGCGACAGCAGACGTTTGGCCCGATGGAATTGATGGCGTACCGAATGATCGACCTTGTCCAGCTCCTGCTTGACCAGCGGGCCGATGACCAACTTGCGGTACTGGGCCATGATCTGGAAGCGGTTGTTGAGGATCGCCATGGCGGTGTCCATGTCCAGACTGCCCTTGCCTTCGACGCGGTGGGCGATCGGCGCCACACGCTGCACCTTGGCTAGACCGAGGAAGCTGAAGACCTTGATCCACGCCCAGCCGAGGTCGAACTCCCACTTTTTCACCGACAGCTTGGCCGAGTTGGGGTAGGTGTGATGGTTGTTATGCAGTTCTTCGCCGCCGATCAGGATGCCCCACGGCACCAGATTGGTCGCGGCGTCGCGGCATTCGAAGTTGCGGTAGCCGATGGCGTGACCCAGACCGTTGACCACGCCGGCAGCCCAGACCGGGATCCACATCATCTGGATCGCCCAGATGGTGATGCCGATGGTGCCGAACAGCAGCAGGTCGATGACGCCCATGATCGCCACGCCCAGCAGCGGATAGCGGCTGTAGAGGTTGCGCTCGATCCAGTCTTCCGGGCAGTTTTTGCCGTAGATGCGCAGGGTCTCCGGGTTCTCGGCTTCGGCGCGATACAGCTCGGCGCCTTTGCGCAGCACGGTGGACAGACCTTTGATCACCGGGCTGTGCGGATCATCTTCGGTTTCGCATTTGGCGTGGTGTTTGCGGTGGATGGCAGTCCACTCGCGGGTGTTCTGCGCCGTGGTCAGCCACAGCCAGAAGCGGAAAAAGTGTTTCAGGCCAGCGTTCAGTTCAAGCGAACGGTGGGCCGAATAACGGTGCAGATAGACCGTGACGGCGACAATTGTCACGTGGGTCATCAGCAGGGTGACCGCGACCAGAGACCAGGCCGACAAGCCAAGAAAACCTTCGTACCACATAGGCTATAGGGCCCTCGATAAAGATAAAAACAGCCGTTGCATTATCACCAAGCACACAGATAAAACCAGTCGCCCTTTCAGATAAGAGTCGCTGGATGTTTCTTGACCTATAATTCCAACCTTTTTTGTAGGGACATGGACAGCCGAATGCCTGCCACTTACCGCGATGCCTTGCGTGCAGCGCTGCTTTACCTGGTGCTTGCTGTCGTCTGGCTGCAGGGCACTGGTTACTTATTGAACAGTTTCTTTGATGAGTCTGTCGATCTGCAGCGATGGCAACTGATCAACGGTTACGTCTGGGCTACCGTCAGTGCTGGCCTGATTTTCCTGGCACGGGCCAGATTGTGCGAATTTCTCGGCATCGGTGCGCGGTTACGCGAGCGTCAGTCCGACCGCGAACGCCTGCGCCAGGCGGCCGCGGTGTTCGATTGCACCCGTGAAGGGGTGCTGGTCACCGACCGTCAGGGGTTGATCGTGCACGTCAATCGCGCGTTCATGGAGATCACCGGCTATCAGCGCGAAGAAGTCCTCGGGCATCAGCCAAGCCTGTTCAAGTCCGGCCACCATCCGCCGGGCTTCTATCAGGCAATGTTCGCCACGCTGGAGAGCGAGGGCGAGTGGAGCGGGGAGATCTGGAACCGGCGCAAGAGCGGCGAGATTTATCCACAGTGGCAGACCATCCGCGTGATTCACGACGATCAGGGCCGCCTCAGCCACTACGTGGCGGTGTTCTCCGACATCAGCGCGATCAAGGATTCCGAACACGAACTCAAGCACCTGGCCCACCACGATCCACTGACCGATCTGCCCAACCGTCTGCTGTTCAGTGACCGCGCCGAGCAGGCGCTGGCGTCGGCGCAGATCCACAAGCGCGGCTGCGCGTTGCTGATGATCGATCTGGATCACTTCAAGATGATCAACGACAGCCTCGGCCACAACGTCGGTGACCGCTTGCTCAAAGCGGTGGCGGCACGCCTGCAGGAACTGTTCGGCCCCGGAATTACTCTGGCGCGGCTTGGCGGTGACGAGTTCGCGGTGCTGGCGGAAAGTTGTCCACAGCTGGTGCAGGCGGCGGCGCTGGCTCAGCGCATTCTCGATGCGCTGAAGGAGCCATTCTGCATCGATGCGCATGAGCTGTTCATCAACGCGAGTATCGGTATCAGCCTGTTCCCCAGTGATGCGTTGAGTGCCGACCAACTTCTGCGCAATGCCGACGCCGCGCTGTTCAAGGCCAAGAGCAGCGGCCGCAACGGTTATGCGTTGTACACCGAAGAGCTGACCGCCCACGCGCAGCAACGAGTCGAGATCGCCTTCGAACTGCGCCGCGCGCTGGAGCAACAGGAACTGCGGGTCTATTACCAACCGGTGCACGATTTGCACAGCAGTCGCCTGATCGGCGTCGAAGCGCTGGTGCGCTGGCAACATCCGCAGCGGGGGCTGGTGTCGCCGGCGGAGTTCATCCCGATTGCCGAGCGCACCGGGCTGATCGCCGAAATCGATGCGTGGGTGATGCGTCAGGCGTGTTCGCAGATGTGTCAGTGGCAGCAGGCCGGGATTGTGCTGTCGTTTGTCGCGGTGAACGTGTCGTCGCGCTTGTTTGCCCGGCGAGAGCTGTATCAGCAGGTGGCGCAGGTGCTGCACGAGACCGGGCTGGATCCGGCGTATCTGGAGCTGGAAGTCACCGAAAGCGCGGTGATGGATGATCCGGAAGTGGCGCTGGAACAAATGCACCGGTTGCGCGAGCTGGGTATTCGCCTGGCCATCGACGATTTCGGCACCGGCTATTCGTCGCTGCTGCGACTCAAGCGCCTGCCGGTGCAGAAGCTCAAGATCGATCAGGGTTTTGTCGCCGGCCTGCCGTGGGACGAGGACGACGCGGCGATTGTCCGGGTAATCATCGCACTGGCTCGCAGCATGGGCATGCAGGTGCATGCCGAAGGGATCGAGCAGGCCGAGCAGGCGGCATTTCTGCTGGAGCAGGAGTGCGATCTGGGGCAGGGCTACTGGTTTGGGCGGCCGGTGCCGGCGGGGGAGATTGATTGGGCGCGCGCACCGTTTATCGGTTGAATCCGATTCTGTGGCGAGGGAGCTTGCTCCCGCTGGACTGCGTAGCAGGCCAAAAAAACGGCGAGCGCTTCGCACTCGAGCGGGAGCAAGCTCCCTCGCCACAGGGGTTGCGGTGTTCTTTCGTCGCGGGAACACCGCGCAAACCCTTGCCCCGCCACATAATGTTTTCCAGTTATATAAACATTCTTAAATAGTCTTTTTAAGAATATCTGCGCCTCTCTTATATTGCTCCCACGCCGAACGCAGTGCCGCCCACTGCCAGGCATATCCCATTCAAAGGAGCAGCACCATGAGCGCATCCCTTCGCAGCGTTGACGGTCAGGACGAAACCACCATCTTGCGTGAAATCCAGAGCGCCCTGCGCGATCTGCGTTTCGGCGCGGTGGAGATCACTGTGCACAACGCCCAGGTCGTGCAGATCGAACGCAAAGAGAAATTCCGTTTGCAGCAGCCGGGTAACAAGCCGAGCTGAAAAAGATCGCCGCCTGCGCCAGCTTTTGCAGGGGGCTGTGCGCAAGCGCTGGCGCAGGCGGCGATCTTTGAATGAGCAACCCGATTCCAGCAACACATAAGAAAAAGCCACCACCAAGAATTCCAGGAGCTTTCACCATGTCGTCGATTCGCCGTTACGCTTTGGCCGCGCTGGCCAGCGCTGTGTTTGCCGGTTCCGCGGTTGCCAAGGATTACGAACTGCTCAACGTGTCGTACGACCCGACGCGCGAGCTGTATCAGGACTACAACGCCGAATTCATCAAGTTCTGGCAGAAGGATCATGCCGGCGACACCGTGAAAATCCAGCAATCCCACGGCGGTTCGGGCAAGCAGGGCCGCGCGGTGATCGACGGTCTGCGCGCCGACGTCGTGACCCTGGCGCTGGCCGGCGACATCGACGAAATCGCCAAGCTCGGCAAGACCCTGCCGGCCGACTGGCAGAAGCGTCTGCCGGACGCCAGCACCCCGTACACCTCGACCATCGTGTTCCTGGTGCGCAAGGGCAACCCGAAAGGCATCAAGGACTGGGGCGATCTGGTGAAGAACGACGTTTCGGTGATCACCCCGAACCCGAAAACCTCCGGCGGTGCGCGCTGGAACTTCCTCGCCGCGTGGGCCTACGGCCTGAAAGCCAACGGCGGCAGCGAAGAAAAAGCCAAAGAGTACGTGCAGACCCTGTTCAAGCACGTTCCGGTACTGGACACCGGCGCTCGTGGTTCGACCATCACCTTCGTCAACAACGGTCAGGGTGATGTGTTGCTGGCCTGGGAAAACGAAGCGTTCCTGGCGTTGAAAGAAGACGGCGGCGCCGACAAGTTCGACATCGTCGTGCCTTCGCTGTCGATCCTTGCCGAACCACCGGTGGCGGTGGTCGACAAGAACGCCGAGAAGAAGGGCAACGAGCAGATCGCCGAAGCTTACTTGAAGCACCTGTACAGCCCGGCCGGTCAGGAGATCGCCGCGAAGAACTTCTACCGCCCGCGTGACAAGGACGTGGCGGCGAAGTACGCCCAGCAGTTCCCGAAACTGGAACTGGTGACCATCGACAAGGACTTCGGCGGCTGGAAAACCGCGCAGCCGAAATTCTTCAACGACGGTGGCGTGTTCGACCAGATCTATCAGGCGCAGTAATCTGCTCCACAATGAGCCTGAAGTTCAGGCACTTGAGATGTGGGAGTGAGCTTTTGTGGTGAGGGGATAAATCCCCTCACCACAGGGCTCACTTCCACATTGATGCGTTCAGCGGAATGCTTTTAACCAAGGACTTTTATGTCGCGTCGTATCTCCCCCGTCATACCCGGCTTCGGGCTGACGCTGGGTTACACCTTGGTGTACCTCAGCCTGATTGTGCTTATCCCGCTGGCGGCGATGTTCGTCCACGCCGCCCAACTCACCTGGGATCAGTTCTGGACGATCATTTCCGCACCGCGAGTGCTGGCCGCGCTGAAGCTGAGCTTCGGCACCGCGCTGTGTGCCGCGATCATCAACGGCATCATCGGCACGCTGCTGGCCTGGGTGCTGGTGCGCTACACCTTCCCCGGGCGCAAGGTCATCGACGCGATGATCGACCTTCCGTTCGCCCTGCCGACGGCGGTGGCCGGTATCGCCCTGACCGCGCTGTACACCCCGACCGGCCTGGTCGGCCAGTTCGCCGCCGACCTCGGTTTCAAGATCGCCTACACCCCGTTGGGCATCACCCTGGCGCTGACTTTCGTCACCCTGCCGTTCGTGGTGCGCACGGTGCAGCCGGTACTGGCTGACATCCCGCGTGAAGTCGAAGAAGCCGCCGCCTGCCTTGGCGCGAAACCGTTGCAGGTGTTCCGCCATATCCTCCTGCCAGCGCTGTTGCCGGCTTGGCTGACCGGTTTTGCCCTGGCGTTCGCCCGCGGCGTCGGCGAGTACGGCTCGGTGATTTTCATCGCCGGCAACATGCCAATGAAAACCGAGATCCTGCCGCTGCTGATCATGGTCAAACTCGACCAGTACGATTACACCGGCGCCACTTCCATCGGCGTGCTGATGCTGGTGGTTTCCTTCGTCCTGTTGCTGCTGATCAACCTGTTGCAGCGGCGCATCGAAACCCCATAAGGAGGCGCGAACATGTCCCAATCGTCTATTGCGGCCGCGTCCTCGGCCAACGCTGCGCGGCGTGGCAGTGCTACTTCGCGCAGAATCCTGATCGGTCTCGGCTGGCTGATCTTTTTCCTGTTTCTGGTGTTGCCGTTGTTCATCGTGGTGTCGCAGGGGCTGAAAAATGGCCTCGGTGCATTCTTCACGGCGATCTTTGAACCGGACGCCTTGTCGGCGCTAAAACTTACGGTGATCGCCGTGCTGATTTCGGTGCCGTTGAACCTGGTGTTCGGCGTCAGCGCCGCATGGTGCGTGAGCAAATATTCGTTCCGTGGCAAGAGCATGCTGGTGACGCTGATCGACCTGCCGTTCTCGGTGTCGCCGGTGATCGCCGGTCTGGTCTACGTGCTGATGTTCGGCGCTCAGGGCCTGTTCGGCCCGTGGCTGCAGGATCACGACATCCAGATCGTCTTCGCCCTGCCGGGCATCGTGCTGGCGACGATCTTCGTCACCGTGCCGTTCGTGGCCCGCGAACTGATTCCGCTGATGCAGGAACAAGGCACGCAGGAAGAGGAAGCCGCGCGGCTGCTCGGCGCCAACGGCTGGCAGATGTTCTGGCATGTCACCGTGCCCAACATCAAATGGGGCCTGATCTATGGCGTGGTGCTGTGTACTGCGCGGGCCATGGGTGAGTTCGGTGCGGTGTCGGTGGTCTCCGGGCACATTCGCGGGGTGACCAACACCTTGCCGCTGCACGTCGAGATCCTCTACAACGAATACAACCACGTGGCCGCGTTCGCCGTGGCGAGCCTGTTGCTGATCCTGGCGCTCTTCATCCTGCTGCTCAAGCAGTGGAGCGAAAACCGTATCAACCGCCTGCGCGCCAGCGCCGCGGAGGAATAATTCATGTCGATCGAAGTGCGTAACGTCAGCAAGAATTTCAATGCGTTCAAGGCGCTGGACAACATCAGCCTGGACATCCACAGCGGTGAACTGGTGGCGCTGCTCGGCCCGTCCGGCTGCGGCAAGACCACCTTGCTGCGCATTATTGCCGGTCTGGAAACCCCGGATAACGGCAATATCGTGTTCCACGGCGAAGACGTGTCCGGCCACGACGTGCGTGATCGCAACGTCGGTTTCGTGTTCCAGCACTACGCCTTGTTCCGCCATATGACGGTGTTCGACAACGTCGCGTTCGGCCTGCGCATGAAACCGAAAAACCAGCGCCCGAGCGAAAGCCAGATCGCGACCAAGGTCCACGAGCTGCTGAACATGGTGCAACTGGACTGGTTGTCGGATCGCTACCCGGAGCAACTCTCCGGCGGTCAGCGTCAGCGTATCGCTCTCGCGCGCGCGTTGGCGGTGGAACCGAAGGTGCTGCTGCTCGACGAGCCGTTCGGCGCTCTCGACGCCAAGGTGCGTAAAGAGCTGCGCCGCTGGCTCGCGCGGCTGCACGAAGACATCAACCTGACTTCGGTGTTCGTGACCCACGACCAGGAAGAAGCGATGGAAGTCGCCGACCGCATCGTGGTGATGAACAAGGGCGTGATCGAGCAGATCGGCTCGCCGGGCGACGTCTACGAAAACCCGGCCAGCGATTTCGTTTATCACTTCCTCGGCGACTCGAACCGCTTGCTGCTCAGCGACGACAACCACGTGCTGTTCCGTCCGCACGAAGTGTCGTTGTCCAAGCATGAGCTGGAAGATCACCACGCCGCTGAAGTGCGCGATATCCGCCCGTTGGGCGCGACCACGCGAGTGACGTTGAAGGTGGAAGGGCAGACGGATCTGATCGAAGCCGAAGTGGTGAAGGATCACGACAGCCTGATCGGGCTGGCCAAGGGTGAAACCCTGTTCTTCAAGCCGAAAGTCTGGCAGAAAGTTGCCAGTCTTTAAGATAAAAAGCTTCGCGAGCAGGCTCGCTCCCACAGGGAAATACATTCCAAATGTGGGAGCGAGCGTGCTCGCGAATGCGATCTACACAGCCGCACGATTCGGATTGACCCGCACCACCCCCGCCCGCGCCTCGATCTGCGCTTTCAACTCATGACGCATGCCGAGCAGGAACACCACTTCGGCCACCACAAACAGCGGCCCGACGATCAACCCGCTGACATCATCGACAAACGCCGGTTTGCGCCCCTCGTAGTGGTGCCCGACAAACTGGATCACCCAGCCGATCACGAACATCGCCAGCCCGCTGCTGAGCCAGACCATGGTGCTCTGCTGCGCCAGCGCATGCCCGGCCCAGACCGACAGGCCCATCAGCACCGTCATCAGCACGCCGAGCTTCAGTTCCAGGCGCAGGTAGAACCACGCCGAGGCCAGCGCCAGCAGCACCGCCGGCGATAGCCACACGCCGCCCAGCGTCCATTCTGGCCGCGACAACAAAACCGCCACCGCCACCACAATCAGCGGAATGCCGATAAAGTGGCTGGCGATGTTGCGCGGGTCGCGGTGGTAGGCGGCGTATTGACTCAAATGATCGACGAGGCTTTTCATTGTTGTTCCTCCTGTAGGGTGAGAGCAGCATGCCCCGGGTTCGGCGTTCGCTCTGTCAGGCAGGCGACAATTGGGAGTGATCATGGATAAGCGTTCACAGCTGCTGACCGGGCAATGGTTCAGTCATCTGCCAGCATCCTTTCAGGATAGTCTGTTGGCGGCGGCCCGGGAGCGGCGTCTGACGGCGGGGCAGCGGTTGTTTCAGCGTGGCGATGCGCCGTGCGGGTTGTACGCGGTGCTCGATGGGGCGATCCGGATCGGGGCGGTGAGCGAGCAGGGCAAGGAGGCGTTGCTGAGCCTGGTCGAAGCGCCGCACTGGTTCGGCGAAATCTGCCTGTTCGACGGCCAGCCACGCACTCACGATGCTTATGCGGTCGGGCCGTGCACCCTGCTGAATATCCCGCAGGCCATGCTGCTGAAAATCCTCGATGAACAGCCGGTGTACTGGCGGCATCTGGCATTGCTGATGAGCCAGAAATTGCGCCTGACCTTCATCAACCTCGAACAGCTCAGTCTGCTACCGGCCCCGGCGCGTCTGGCCCATCGTTTGTTGATGATCGCCGAAGGCTACGGCGAACTCGACCCGCCGCGCCGTGTGCTGCAACTGCCGCAGGAGCAGTTGGCGTCGATGCTGTCGCTGTCACGCCAGACCACCAACCAGATCCTCAAGGATCTGCAAGGTCAGGGGATTATCGGGCTTGGGTATGGCGAGATCGAGATTCTCGATGCCGAGCGTTTGCGCGCCCTCGCCACACTTTAAAATTTCACACCGATCCATTGCTGGAGTGGGCCTCTGTGGTGAGGGGATTTATCCCCGATGGGGGGCGCAGCCGCCCCCAACCTGTGATGAAGTCCGGCGACTGCTACGCAGTCGATCGGGGATAAATCCCCTCACCACAGGGCTCACTTCTACAAGGGACATATGTGCGGCTTACGAACCGCGATAGGTCGAGAACCCATAAGGGCTGAGCAGCAGCGGGATGTGGTAGTGCTGGTCCGTCTGCTTCACCTGGAAAATCACCGGAATCTCCGGGAAAAACGTCTCGCGCTTGTTCTTCTCGAAATACTCGCCGGTCTTGAACACCACCCGGTATTCACCTGCCTCGAAAGGCTGTTTGGCCGGGAACAGTTCGGCGATGCGCCCCTGTTCGTTGGTGGTGCCTTGGGCCAGTGGCTGCCAGTTCTGGCCGACGTGTTTTTCCAGGGTCACGTTGATTCCGGCGGACGGCAGGCCGTTTTCCAGGTTGAGCACGTGCACGCTCAGCGGGTTGCCGGCGGCCAGCGCCAGGCTGGAAATGGCACTCAGGCCGAGTGCGGCGAAGGTCATGCGCAGGGTGGTCATGGTCAGTCTCCTTATTGGGAACGGGTGAAGGTCAGGCCGGCCTTTTCGGCGGCTTTGATGGCACAGTTTTCGTCCTGCTCGCCGCCGCCGGATCCGGCCACACCCATGGCGCCGACCAGTTCATCAGCGGCGAACAAAGGGATGCCGCCGCCGAGCAACAGCAGCTCATCGAGGGTGTTGAGGTTGGCGGTTTCCGGATTACTGCGGGCGCGCTCGGCGAACAGCCGGGTCGGGGTTTTCGTCGACAGCGCGGTGTAGGCCTTGCGCTGGCTGGCAGCGGTGTTGTGCGGGCCGATGCCATCGCCGCGCAGGGTCACCAGCAAGTTGCCGCCACGGTCGAGCACCGAGACCGTGGCGGTGCAATTGCTCAGCGCCGTGTCGGCCAGCAGGCGTGCGGTTTTCAGATCGAGGTCAGCGTGGCGTGGAAGCTCGGCGCTGGCGAAGACGCTGGCGCTGAGGCCGAGGGCGAGGCTGGCTGCAAGGTATTTGACGGTCATGGACAGGCTCCGAAAGCGAAGGACATCACCTTAGCCGCCGCTCTTCGTCAGAACCCCGTCAGCCGGATTACAAGTTTGTAATGGGCAACCGGGCCGAAGGCGCCTAGCCTGTGTGCCTGATCAATCGAGGTGTGCCATGCGTTTGCTGGTCGTAGAAGATGAAGCCAAAACCGCGAATTTCCTGGCCAAGGGCCTGGGCGAATCGGGTTTCGCCGTGGACGTGGCACTCAATGGCCTCGATGGGCGCTATTTCATCGAGCAGCAGGCCTACGACCTGATCATCCTCGACGTGATGCTGCCGGGCCTCAATGGCTGGCAACTGCTGCAACTGATTCGCCAGCGCGGCGCCACGCCGGTGCTGTTCCTCACCGCCAAGGATGCCATCGAAGACCGCGTGCGCGGCCTCGAACTCGGTGCCGACGACTATCTGCTCAAACCCTTCGCCTTCGCCGAACTGCTCGCGCGGGTGCGCACGTTGCTGCGGCGTGGGCCGCTGCGCGAGGCCGAGTCCTACAGCATCGCCGACCTGGAAATCGACGTGCTGCGGCGTCGGGTCAGTCGCGGCGGTCAGCGCATTGCCCTGACCAACAAGGAATTTGCCCTGCTGCAATTGCTCGCCAGCCGTCAGGGCGAAGTGCTGTCGCGCACGCTGATCGCCTCGCAGGTGTGGAACCTCAATTTCGACAGCGATACCAATATGGTTGAAGTCGCGGTGCGCCGCCTGCGGGCCAAGGTCGATGATCCGTACATGCCGAAACTGATCCACACCGTGCGCGGGGTCGGTTATCAACTGGAGGCGCCCGACAATGCGGTCTAGGTCGATCGCCTGGCGTCTGGCGCTGGCGTTCGCCGTGGTCTGCGCGTTGGTGCTCAGTGCGATTGGCGTGTTCCTTTATCGGTCGCTGGCATCGGAGATCGCTTACCGCGATGACCTGGCCCTGCTCGGTCGACTCGAGCAGGTGCGCGCGTTACTTGCTGACAGCGACAGCCTCGACGCCTTGCAGGCGCGTCCACGCCTGTACCAGAACATGCTCGGCAATCTCGACAGCCTGCTGCTGGTGCGCCGCGCCGATGGCTCGAATGTGATCGCGATCAATCCGCATCAGCGTGAGCTGCCGCCATTGAACGCAATCGCACACGAGCAAATGCCACAGCGCCGCGATGTACTGACCTGGCCAGCGCCGGACGGTGCCGAGCTGGCGCTGCTGGCCGGTGAAGCCCAAGGGCCGAACGGCGAACCGCTGACGGTGATCGCCGGCAAGGTGCTGATCGAACGTGATCAGATGCTCGCCAGTTATCGCTTGCGCCTGTATCTGGCCGTCGGGCTTGGAGCGTTGCTGGCGTTCGCGCTGGGCCGGGTTCTGCTGCGCCGGGGGCTGCAACCGCTGCGCCAGTTAAGCGCGGCGGTGCGCGGTATTGATCTGCGCAGCCTCGACCAGCGTCTGCCCGCCAGCGGCACCCCCGCCGAACTGCTCGAACCGGTGCAGGCGCTCAACGGCATGCTCGCGCGGCTGGACGACAGCGTGCAGCGGCTGTCGCAGTTTTCTGCCGATCTGGCGCACGAGATCCGCACCCCGCTGCACACCTTGCTCGCCAGCAACGGCCAGGCGCTGAATCACCCGCGCAGCACGGCGGAGTATCAGGAATTGCTGGCCTCGAATATGGAAGAGTTCGAACGCCTCAAACGCATGGCCGAGAACCTGATGTTCCTTGCCCGCGCCGAACAGGCGGAGCGCGCGCTCGACTTGCGCACGCTGGAATTGCACGAGGTCGGCAATGAATTGTGCGATTACTTCGAAGCGCTGGCGGACGACCGCAATGTCCGTCTGGAAAATGCGCTGCACGGCGAACTGCTGGCCGACCAGCAACTGCTGCAACGCGCCCTCGGTAATCTGTTGGCCAACGCGGTGCGCCACGCCGATGAAGGCACGCTGATCAGCCTGCGCCGCCACGATGAGCCGGGCGTGTGCTGGTTACAGGTACACAACCACGGCCCGGTGATCGCGCCTGAACATTTGGGCAAACTGTTCGACCGCTTCTATCGCGTCGACCCTTCACGGACGCAGCCTGGGGATTCCGGTGGGCTGGGGCTGGCGATTGTGCAGTCGATCCTGCTGTTGCATGGCGGGCAGGTCAGGGTGAGCAGTAATGCGAGTGGCACAGTGTTTGAGTTGGGTTTTGTCCTGAGCCAATGATGCGCCGTGCAAGTATTCTGAAACTCAGCTAGAGTTTGGTGACTAGTGCATCGCATGTGATGCATTTCATTTACTTATCTATAAATGCATCGTAAACAGTGCAGGTTTGCGCAATGGAACAGATCGGCGAAGTGATCAGAAGCTTGCGCAAGGCGCGCAAACTCTCTCAGCAGGCACTGGCTCAACAATACGGCATGAGCCGCGCCACCATCTCGGGGATCGAAAACAACACGGTCTCTGAAATCGGCCTGCGCAAGGTTGAGGCGATACTCAACGGCTTCGGTTACGAGCTGGTTGCCGTTCCCCGCAAGTCCAATCGCCCAACCCTCGACACTCTGCAAAAAGTGAATTTCCATGACTGAAACGCCGGACAGGTTGCACATCCGTGTGGGTGAACAGATGGTCGGGACGCTGGGGCGCGGGCAGGTTCGCGACGACAGTGTGTTCAGTTATCGCGAAGATGCCAGCGCCGACAACGCGGTATCGCTGACGATGCCCACTCGCCTGGACAGCTATGGCTGGGAACATGGCATTCACCCCGTCTTCGAGATGAACCTGCCCGAAGGCGCGCTGCGTGAGGAGTTGATGCGACGCTTCAGTAAAGCCGTGCGTGGCTTCGATGATTTTGCTTTGTTGGCTATCGTCGGGCCTCATCAGCTCGGCCGTCTGGCAATTGCCAGCGCACCGGCGACTGATCAGCCTCCGGCAACATCCCTCAGCGATCTGCTGGTGCACGATGGTGCTCAGGGGCTGTTCGAAGATCTGTTACAGACCTACGGTCAGTATTCCGGAGTGTCTGGCGTGCAGCCCAAAGTGCTGGTGCGTGACAGCGCTGCGGCGATTGATCGCCTGACTCATCGGGGCGCGACTCATCTGGTCAAAGCCTTTCGCGCCGAAGAGTATCCGCAGCTGGCAACCAACGAATATTTCTGTATGCGGGCGGCGCAGCACTGCGGCCTCGAAGTGCCAACATTCGAGCTCAGCGAGCGCGGTAAATTTCTGGTGGTCGAGCGTTTTGACCTGAGCGATTCGGGGTACCTCGGTTTCGAAGATTTCTGTGTACTGAACGGGTGGCCGTCGAAGGCCAAATACGACGGTTCCTATGAAGGTGCCGCGCGGCAGATCAAGGCATTCGTTTCGCCGCAGTTGCTGGGCTCTGCCCTGGAAGCGTTTTTCAAGATTGTCGCGTTGTCCGCGGGGCTGAAAAACGGTGATGCGCATCTGAAGAACTTCGGCGTGCTTTACGAAGATTGTGCAGAGCAGTCATCCGTCAGGCTCGCGCCGGCGTACGACATCATCACAACGTCGGTTTATATCAAGAGCGACAGCATGGCGCTGCTGCTGGGCGGTTCAAAAGCCTGGCCCAAGTACAAGATGCTGGTGCGGTTCGGTCGTACGGCATGCAACCTGACCGAGGCGCGTTGCAACGAATTACTGCAACAAGTGGCTCACGGCATGCAGATGGCGATGAAGGAAATGGCCGAATACAGTCGCAAGCGTCCCGAGTTTGCCGAAATGGGCGAGGCGATGATCGAACAGTGGACTTCCGGCCTGCAACGCAGCTTGATCAAGGGCTGATGTTCAGCGCAGCTGATCGCGAAACTGCCCCGGCGTCATTCCGGTCCAGCGCTTGAACGCGCGGCTGAAGCTGCTGGTGTCGGCAAATCCCAGCAGGTAACTGACTTCACTCAACGAACACTGCGGATCGCGCAGGTGCAGCAGCGCGAGGTTTTCGCGGCTCTCGTTGAGCAGCGTGTCGAAGCGACAGCCCTCATCCGCCAGATGCCGTTGCAGGCTGCGCAGGCTCAGGTGCAAGGCCTGGGCGATGCGTTCGGCGCTGGGTTCGCCTTCGGGCAGTTGTTCTTCGATGGCGTCGCGCACCTTGCGCTCCCAGGTCAGCGGTTGGAGTTGGGCCATCGTGCGTTTGAGCACCGCTTCGTTGTGTTCGGCCAGTTCCGGGTTGGCGTCGTCGAGGTGGCTGTCGAAGTCGGCGAGGGCGAATTCCAGGCGATCTTCGGCGCAGGAGAAATGCACCGGGGCGCGGAACACCTTGTGCCATTGATGCGCATCGGACGGTTCCGGGCGGCGCAGGTACACCGCCAGCGGCGCGTAATCGCGACCCAGGCGATTGCGGCAGGTACGTACGTAGATCGCGGCAAACGCGTCAATGGCTTCGAAGGCCGGCGCCGGATTGCCTGACGGAATTTTCAGACGAAACAGATAGCGGTCATCGCTGCGGCTCAGCTCCAGTTCCAGCGCATCGCTGACCACCGGGTGATAACGCACGATGCGCTCGAACACCTCGCGCAGGCTGCCGCTGGCCACCAGCGCGTAACCGAGCGCATGGAACGTGGTCGGGCTGACGAAGCGCGAGACCCGCAGGCCGATCGCCGGATCGCCGCTGAACTGCACCGCCAGTTGCCACAGGCGCGTGGTGCCGGACAACGGATAACGCGCGTTCGGGTCGTCCATCAACTGCGGATCGAGCCCGGCCTGTTGGCACAGGCCGAGACTGTCCAGCCCCAGCGCATCGAGTTGCTTGCGCAAGGCACGGGTCCAGCTGGCGAGCGAGGTCGGTTCCTTCATGCTGATTGGCGCTTCCGGTCAACAGGTTGGCGTTCACGGCTACCATCAATAAAGCTTTCGCAAGGCAGGATGCGAACATCAATAAACAGAGGATGGAAGCATGGACCGTACTTCTGCAAGTCCCCAGCGACACAATGCTGCCCAGCGATCAGCGCATATTCGCGAAGTGGTGCTGGCCAAAGGCGTCGAGCTGCGCGAACGCTACCCGATCCTGCAGCACCAGGACGCCCTCGGTGCGGGCATTCTGGCCTTTGCTTTGGCCGGGATGATCGGCTCGGCGGCGCTGTACATCACGGGCCACATGGCATGGTGGGTGTGCCTGCTGCTGAATGCGTTTTTCGCCTCCTTGACCCATGAGCTGGAACACGACCTGATCCACAGCATGTATTTCCGCAAACAACGCGTGCCGCATAACCTGATGATGGGCCTGGTGTGGCTGGCGCGGCCGAGCACGATCAATCCGTGGATCCGTCGTCATCTGCACCTCAATCACCACAAGGTCTCCGGCACCGAAACCGACATGGAAGAACGCGCGATCACCAACGGCGAGCCTTGGGGTTTCGCGCGCTTGCTGATGGTCGGCGACAACGTGATGTCGGCGTTCATCCGCATGCTGCGAGCCAAGACCTGGGCGCACAAGTTCAGCATCATCAAGCGCACGCTGAAGGTCTATGCGCCGCTGGCGCTGGTACATTGGGGCGCGTGGTATGTGTTTCTCGGTTTTCATGCGGCGAATGGCATCGCCTACCTCATGGGTTCGCCGATTGAATGGTCGGCGACCACGCTGTCGGTGATGCAGGTGATCGATATCGCGGCGGTGGTGATCATTGGCCCGAACGTGCTGCGCACCTTTTGCCTGCACTTCATCAGCTCGAACATGCATTACTACGGCGACATCGAGGCGGGCAACGTGCTGCAGCAATGCCAAGTGCTCAATCCGTGGTGGTTGTGGCCGCTGCAGGCGTTCTGCTTCAACTTCGGCAGCAGTCACGGGATTCATCATTTTGTGGTGAAGGAACCGTTTTACATTCGCCAGCTGACCGTGCCGGTGGCGCACAAGGTGATGCGCGAGATGGGCGTGCGGTTCAATGATTTCGGCACGTTTGGGCGGGCGAACCGGTTTGTTCGCAAGGATGAATTGGTGCAGGAAGAGGTGCGCACTGCCCGGGCTTGATGGGTGGTTTGAGGGCCTCTTCGCTGGCAAGCCAGCTCCCACAGGTTTTGTGTCATTCGAAGGGTTTGTGAACGACATTGAACCTTGTGGGAGCTGGCTTGCCAGCGATAGCGGTTTATCAGACGACCTCAGTCCGGCTGAAACGGCGAAGCACTCAAAATCACCCCGGTCTCCTCCACATACTGCTGCCAATGCCCGATCAACGCGCTGAGCTTGTCCGGCTGACTCGCCGCCAGATCATGAATTTCCCCCGGATCACTGCTCAAGTCATAAAGCTGCCACGTCGCCGGACCCACCGGCCCGGGGATCCACACTGCTTTCCACGACCCCTGACGAATTGCCCGGCGCCCGAACAATTCCCAGCCAGTAACGGTGTGCTCGTCATGCACCTGCGCCGTCTCGCCAGACAAAAAACCCAGCCATGATTTACCGCGCAGCGGCGCCACCGGTTTGCCGTGCCACTGTTTGCCCGGATGGCGCACACCCGCCAGATCGAGAATGGTCGGGGTGATGTCCATCACCGTGCCGAAGCCATGGCTGATCTGCCCTTTGATTGGCAGTTGCGGGTAGTGCAGCAACGCCGGCACACGGATCCCGCCTTCGGTGGTAAACGCCTTGAACAGTCGTGACGGCGCGGTCGCCACCTGCGCCCAGCTCGGCCCGTACCAGACGTAGGAATTGGCGCGGCCGATGTTGTCGAGGCTGTTGTCGTAATGCTGATTCAGGTAGGTCAGCAGTTC
The DNA here is from genome assembly GCF_000282275.2 of Pseudomonas sp. GM30. NCBI lineage: Bacteria > Pseudomonadati > Pseudomonadota > Gammaproteobacteria > Pseudomonadales > Pseudomonadaceae > Pseudomonas > Pseudomonas sp. GM30. The sequence continues at coordinate 362,901 of NZ_AKJP02000027.1, read as the reverse complement.
CGGGCCGAACTTGGGAAACGCCTCCAGCAGCGCGCCCTCGGCGCCGTTGTCGGACATGAACAGGATGAAGGTGTTATCGAGCTGCCCCTGCTGGCGCAGGTAATCGACCACCCGGCCGATGTTCCAGTCCATGCGCTCGACCATCGCCGCGTAGACCTCCATCGCCCGCGCGGAAATCTGCCGTTGCTCAGCGCGCAGCGCAGTCCATTGCGCATTCAGTTGAATCAGTGGATGCGGCTCGACATCCGGCTCGATCAGGCCCAGCGTCTTGAGTTTCTCCAGGCGTTCGAGACGCAAGACTTCGGGACCGGCGTCGTAACGGCCACGGTATTTTTCGACGATGTCGGCCGGTGCCTGCAACGGCCAGTGCGGTGCGGAGAACGGCAGATAAGCGAAGAATGGCCGGCTCTGATCGCGCTCCTTGAGATACTGCAGCAGCTTGTCGCCGAAGGCATCCGACGAGTAGAAATCCTTGGGCAGCTCATCGATAAAGGTGTCGTCTTCGATGTACAGCGCCGGAGTCGATTTCAGCAGGCCAGGGGTGTGTTCATCGTAAGTCGGCTCGAAACCATAGTGGTTGGCCGCACCCGGCAGCAACGAGAACGAACGCTCGAAACCGCGGGCCTGCGGCGCCAGTTCAGCCGTCAGGCCGAGGTGCCATTTGCCGCTCATCAACGTCTGGTAACCGGCCTCGCGCAGCAGCTCGGGCAGGGCCACAACGCGGTCGTTGAGATAACCCTCGTAACCCGGTTTGCCAATCAGTTCCGGAGTCAGCGCTTCGGCCATGGTGCCGATGCCGGCGATGTGGTGATCGGTGCCGGTCAGCAGCATCGAACGGGTTGGCGAGCAGGTCGGTGCGGTGTGGAAATCGGTCAGGCGCAGGCCGTTGCTGGCCAGAGCATCCAGGTTCGGTGTGGCAATTTCGCCACCGAAGGCGCCGAGGTCGGAGAAGCCGAGATCGTCGGCCAGAATCACCAGAAAGTTGGGGCGTTGCGGCATCGATAAAGCTCCTCTCAATAGGCAATGAACGACAGCGGCAGATCGCGGATCTGCACCGGCAGGCTCGGTTGATAATGGTCGTCACTGGTCAGTTCGTGCAGCAGCTCTTCGCGCAGTTGATGGAAGTCGAAACTGCTGCGCTGACGCGGGTGTGGCAAGGCGATGTCGACCACTTGCTTGATCCGTCCCGGACGCGGCTCCATCACCACCACGCGATCGGCGAGGAAGATCGCTTCTTCGACGTCATGGGTGACGAGGATCGTGGTGATTTTTGCCCGGTCACGGATCGCCAGCAGCTCGTCCTGCATCTGCTGGCGGGTCAGTGCATCGAGCGCGCCGAACGGTTCGTCGAGCAGCAGAATCCGTGGACTGGCGACCAGTCCGCGAGCAATCGCCACGCGCTGGGCCATGCCACCGGAGAGCTGATGCGGATAGGCGCGGGTGAAATCGCGCAGGCCGACCAGATCGATGAAATCGTTGATGCGCTGCTGCTTTTCGGCATTGCTCAGCGGCTCGTTGACCAGGCCCAGACCGATGTTGTCGGCCACGGTCAGCCACGGAAACAGACGATGCTCCTGAAACACGATGCCACGCTCGCCGCCGATGCCGCTGACGGCTTTGCCATCGACGCTGATCTGCCCGCGAAACTGCGTATCCAGACCCACCAGCAAACGCAGCAAGGTGGATTTGCCGCAACCGCTAGACCCGACGATGGCGACAAATTCGCCCTCGGCGATGTCGAGGTTGAATTCGCGAATCGCCTCCAGTTCGAAACCGTCGACGTCGAAGGATTTGCCTACGTGGGTGAAGCTGACAATCGGTGCGTTCATGCGTGTCTCCAGCGAGTGGCGCGAATTTCCAGGCGTTGGCCGATGAGGTTGAGCAGGGCGCCGGTGAGGCCGACCAGCAGCATCCCGGCCATGATCAGGTCCATGCGCAGCAGTTGTTGGGCGCCGATCATCTGACTGCCGATGCCGCCGTTGGACGGCATGAAATATTCGGCGCCGATGGTGCCGAGCCAGGCGTAGATCAGGCTCAGCCTGAGCCCGGCGAAAATCCCCGGCGCCGCACCCGGCAGCACCAGACGGCGCAGGCGCTGACCGAGGCTCAGGCGCAGCACCTGCGCGGCTTCGTTGAGTTGTGGCGAGAGGTTGGCGACGCTGCGCTGAGTGGCGATGAACAACGGAAAGAACGCGGCGAGGGCGACGAATACCCACTTCGATAATTCACCCAGACCGAACCACGCGGTGAGCAGTGGCACCCAGGCGAAAATCGCAATCTGGCGAATGGCGGCGAGGGTCGGGCCGAGCAGCCGTTCGCTGATCTTCGACAGACCCAGCAGCAAGCCAAGGGTGAAACCGAAGCCGCCACCCAGTAACAGACCGCCAAGGGTGCGGCCGAGGCTCAGGGCCATGCCGCTGATCAGCGTGCCATCGAGCAGACCGTTTTTTGCCGTTTGCAAGACTGCCAGCGGGCTGACCAGGATATTGGCGTCGATCCATTGCTGATCGCTCGCCACCTGCCACAAACCGATCACGCCCAGCGGCACCAGCCACGGTTGCACTCGCTGCCAGCCTTCATATCGCGGGCCACGGCGGATTTCCGCAGTCGCCGGGTGCGGCCAGTGCACCAGTTTGCGGTCGAGCCAACCGATACCGCGATCCATCGCCACGCCGAGCAGGCCGATGACGGCGATGCACACGAACACGATGTCGAGCATGAACAATTGCCGCGCCCAGACCATCAGGTAGCCGATGCCTTCGCTGGACGCCAGCAGCTCCACCGCCAGCAAGGAAGTCCAGCCAGCGGCCAGGGCCAGACGCACGCCGGCCATGAACGCCGGCAGTGCGGCGGGCAACACCAGACGTCGGATCAACAGGTAGGGCGGCAGGCGCAACACGGCGGCGGCTTCACGCAGTTTCGGTTGCGCATCACGAACGCCGACCAGGGTGTGCAGCGTCACCGGGACCACGATGGCCTTGATCAGCACCACCAGTTTCAACACTTCGCCAATGCCGAAAAACACCATGAACAGCGGAATCCACGCCAGTGTCGGCACCTGTGCCAAACCGGCGAACGTCGGGAAAATCAAACGTTCCAGACGCCGACTGAATCCCAGAGCCGCGCCGAGCACCGCCCCCGCCGAAATCCCGGCGAGCAGGCCCCAGAGCAGGCGTTGCAGGCTGATCCACAAATGACTCCACAGCTCGCCATGGGCCAATTCGATGGCGCTGTTCCACACCAGCGATGGCGCTGGCAGGATCTGTTCGCTCATCCACTGATTGCGCGCGGCCAGCCACCACAGCACGAACAGGCTGACTGGCAGCAACCAGGGCAACAGGCGTTGATTCAGGCTGGGCCACTGCCGCCGACTTTTCAGGGGCGGCGCGGGCAGCGGCAGGCTGAGCAGGGAATCACGGGCCATGGGTGACCTCCGTTGTCGGGTTGGATCGGGAGCAGGATCAAAAGATCGCAGCCTTCGGCAGCTCCTACAGGGGGACGCATCCGTGAATTCGCCCCTGTAGGAGCTGCCGAAGGCTGCGATCTCTAGCGGTATTAGCTATAAACAAATTGTTATAAGCGATATCTAAAATATTGAATTTGGAGATAAGCAGCGCCATTTAAGGCTTCCAGCGCATCGCGCATCCAATGCATTCGAAGAATATTTTCGATGCTGTTAATGCATACGCCGCTGCAAGCCGCGTGGCTTCTCGCTTAGCGTGAAAAGCTATAAAAATGTGCATTTATAGTATTTAAGCGAAGGTCGTGCTTCGGCCTACTTTCGGTTCCTCAACGCCCGTCGTGATCAAGGAGCCGCACCCATGAACCTTCCCTTCAAACGAGTCTTCAACCTGTTTGCCATCCCGGCGCTGGCGGGGCTGCTGGCCTTTACCGCGCAGGCCGATGAACTCAAGGAAATCAGGATCGCCGTCCCCGACCTGAGCGCCGGCACCCAGCACAGCGGCGGCGGTGTGGTGGACGTGCTGCGTGACCAGCAGATCTTCGAAAAAGCCTTCGCCGATCAGGGCGTCAAGATTCAGTGGAGCTTCTTCAAAGGCGCCGGCCCGGTGATCAACGAGGCGTTTGCCAACGGTCAGGTCGATCTGGCGTATCTGGGCGACCTCGCGGCGATCATCGGTAAGTCCAATGGCCTCGACACGCGGCTACTCAGCGCCAGTGCGCGTGGGGTGAAGCAATATCTGGGCGTGGTGCCGGGGTCGGGGATCAAGACCCTGCAGGATCTGAAAGGCAAGCGCGTGGCGATCTTCCGTGGCACCGCCACGCAGCTGTCGTTTGATGCGGCGCTGGCCAGTCAAGGCTTGAGCGAGAAGGATCTGAAAGTGATCAACCTCGACTTCAGCGGCGCGGTCGCGGCATTGGCGGCCAAGCAGATCGACGCGTCGTGGGGCAGCTCAGGGCTGACGGCGCTGCAAGCCAAAGGGCTGGCGGAGTTGCCACTCAACACCAAGGATCTGGGCGGCGCCGGCAGTGTGCAGTCAGTGCTGGTCGGCACCGGCAAGTTTGTCGACGGGCATCCGGAAGTGGTGGCGAAACTGCTCAAGGCGCAGCAGCAAGCCGTGGAGTGGCTGACCCAGGACAGCAACAAAGACGCTTACGTGCAATTGGTGTCGGGGCTGGCGAGTTATCCACCGGTGATCCTGACCCAGGACCTGCAGGATCAGAAACTCAGCGAAGTGTTCCCATCGACGCTGGACCCGGTGTTCCTCGGCAAATTGCAGGATTCAGTGGATCTGGCGGCGCAGCAGAAGCTGATTCGCAAGCCGTTCAAGGTCAGCGATTGGGTGGCGCCTGAACTGGCGGCGGCCAAGCTTTAACAGCACAAGATCGCAGCCTTCGGCAGTTCCTGCAGGAGAACCCATTCCCCTGTAGGAGCTGCCGAAGGCTGCGATCTTTTGATCTTCAAACAGCGACGCTGATTGTCTGCTTATCCACCGCCACCAACGTCTCGATCATCGCTCTTGCTGCCGGCGACAAGCGAAACCCGGTACGGCTGACGATCCCGCAGCGCGCATTCATGCTCTCCAGATTCTGCGGCAGGTTGCGCCAGTGCAGCAGCGCCAGCGAACCCTGGGCAATGTCCTCGACGAATGCCTCCTCCGTGCCCACGCCAATCGCGTTGGATTGCAGCACCACTTTCACCAGCGCCGGGAAATGCTCGGTCTCGATGGTCGGCGAAAAATCGATCCGGCCGCTGAGGTTCGCCAGCAGTTTGCGGATCCCCGGCGGGATCAGCGTGGTCGCCAGCGGATAGTCGAACATGTCGTTGGTCGACAGACTTTCCTTGGCCAGCAACGGATGCCCGGGGCGGCAGAAAAACACCCCGCGCTTGGGTGTCAGGGCCTGGGTCTGGAAGTTCGGATCGGCCTCAAAATGGCGGATGTCGGCGATGAAGAATTCGATCTCTTCGCGGCTCAGTGCGCGGCTGAGTTTTTCCCAGTTATCCACCTGAAAACAGGTGCGCACTTTCGGGTGCGCGTTGATGAATTGCGCCACCGCGTCCGGCACCAGTTTCACTGCCGGTGCCGGGCCGCAGCCGAAGTGCAGTTCACCGGCATCGAGCTTGGTCATCTGCGTCACTTCCGCGCTGAGCAGCGCCGCGCCTTGCACCAGGGTCAGCGCGTGTTGCAGCACCACCTGGCCTTCTGGCGTCGGGCGCAGATCCTTGTTGCCGCGATCCACCAGCACGCAGCCGAACTCTTGCTCCAGCCCTTGAATGCTGCGGCTGAACGCCGGTTGAGTGATGCCCATCGCGTCTGCCGCGCGGACAAAACTGCGGTGTTCGTTGAGGGCGATGAAGTAGCGCAACTGGCGAAGATCCATATGCTTTTCCGGCATCCTAAAAATAGCTCGAAGGCATTTGCGACGAGGGTTGCTTGAGGTTTTAAATGCAAGCTCTTATTCCGTCAACGAAGCATGTGAATATCTATTAGATGTAAATGGAATATAGATAGAGCGATGCTTCGCTGCCGCCCAACCGCAAGCAGTCGATGAGGGTCTACCCATGAGCAATGCCGCACTCGCTGTAAAACCCGCTGTCCACGCGCTGGAAATTCACCCGGTGGCCGGCCGTATCGGCGCCGAGATTCGTGGCGTGCACCTGTCCGGTGAACTGGACGCCGCCACGGTCGAAGCCATTCAGCAGGCGCTGATCCAGTACAAGGTGGTGTTCTTCCGCGAGCAGACCCAGCTCGACGATCAGCGCCAGGAAGCCTTCGCCCATCTGCTCGGCGAGCCGGTGGCGCATCCCACCGTGCCGGTGCGCGAGGGCACCCGATATCTGCTGGAGCTGGACGGTGCCGAGGGCCAGCGCGCCAACTCCTGGCACACCGACGTGACCTTCGTCGACGCCTACCCGAAAGCCTCGATCCTGCGCTCGGTAGTGGCCCCGGCCTTTGGTGGCGACACCCTGTGGGCCAACACCGCGACCGCCTACAACGAACTGCCTACGGAGCTGCGCGAACTGGCGGACAAACTGGTCGCCGTGCACAGCAACGAATACGACTACGCCGGGGCCAAGCCGGACGTCTCGGCAGAGAAGCTTGAACGCTATCGCAAGATCTTCACCTCGACCGTCTACGAGACCGAGCATCCGGTGGTCCGCGTGCACCCGATCAGCGGCGAGAAGAGCTTGTTGCTGGGGCACTTCGTCAAACGTATCAAGGGTTATTCGCAAGCCGATTCGGCGCACTTGTTCGGCCTGTTGCAGAGCCATGTGATCCGTCAGGAAAACACCGTGCGCTGGCGCTGGAAGGCCGGTGATGTGGCGATCTGGGATAACCGTTCGACTCAGCATTACGCGATTGATGATTACGGCACTCAGGATCGCATCGTGCGGCGGGTGACGCTCAAGGGGGAGGTGCCGGTTGGGGCTTCGGGGCAGCGTAGTCAGACCATTAAAGGCGCGGATATCGTCGGCGTTTGATAAGGCCCCATCGCTGGCAAGCCAGCTCCCACAGAGATTTGTGTCGGACACAAAGGATGTGAACACGCAAAACCTGTGGGAGCTGGCTTGCCAGCGATGCTTTTAACTACCACACACCGATCTGCACGACTTTCTCGACCTCTGGCTCTCCATAGCGAAACCGCTGTCCACGCACATCAATCTCCTGATGACTGATCGTGGTCCGCCGCTTCAATCCGCGCACCCACTCGAACAGATACCCCGCATGCTCCTCGCGCACCGCCGCGTACGCCGGATCCTCACCCAAATCGCGCAGCTCCTGCGGGTCATTCAACAGGTCAAACAACTGCGGCCGGAAGCCGTCGTACGCCAGGTATTTCCACCGCTCGCTGCGCACCATGGTCATGCGGCAACGGTCGATCGGCTGGCCAAGTCGCTCGCGTGCCGGGGCCTGGAAGGCGTAGTCGTATTCGCTGATGGCGTAGCGGCGCCAGTCGGGATTTTCTCCGTGTAAAAGCGGGATCAGCGAGCGTCCTTCCAGCCGATGCTCGGCGCCCGGCAAGCCCAGTGCCTGGAGAAACGTCGGTAACGCATCAATGGTTTCCGCCAACCGCTCATCCACCGTACCCCGGGTGATGTCCGCCGCGGCGCGCGGGTCGCGCACGATCAATGGCACGCCTACCGCTTGCTCCAGCAAAAACTCCTTTTCGCCCAGCCAGTGATCGCCAAGAAAGTCGCCATGATCGCTGGTGAACACGATCAGCGTGTCATCCCAGCGACCGTTGCTCTGCAGAAAATCGAACAGCCGCCCGAGTTGATCATCCACCTGCTTGATCAGGCCCATGTAGGTGGGGATTACATTCAATCGTACTGAATCACGGGAGAAGTTGAGGCTTTCCTCATGTTGACGAAACGCCGTGTATACGGGGTGTTTGCTGGCTTCGGAGGGCGTCGCGCGGACCGCTTCGAGAATCGATTTCGTACTGTACAAGGCGTGGTATGGCGCCGGTACGATATAGGGCCAGTGCGGTTTGATGTAGGAGAGGTGTAAACACCAGGATTTCTCACCTTGCTCGGTGATGAAGTCGATGGCTCGATTTGTAGTGTAGACAGTCTCTGAGAACTGCTCGGGAATTCGCGCTGGCAAATGCGCATGACGCATCTGCCAGCCGCTGAGGATTTCACCGCTCTCGCCTTCGGCGGCGTTGGCCCAGTCGTGCCAGGGATTGCGCCCGTCGAAGCCCTGCTCGCGCAGGTAATGGGTGTAGGGCGCGGATTCGCGCTTGTCGTCGAACAGCGGGTCGTCGGGGAAGATTCCGTCGTGGCGAAAGTACGGTTCGAAACCGACCTCGTTGAGCACTTCGGCCTGCGCGCTGTCCGGGTTGATCGCCAGACGCTGCAGGGCGTCGACATTTGCCGTGGCGTGGGTCTTTCCGACCAGCGCGGTGCGGATGCCGTGGGGGCGCAGGTAATCACCGATCGTCAGTTCTTCCAGCGGCAACGGCACGGCGTTCCACGCCACCTGATGGCTGCTGACGTAGCGCCCGGTGTAGGCCGACATCCGCGACGGCCCGCAAATCGTGCCCTGGGTGTAGGCGCGGCTGAAGCGCACGCCGGCGGCGGCCAGGCGATCGATGTTCGGCGTGTGCAGATGCGGATGGCCGTAGCAGGACAGGTAATCGCGGCGCAGCTGATCGCACATGATGTACAGCACGTTGCGCACGGGGTTTTGCGGGTTGGACATGGGGTTCACCGGTCAGAAAGACAGGTGGGGGTTGTCGCTTTCGGCGGGGGTGTTCGGCAAGTGCATTTGGGGAATGGGTTTTATGCAGGGGATGCATCGGTGCCTTTGGCGACGCCTTCGCTGGCAAGCCAGCTCCCACAGGATTTGCGCCGGGCACAAATGATGTGAACACCCGGACTTTGTGGGAGCTGGCTTGCCAGCGATAGCGGCAGCTCAGACAGCTAAATTTTCGAGTGAACAAACCTCCTCACCCACCGCATCAATCGCCTTGATCTGCTCAATCATCGCCTCGGCCAGCGGCGACAACCGATACCCCGCCCGACTGACAATCCCGTAGCGGGTGTACAGCTCTTCCAGATCATCGGCCAACCCTTCGATCCGCAAACACACCAGCTCACCCTTGGCCTGATGCAGCGCATCGGAATACGCCCCGACAATGCCGATCGCATCCGAACGCAGCACCACGCTGAGCAGGCTTGAGCTGTTTTCGCATTCCACATTCGGCGTGAAATCCGGGCGGCCGCTGAGGTCGACGATGACCTTGCGCAGGTTCGGCGGGCGAATGCTCACCGCCAGTGGATAACTCATCAATTGTTCGGCCGAGACCCGTTCAAATGCCGTTAAGGGATGCCCGGCGCGGCAGCAGAAATGCCATTTGCGCGGACGCAATCGATGGGTCAGGTAATCCGGATCGGCCTCGAAGTGCCGGGTGTCGGCGACGAAGAATTCGAACTCCTCACTGAGCAGGCGTTTGCTCAGGCTCTGCCAGTCATCGACCTGAAATTGCACCCGCGCTTTCGGGTAACGGCCGATGAACGCGCCGATCGCGCGCGGGATCAATCCGGCTGCCGGCGCCGGGCCGCAACCGAAGCGCAGCTCGCCCGCTTCCAGACCATTGAACTGGCTGATCTCGTTGGCCATCTGCTGCGCGCCGCTGACCAGTCGCCGGGCATGTTCGAGCAGCACCTGGCCTTGCTTGGTCGGTGGCAGTTCCTTGCGTCCGCGATCGATCAACTGGCAGCCAACGCTGTGTTCCAGCGCCTGAATGCTGCGGCTGAACGCCGACTGCGACAGGTTCACCGCCTGCGCGCCGGCGACGAAACTGCGTTGTTCGGCGAGGGCGATGAAGTGTCGAAGTTGGCGCAAGTCGATATGCATTTTTCACATAAAAAATATCCGGGAAATGCATTGGATATGCATTAGGTCGACTCCTTATAAAGGCAATCTCTTATGCAGTAAATATTTGTAAATCCATAAATAAATAACTTAAAAGAATATGCAGCGCTGAAGATGTCTGTGTGTTTTTTGACCAGGAGCCGCGCCATGAGTCCGTTGAACCTTGCGTCACCCTTAACGCCACGACGGCTCAAACGCCTGCCTCTGGCCCTGTTGCTGGCGGGGAGTGCCAGCTGGACTCACAGCTACGCCGCCGACGCCGAAACCCCGGCGCCAGTCCCCGCCGGCAAGCCTGCGGCCAACAGCTCGCAGCTGGAGACCGTGACCGTCACCACCCGCCGTCGCGAAGAAAGTTCGCAAGATGTGCCGACGCCGATGAGCGTGGTCAGCGGCCAGACGCTGGAGACGCAGAGGGTCTACCGGATTCAGGATTTGCAGCAACTGGTGCCAAGCGTCAACGTCGCCTACATGCACGCACGCCAGTCCAGCGTGTCGATTCGCGGCCTGGGCAACAACCCGGCCAGCGACGGCCTGGAAGGCAGTGTCGGCCTGTACATCGATAACGTGTACCTGGGCCGTCCGGGGATGGCGGTGTTCGACCTGATGGACATCGAGCAGCTCGAAGTCCTGCGCGGGCCGCAGGGCACGTTGTTCGGCAAAAACACCACCGCCGGGGTGATCAACATCAGCACCCGCGCGCCGACCTTCACCCCTGAGCGCAGCATCGAAACCTCGTTCGGCGAGGACGGCTACTTCCAGACCAAGGGCACGATTTCCGGGCCGCTCAACGATCAACTGGCCGGACGTTTCTCGGCCTATCGCACCCGCAGCGACGGCGACATCAAGAACGAATACAACGGCCATGACCTGAACGGTGGCTCGCGCGATGGCTTCCGTGCGCAGTTGCTGTTCAAGCCCAACGAAGACTTCAACCTGCGCTGGATCGGCGACTACAACGAAGAGGATTCCAGCGCCGGCACCCGCGTGCTGTACAACACCGGGCCGACCATCAATGGCATCAACCTCTACCAATCGCGGGCCAATGCGGCCGGCGCGACGCTGGTCAACGGCTCGCACCGCAAGGTCAATCTGGACAACGATCAGCACGTCACCGTGCATCAGGGCGGCACGTCGGTGGAGGCCAACTGGACGTTGCCAAGTGATTTCACCCTGACCTCGATCAGCTCCTATCGCTTCTGGAATTTCACCCCGGCCAACGACGATGGTCTCAACGTTGCGGCGACTTACAACGCCGGGGTTTCGGTAGAGGACAAACAGTACTCGCAGGAATTTCGTCTGGCCTCGCCCAAGGGCGAGTTCTTCGATTACGTGGTGGGCGCGTACTACTTCGGCTCGGATCTGGATAACAAATCCTTCGCCTATTACGGCCCGCAGGCCGACATCTGGAACGGCACGCCACGCGGTGCGCTGGCCAACGTCGGCAGCGTCGGCAACGGCCACATCAAGACCGACAGTTTCGCCCTGTTCGCCCAAGGCACCTGGCACCTTACCGAGCGCCTGGATTTCACCGCCGGCGTGCGCGGCACTTATGAAGAGAAGAACGCCTGGGTCACCCGCGATGCGCCGGTCGGTGGCGCCAATGTCACCGGTGCTGCGGCCACCGCACGACGCGGACGCACTGGCGCCTACGACTCCGGCGATCTCAATCAGTACAGCTCCAGCCCGTCCGGATTGCTCAACCTCAGCTATCGCATCACCGATGATCTGCTCGGCTATGCCACGCTGTCCCACGGGGAAAAATCCGGTGGGGTGAACCTCGCGGTGGGGTCTGCTCCAACCGCTGGCGCTGACTCGCTGCTGATTGGCACCGAACGTGCGAACAACGCCGAACTCGGTTTCAAAAGCACCCTGTGGGATCGGCGTCTGCAGCTCAACGCCAACGTTTTCTGGACTCAGGTCAATGCCTACCAGACCAACGCTTACGACGACGTCAACCGCGTGCAATACCTGACTAACGCCGGCTCCGTACGCTCGCGCGGCGTCGAATTTGAAAGCACGGTAATTCCGTTGCGTGGCCTGACCCTGAACTTCAACGGCTCGTACAACGACGTCAGCTATCTCTCGTACAAGGATGCGCCGTGCCCGCCGGAAATCAGCCAGGCACCGGGCGCGCCAGCCTCTTGCGACCTCAGCGGGCACCAGGTGGTCGGCGCGTCGAAATGGATCGGCAACGCCAACGGTGAATACAAATGGAATCTGGCCAACGGCTTCGAACCTTACGTCACCGCCAGCTACGCGTTCCGCTCGAAAGCGGTGGGCACGGTTGAGGATTCCGACTACGGGCAGATCCCGAGTTATGCGGTGGTCAACCTGTCCACCGGTCTGCGCGGCGATTTCAATCAGGGCCAGTGGGACGTTTCGCTGTGGCTGAAAAACGCCTTCGACAAGACCTACTACACGACCCTGTGGACCGGCGGCAACGGCGGTTATGAAGGCCTGCTCGGTACGCCGCGCACCCTCGGCGTTACCGGTCGCTACGACTTCTGATCCGTCATTCAAGGAGCTGCATCATGTTGCCAGGCAAAACCGCTTCAGCGCTGCTGTTGTCCAGCGTGGTACTCAGTAGCACGGCGTTCGCCGCGCCCAGCGTGTACCCCACCGGCGTTACCCGCTATGACCCGAACAAGGCCTTTAACCAGTACGTGATCTTCAGTGGCGCCGACAAGCAGACGCACCTGATCGACATGAATGGCAATGCAGTGAAGACCTGGCCGCAGGCGGGTTTCCCGTCGGCGATCATCGACCCGCAACTGGTCGGTGGTGAGCGCGGGCATGTGCTGCTGCAACTCAGTGACAAGGAACCGGGCAAGCTCGGTTCGGCCGGCAACGGTCTGGGCAACCAGAGCGTCGGCGAACTGGACTGGAACGGCAAAGTGGTCTGGCAGTGGGGTGACAAGGCGCCCGGCGGTGCGGCGCAACAGCATCATGATCAGCGCCGGTTAAGCAACGGCAACACCGTGGTGCTGGCGAACAAGGTGCACCAGGTCAAAGGCTTCAAGGTACCCGAGGTGATCGACGATGCGATCTATGAAGTCAGCCCCGACGGGCAGGTGAAATGGCAGTGGCTGGCCTCGGAACACCTGAACGAATTCGGCTTCACCCCGGAGCAACTGAAACTGGTACGCGCCAGCGACAACCCGGATTATCTGCACATCAACAACCTCAGCGTGGTCGGGCCGAACAAGTGGTTCGATGCCGGGGACAAACGCTTCAATCCGGACAACCTGCTGCTCGATTCACGCAACGCCAACTTCATCGCGATCATCGACAAACACAGCGGCAAGGTGGTCTGGCGCCTCGGCCCGAACCTGCCGCTGATCAACCCGAAAACCGCGCAGAAACTGCCGCGACCGGTGGATCAATTCGTCGGCCAGCATGACGCGCACATCATCCCGGCTGGGTTGCCCGGCGCAGGCAACCTGCTGGTGTTCGACAACCAGGGTTCGGCAGGGTATCCGAACGTCACCCTCGGGCTGATTTCCGGTTCGCGGGTGCTGGAAATCGATCCGCTGAAAAATGAGATCGTCTGGCAATACAGCGCGGCGAATTCGAAGCAGCCGGGGTGGGCGTTCTATAGCTCGTTCATCAGCAGCGCGCGACGTTTGCCCAACGGCAATACGCTGATCGACGAAGGCATGAACGGACGGTTTTTCCAGGTCACGGCCAGCGGTGAAAACGTCTGGGAATACGTCAGCCCGTATCTGGGCAAAGCGCCGGGCAGCGACGCGATCAGTAACTGGGTCTATCGGGCGTTGCCCGTGAGTTACGACTGGGTGCCGAAGGGTACGCCGCGCTCCGAGACCGCCGTGATTGCCCCGACATCGGCAGTGCAGCAGACCAGTGCCAGTCGTTAGTTGAAAAGGAATTAATGCTCGAATGAATGGCGATAAGTTATGTGCGGTTTGAATACTGCTTATTGCAATTTCGTTGAAAAGTCGCGTGGACAATAAGTGAATGGCCAACCATCCTGAGTGTCGTGAGTTTCCAGGAGGGAACTTGCTCTCAGCGGAAGACACTTATCCAACGATAAAGGAAATCTCGTTATGTCGAGCATTAATGGCAATTATGTAAACGCTAACGCTGGCGCCAAACTGACGATTACCGATGGCAATGACTCCAACGGCACCTTCAGCGGCAAGTTCAGCCAGAACGGCGTGAACTACGACATCGCTTACGGGCATTACCATTTCCAGAACAGCACCGGGCAGCCTACGATCATCACTTTCGCGGCTCTGAATGACGGCTCGGGCTATCAGTCCTGGACGCTGTTCTCGCCGGATCACAACTATTCGAAAGTTCGTGCGGTGGGTTCGCGTACCAACTTTGATGGTGATGTTGTGGGTGTGGCTGGAGAGTTTATTAAACAGTAATTAAATGTTGCAGAAAAAAGCCGCCATGCTATTCAAGCCTGGCGGCTTTTTTCTTACATGAAATAAGTCATTTTCATGGTGTTTGTGCTTCCTGTGGATGACAGCGTTTGCTGGCATCTGATTCTAAGCTCGAAGTGAACTTAATCATTCGAGCAGGACGCTTACATGCAAAACGCGCTTTATTCCAACACCCTCGATGGGCCCTCTCTGACGATTGTCGATTCCGATGACCGCACCGGGGTCTTCGGCGGCACGTTGCATCACCAAGGCATCAACTACGGCATCGTCAGTGGCCGTTACGCCAGCCTCAACGGCTACCAGCCGCCAACCGTGGTCACGCTGATTGCCAATAACCAGGATCACGGTTATTTCGCCCTGACCCTGTTCTCGCCAAGTCGCGGCACTCATGAACTGCAGGGGCACTGCGTGCGCGTTACTTATGACGGCGTGGTCAGCAGCCTGCCGGGCGACTTCGTTCGCCATGCATGAGGCGCAGCCAGCGCCGGATTTTTCTCTCAAAACATCAAGCAAGGATGCTGCACATGTCCACGATCAACGGCGTTTATCGTCATGAACCTTCAGATACAACCTTGACCCTCGTCGAGGGCGATGACCGCACCGGCAGTTTCACCGGCACGTTGTCCGAGTCCGGCACCGATTATCCGATCGCATTTGGCAATTTTCACTTCAGGCATGGTTTTTCAACAGGCCCGGTCGCCATCTCTTTCAATACGCTGACGGCAGATGGCACGGCGCAAGCCTGGGTGATGTTCTCACCCGATCAAGCCTACACACGCTTGCGGGCACTGGGCAGCGCTGCCGATCTGAGCGGCGATGTCGCGCTGACAGGCCTTGAATTCATCCGACAAAAACCCTGAAAAAGCCCGGATTGAAGGCTTTTCGCATGCCTTCGCCGAATATTTTTCATGCTTGAAAAGCATTGTAAATTTTGACCTCGGCGCCAGCCCTTGCAGGGCGTGGCTTCGGAGCGATCAGCAAAAATTTATATTCATAAAAATTCTAAGCACATCGATAAAAGTTACTTTCGGAGATAAGCCATTACTCCAATGATTCACCCAACGACCGGTCGCCCGGGGGATGTTTGCGGCGACCCGTCGGGTACTTCGCAAAGAGACCGCAGGGAGTGAATCAATGGGCAATGTCCAGACCGCCGCCAGTGCACAGGAGGTGCTGTGGCGCCAGGCACCGAGTGGCGAATTGGTCGATCTCGGCCGGCCCCATCGTGTGCCGCTGGGGCAGCTGCGGTTGCAGCGTGTGCCCAAGGGCATTCTGAGCCGCCGTGAAACCATTCTGCTCGGCGTGCTGGCGCTGCTGGTGCATGGCGCGGTGATCTACTGGATCAACCAGCATCCGACGCCGGCATTGCCGATCGTGCCGCCGGAAATTCCACCGATGACCATCGAGTTTTCGCGGCCGGCGCCACCCGCGCCACCAGTGGTCGAACCGCCGCCACCGGCACCGGTCGTTGAGCCACCGCCGCCGGTTGAAGACGAGTTGGCGGTGAAGCCGCCGCCACCCAAACCGATTCCCAAGCCCAAGCCGAAACCGGTGGCCAAACCGGTGCCGAAACCGGCACCCAAAGCCGTTGAACAACCACCTGCGCCGGCGCAACCGGCAGCCCCAGTCGCAGCGCCGGCGCCACCTGCACCACCGGCTCCGGCTCCGGTAACGCCGGCCTCGGCCAACGCCGCGTATTTGAAGAATCCGGCGCCGGAATATCCATCGCTGGCCCAGCGTCGCGGCTGGGAAGGCACGGTGATGCTAAGGGTGCACGTATTGGCCAATGGCAAGCCCGGTGAAATTCAGATTCAGAAAAGCAGTGGTCGGCAGCAACTCGACGATGCGGCACTCAATGCCGTCAAGCAGTGGAGCTTCGTGCCGGCCAAGCAGGGTGATGTCGCCCAGGACGGCTGGGTCAGCGTGCCCATCGATTTCAAGATTCATTAAACCGAAACCTATTCGCGCTAGATGTTTACACGAGGGAACACATCATGACGTTACTGGCCTCTCCACTGGAATCCATCGAAAGTGCGGTGATCTGGCTGCTGGTGGTTTTTTCCGTTGCCACCTGGGGACTGGCGCTGCTCAAGGCTGTGCAGTTCGGTCGTCTGAAGGCGCAGGATCGCAAGTTTCATAAACGTTTCTGGGCGGCATCGAGTCTCGACTCCGCCGCGGAATTGAGTGAAACCCAGCCCGGTGCTGCCGCCCGGGTAGCACAGGCCGGTTACGCGGCGATCCAGGTGGGTGAGGCGCCGCAGGCCAATGACCTGAGCCAGGCGATCAACCATCAGGATCGCCTGGAACGGGCCTTGCGTCAGCAGATCGTTCGCGAACGCCGTTCGCTGGAAACCGGTCTGGCAGTGGTTGCGAGTATTGGCAGCACCTCGCCGTTCATTGGCCTGTTCGGCACGGTGTGGGGAATCATGGAAGCGCTCAAAGGCATCAGCGCGGCAGGCTCGGCGAGCCTGGAAACCGTCGCCGGTCCCATCGGTGCGGCACTGGTTGCCACCGGTGTGGGGATCGCCGTCGCGGTGCCGGCGGTGCTGGTTTACAACTACTTTCTGCGTCGTCTGAAACTGACGGCGGCGGATCTCGATGACTTCGCCCACGACTTCTACAGCCTGGCGCAGAAGAGCTCGTTCCGCGTGCTGATCCACCCGACCGCGAACAAGGTAGCGGCGCCGGGCAGCGCAACAAAAGTGAAGGAGGCGTCCTGATATGGCCTTCTCCACGCAAGACAGCGACGAGGTGCTGAGCGAGATCAACGTGACGCCGCTGGTGGACGTGATGCTGGTGCTGCTGGTGGTGTTCATCGTCACCGCGCCGCTGCTGACCAACGCGATCCCGATCAACCTGCCGAAGACCGAAGCGGTAGCACCGGTCGAGCAGAAAGATCCGCTGGTGGTGAGCATCGACGGCGCCGGCAAACTGTTTATCAACAAGGATGAAATCCAGCCGGACTTGCTGGAATTCAACCTCAAGTCGGCCAAGGCCAAGGACCCGGAAGTGCGCGTGCAATTGCAGGCCGACGACGGGGTGAACTACGGCGAGGTGGCGCGGGCCATGGCTTCGATCGAGCGGGCGGGGATTACCAAGTTGTCGGTGATCACTGCGCGGTAACAGGATTTACGTTTTTCCAGGGCCGTCTCCTTGGCAGGGTGCGGCCCTTTTTTTTATCCCGCAAAAACTACCCCCTGTAGGAGCTGCCGAAGGCTGCGATCTTTTGATTTTGATTTTAAGAACAAGAGCAAAAGATCGCAGCCTTCGGCAGCTCCTACACAAAGCCAGACATATTTCTTTTGGGTCTTAATAAATAGCTTCTTATTCCTTAACGAATATAAATCCCGTCCCTATACTCGATCAGGAACAGACACGACGCAGGAGAGCTCCCCCATGCGCAACGAATCAATCCGCTATCTGATTGTGCCGGGCTGGCAAGGATCGCCAGAAGATCATTGGCAAACCCACTGGCAAAACAGCCTGCCCAACAGCGCCCGGGTGGAGCAGGCCGACTGGCTGACGCCGCGCCGTGAAGACTGGGTCGCGGCGCTGGCCGAGGCGATTGCTGTCGACAGCACGCCAGTGATCCTGATCGCTCACAGCCTGGGTTGCGTCACCGTTGCGCATTGGGCTGCCACCGCGCCCGTGCAATACCTGCGGCAAGTGCGCGGGGCGTTGCTGGTCGCACCGGCCGACGTCGAGCGTCCGGCCTGCGCGCCGGCGCTGCGCAATTTCGCGCCGATCCCGACCGATCTGCTGCCGTTCCCCAGCCAGGTCGTGGCCTCCGACAACGACGCCGCCGTCAGCGCCCCGCGCGCGCTGGAGCTGGCGCGCAACTGGGGCGCCGAGGCGGGAATTCTTGCCGGGGCCGGGCACATCAACGTCAAGTCCGGGCATCAGCGCTGGGAGCAGGGCTTCGCTTATCTGTATCGCCTGCAAAACCGTATGGAACACCACGCCCGGCGTCGCGCTTGAACCTTTTTCTTTTTTGAACGCCCCCGTCTGCCGGCGGTTCTGGGCGGGAGTCTGCCATGAGTTTCGAAACGTTCGGTCAGCCGTTGCTGACCTTTCCCGATGCGGAAAAAAGTCCCCTGAGCATTCGCGCCAAGGCGCTGGTGTTCGTCGATCCCCGTTCCCGCCAGTTGCGCGAGGAACTGGAGCACCTGGCACCGCGTTCGATCTCGGTGTTGATCCGCGGCGAGACCGGCACCGGTAAAGAGCTGCTCGCGCGCCATATCCATCGGGCCAGTGATCGCAGCGGCCTGTTCGTCTCGGTCAATTGCGGTGCGATCAGTCCTACTTACGCCGATGCCGAGCTGTTCGGTTATGCCGCCGGCAGTTACACCGGTTCGGCCAGCAGTCGTGCCGGCTGGTTCGGTTCGGCCAATGGCGGCACTTTGTATCTCGACGAAATCGGCGATCTGCCGTTGCCGATCCAGATCAAACTGCTCGCCGCCCTGGAAAATCACGAAGTCACCCGCGTCGGCGCGCATCAGCCAAGCCCGGTGGATGTGCGGCTGGTGGCGGCGACCAGCATCGACCTGGCGCAAGCGGTGGACGCGGGGAAGTTTCACCAACGGCTCTATCACTACCTCAGCGAAGGGCAGCTGGAACTGCCGGCGCTGCGCGAGCGGATCGGCGACATCCTGTCGCTGGCCGAATATTTTCTCGGCATCTACAGCCAGCGCCTCGACCTGCCGGTGCCGTTGATCAGCGAAGCGGCGCAACACCTGCTGGAGCGCCACAGCTGGCCGGGCAACACCCGTGAGCTGGAAAACGTCATTCACTTCGCGCTGCTGGTCAGCACCGGCGACGAAATCCTCCCGGAACACCTGAACCTGCCACCGACGTTGGTGCAGATCGAAAGCCAGATCAAACACATTCAGGGAGCCGGCTCCGACTCCGATCGGCAGGCGCTAAAGCAGCTACTGAAAAACGCAGGCCTCGTGTAGGAGCTGCCGCAGGCTGCGATCTTTTGATCTTGCTTCCAGACACATTTAACCCGTTGAAAATCAAAAGATCGCAGCCTGCGGCAGCGCCTGCACGTCTATCTCGCGTGTATGAACAAAATGGAATATCAACGTGAATAAACGTTATTGTCCGGGAATAAAAAATCCCGGTATTGTCCGCTTCACGCCAGAGATAGCACTTCACTGGCACTCGTATTAATAGCCGTCGCCATTCGCGACCGTGATTCTCGATAAGGACACTGCATGAAAAAGGTTCTGTTGTTTACCGCATTGGCGGCTGCTCTGACTGCTTCCCTGGCTCAGGCCGGCGAGAAACTGGTGGTGGCGGCGACTCCGGTGCCGCACGCGGAAATTCTTGAGCTGATCAAACCGACCCTGGCCAAAGAAGGCGTGGATCTGGAGATCAAAGTCTTCACCGATTACGTGCAACCGAACGTGCAGGTTGGCGAGAAGCGTCTGGATGCCAACTACTTCCAGACCAAACCTTACCTGGACAGCTTCAACGCCGGTAAATACAAAGACGACAAGGCCAAGTACCTGGTGACCGTGCAAGGCGTGCACGTTGAACCGTTCGGTGGCTACTCGAGCAAGTACAAGAAGCTGGCTGATCTGCCGGACGGCGCGACCATCGCCATTCCGAACGAAGGCAGCAACAGCGGTCGCGCACTGATCCTGCTGCAGAAGGCGGGCCTGATCGAACTGAAAGATCCGAAAAACGCCCTGGCGACCCCGAAAGACATCGCCAAGAACCCGCACAACTTCAAGTTCAAGGAACTGGAATCGGCCCTGCTGCCACGCGTCCTGAAGGAGGTTGATCTGGACATGATCAACACCAACTACGCGCTGGAAGCCAAGCTGAACCCGACCAAGGATGCGCTGGTGATCGAAGGCGCTGACTCGCCTTACGTGAACTTCCTGGTGGCCCGTGAGGACAACAAGAACAGCGACGCCATCCAGAAACTGGCCAAAGCCCTGACCAGCCCGGAAGTCAAAGCGTTCATCGAGAAGAAGTACAACGGCGCGGTATTGCCGGCGTTCTGATCCGACGCGTGAACCACCCCTTCAAGGTATGAAAACGCCGATGGCCAGTGATGGGCATCGGCGTTTTTTTGTGCTCGAGTGGTGGGATCGACATGCCTGTGGCGAGGGAGCTTGCTCCCGCTGGAGGCCGAAGGGCTCCCAATGGCGTGCCCGGTTTGCGACTGCTGCGCAGTCGAGCGGGAGCAAGCTCCCTCGCCACAAGATATCAAAAGCCAGATCGGGTTCAGGCCACCTGAGCCTTCAACGCCCGGCGCAACGCCACGAGCAATTTCACGATGTCCTGCGGATCCAGTCGCTGCGGCACTTTTACGTCCATGTTGTCTTCCTTGTAATGGTTTGGCCGGGGGAGTCTGGCCAAAAGCTGTTCGTCCTTGGAGGGCTTTCACGCAAAAAAGATCCTTCCTACAGCGCAAGGGAAAATAGCCTTCTTATTCCTTCCCGGCAAACCCACAAGATAGTTTTTTGGGTGATATCAATATGCTTTAACGGTATTTAAATTCTTGTTTTTATACCTATAAAGTCAGCGCCTGCCGGACAGTTACCCGCTGTCCATGGACTGCATGACCGCCGCTTACCGAGCGACGTCCAGGATGCTTCATGACTTTCGATTACGCCTTTATCCTCAGCACCCTGCCGGCCTTTCTCAAGGCCGTGGGCGTGACGTTGCAGGTCGGTTTCATCGCCATCGGCACATCGCTGCTGGTGGCGCTGCTCAACGCGACGATCCTGGTGTTTCGCACACCGTACCTGCAACGCGCGGTCGGCCTGTATGTCGAGTTGGCGCGCAACACGCCGCTGCTGATCCAGTTGTTCTTCGTCTACTTCGCCTTGCCGGCCATCGGCATCCAGGTCTCCGGCTTCACCGCGGCGATCATCACCATGACTTTTCTCGGCGGCGCCTACCTCACCGAAGTGCTGCGCGCCGGGGTCGATGCGGTACCGCAGGCGCAACTGGAATCGGGGCGCTCCATTGGCTTGTCCCACGGCCAGTTGCTGCGCTACGTGATCCTGCCGCAAGCGGGGATTCTCAGCCTGCCGTCGCTGTTCGCCAATTTCATTTTCCTGCTCAAGGAAACCACCGTGGTCTCGGCGGTGGCGGTGCCGGAAATCCTCTACACCACCAAGAGCTACATTGCGCTCTACTACAAAACCTACGAAATGCTCGCCGTGCTGACGCTGATCTGCGTGCTGCTGTTCTTGCCGCTGTCGCTGCTGCTCAGCCGTCTGGAAAGGAGGCTCCAGCATGGCCAGTTCGGGTCTTGAACTGCTCTGGGTGTCGTTGCCGCAATTGGCAAAAGGCGCCGGACAAACCCTGTCGATCTCGTTCCTGAGCATCGCCATCAGCACCGTTGGCGGTGTGCTCTACGGCGTATTGCGCACGCTCAACGTGAGGTGGCTGAACGTGATCCTGCGGATCTATCTGGAACTGTTCCGGGCGATTCCGGTGCTGGTCTGGCTGTACCTGCTGTTTTTCGGCTTGCCGATTTTCTTCGGACTGAGCCTGCCGAGCTTCTGGTGCGCGGTGCTGGTGCTGTCGCTGTGGGGCGCCAGCGAGGTGGGCGAAGTGGCGCGCGGTGCGCTGCATTCGTTGCCGCGCGGGCAGCGTGAGGCGGGGCTGTCGATCGGCCTCAACGCGGCGCAACTGTACGGCTACGTACTGCTGCCGCAGGCACTGAAACGCATGACGCCGCCGACCATCAACGTCTACACGCGAATCATCAAGACCAGCTCGCTGGCGGTGCTGATTGGCGTGGTCGATGTGATCAAGGTCGGCCAGCAGATCATCGAGCGCACCTACGAATCGGTGCTGATCTACGGCGCGCTGTTTCTGTTTTTCTTTTTCATCTGCTACCCGCTGTCGGCCGCCTCGCGCGTGCTGGAGCGGCGCTGGACGCAAGCATGAGCGCATTGATCGAGTTTCAGGGCTTCAACAAATTCTACGGCGAGCAGCAGGTGCTCAAGGGCATCGACCTGCAAGTGCGCAGCGGCGAAGTGATCGTCATCCTCGGCCCCAGCGGTTGTGGCAAAAGCACGCTGCTGCGTTGCCTCAATGGTCTGGAAGAAGCGCACAGCGGCAGCCTGAAATTTGTCGGGCGTGAACTGTTGGACAAAGCCACTGACTGGCGTGAAGTGCGCCAGCAGATCGGCATGGTGTTCCAGAGTTATCACCTGTTCCCGCACATGAGCGTGCTCGACAATTTGCTGCTCGGTCCGCTCAAGGTGCAGAAACGCCAGCGTCGTGAAGCGCAGCAGCAGGCCGAAGCCTTGCTCGAACGGGTGGGCCTGGCGGACAAGCGCGATGCGTTCCCGCGCCAGCTCTCCGGCGGCCAGCAGCAACGCATCGCCATCGTCCGCTCGTTGTGCATGAACCCGCGGGTCATGCTCTTCGATGAAGTCACCGCCGCCCTCGATCCGGAGATGGTCAAGGAAGTGCTGCAAGTGATTCAGGGCCTGGCCCGCGAGGGCATGACCCTGCTGATCGTCACCCACGAAATGGCCTTCGCCCGCGCGGTGGCCGACCGCATCGTGTTCATGGATGCCGGACGCATCCTTGAGCAGAACCCGCCCGAGATTTTCTTTACGAACCCGCAAACCGCACGCGCGCAGCAGTTTCTGGAGAAGTTCTCCTTCGTTGCAACACTGCCTGAAACGAATCCGACAAAGGAACTGGAACCGCTATGAAAACTGCCAAGTCATCCCTGTTTTTACTGCCGCTGCTGGGACTCGCGCTGCTCGCCGGCTGCAACAAGTCCGAAGAACCGGCCAAGCCGAAAGTCGCCAGCGCAAGCACTGCGCCGGCCGGTTACCTGGACAAGATCAAGGCCCGCGACAAACTGATCGTCGGCGTGTTCACCGACAAGCCACCGTTCGGTTTCGTCGATGAGGCCGGGCGCTACGTCGGCTTCGACACCGACATCGGTCGGCGCTTCGCCAAGGATCTGCTGGGCGACGAGAACAAGGTCGAGTTCGTGGCCGTAGAGCCGGCGAGCCGCATTCCGTTCCTGCAAAGCGACAAGGTCGACCTGATCCTCGCCAACATGACCGTGACCCCGGAGCGCAAGGAAGCGGTGGAATTCACCAACCCGAACCTCAAGGTCGCGGTGCAGGCGCTGGTGCCCCAGAGCAGCGCGGTGAAGAGCCTCGATGACCTGGCCAGCCGCACCACTATCGTTACCACCGGCACCACCGCCGACATCTGGCTGACCAAGAATCATCCGGACTGGAAACTGCTGAAGTTCGAGAAAAACTCCGAGTCGCTGCAAGCCCTGGCCAACGGTCGTGGTGATGCATACGCGCAGGACAATCTGGTGCTGTTCAGCTGGGCCAAGCAGAACCCGGGCTACCGCGTGCTGGACGAAAAACTCGGCGCCGAAGCACCGATTGCGCCCGCAGTGAAGAAGGGCAACGTCGAGCTGCGTGACTGGGTGAATACCGAGTTGGCCAAGCTGGGTGAAGAGAAGTACCTGCTCAAGCTGTACGACCAATATGTGCGCAAAGAGCTGAGCGACGACACCCAGCCTGAGAGTGTGATTGTCGAGGGTGGCAAGTGGCAGGGGTGATTGGCCGTTAAATCTGCGCTGACCTGAAGGCCCTCTTCGCGAGCAAGCTCGCTCCCACAGGGGGACGCATTCCAACTGTGGGAGCGAGCTTGCTCGCGAAAGAGCTCGCTCAGGTGCCGCTCAATCCGGCCAGTTCCACGCCGGCTCATCCAGCACCCGCTGGCCGACAATCCCGGTCTGTCCCAGCGTCTTCTCCAGCACGATGCAATTGCACTCCGAGTCTTCCTGCAACGCCGAAATCAACCGTCGCGCATGGGACACCACCCACACCTGACACGCCTGCGAAGCGCGAATGATCAAGCGTGCCAGCGCCGGCAACAGATCCGGATGCAGACTGGTTTCCGGTTCGTTCAGCACCATCAATGACGGCGGGCGCGGCGTTAGCAGCGCGGCGATCAGCAGCAGATAACGCAAGGTGCCGTCCGATAGCTCCGCCGCCGACAATGGCCGCAGCAACCCCTCCTGAAAGAACTCGATGGCAAAGCGTCCGCCGGCCAGCGGGGCGATGTTCAGCCGTGCGCCGGGAAAGGCATCGCTGATCGCCACCTGCAACGCCTCGGGGTCGCCGATTTCATTGATGGTCTGCAGGGCTGCGGCGAGGTCGCGGCCGTCGTGGTGCAGCACCGGCGTGCGCGTACCCAGTTGCGGTTGGCGCACCGGGGCGTCGGCGTCGCTGCGAAAGTGATCGTAGAAGCGCCAGCGGCGGATGAACTCGCGCATCTGGAACACTTCCGGCGAACTGCGCAGACTGCCGATCTGATCGAACAGGCTGTCGAAATTCGGGGTGTGCTGCGCCAGCACGTCCCAGCTGCGGGCTTCGCGGGCGCGAATCATCGGGCCGTTGCGATCTACCAGCAGGCTGGCCGGACGATAGAGCGGTCCGGCCCAGATGCATTCGCGCTTGATCTGCGGATCGAGGCTGAAGCGCGAGGGGCTGGGATGAGTGTCCCCCGGCAGCATGAAATGTCCGTTGGAATCGGGCAGGCCGAGACTGATGGAGTAGCTGAAATCTTCCCCGGCAAACCCCAGGCGCAGACGTTTGACGCCCTGACGCACCGTCGGCTCGATCGCCACTTCGCCGTTGCGCATGCGCCGGCTGATGGTTTCCGGCCCGGCCCAGAACGTCGAATCCAGCCCACCCTCGCGGGCCAGCGCGTTGACCACGCCGCCCTGCGCGGTCTCCGCCAGCAGGCGCAAGGCCCGATAGAGGTTGGACTTGCCGCTGCCGTTGGGGCCGGTGATCAGGTTCAGCCGGCCCAGCGGAATCACCAATTTATTGATCGAGCGGTAATTGGCCACCGCGAGGGTCTTGAGCATGGGCGTTTCCTTTGCCGGAGCCGATAGTGTGCCGTGCCCGTACCCCTGTGGCGAGGGAGCTTGCTCCCGCTGGGCTGCGAAGCGGCCCCAAACCCCGATTCGAGAGGTTTGCGCCTGCTTCGCAGTCGAGCGGGAGCAAGCTCCCTCGCCACAGAAATCAATGTGGAAAATGCGTTATTCCCGCGAGCGAAGGTTGAACCCTGTTCTAAGCTCACAGTCGTATCGTCACTTGCACGTTCGTACACAGGAAGGAGTCTGCATGGCGAGTCCCGGATTGAAAACAGTTGTCGTGCTGAGCCTGCTCACGGCGCTGACCGCTTGCGGCAAGAAAGAGGCCCCGGCGGAGTACCTGCCACGAGTCTTCGTGCAGGAGGTCAAACCGGCCGATTACGCCGCTGCCGTGACCCTCACCGGTGACGTTCAGGCCCGGGTGCAGACCGAACTGTCGTTCCGTGTCGGCGGCAAGATCATCCAGCGTATGGTCGATGTCGGCGACCGGGTCAGCGCCAAGCAAGTGCTGGCCAAACTCGATCCCAAGGATTTGCAGACCAATGTCGACTCCGCCCAGGCACAGGTGGTCGCTGAGCAGGCACGGGTCAAACAGAGCGCCGCGGCGTTCGTGCGGCAGCAGAAACTGTTGCCCAAGGGTTACACCAGCCAGAGCGAATTCGACTCCGCTCAAGCCGCCTTGCGCAGCAGCCAGAGCGCCCTGAGCGCAGCGCAGGCGCAACTGGCCAATGCCAAGGATCAACTCAGTTACACCGCGCTGATCGCCGATGCTCCCGGCATCATTACCGAGCGCCAGGCTGAAGTCGGCCAGGTGGTCCAGGCGACCGCGCCGATTTTCAAACTGGCCCGCGATGGCGAGCGCGATGCGGTGTTCAATGTCTACGAATCGCTGCTCTCGGAACGGCCTGCCGATCGCTCGATTGTGGTCAGCCTGCTCGACAACCCCAACATCAAGACCACCGGCACCGTGCGCGAAATCACCCCGGCGGTGTCGGCGCAGTCCGGCACGGTGCAGGTCAAGGTCACCCTCGACAGCCTGCCGCAGGGCATGCAGCTGGGCTCGGTGGTCAGTGCCAGCGCCAAAGGCTCGGGCAAGTCGGCAGTGGAACTGCCGTGGTCGGCGCTGACCAAAAACATCAGCGACCCCGCCGTGTGGATCGTCGATGACAAGGGCGAGGCGCAACTGCACAACGTCACGGTCGGCCGCTATCTGACCGGCAACGTGATCATCAGTGAAGGACTCACCGGCGGCGAGAAGGTGATCGTGGCCGGTGGGCAACTGCTGCACCCGGGGATAAAAGTCGAGGTGGCAGAAAACACCTACAAGGATCTGCAACCGGGAGCGCAGCCATGAAGCGTCTGGGGCTGTTGTCCATCGGCGTGTTGCTGGCCGCCTGCTCGAAAAGCGAGCCACCGCCGGAGCCGGTGCGGCCGGTATTGTCGATCAAGGTGCAGGCGCTGAACGAGGAAACCCTCGGGCGTTTTGCCGGGAGCATTCAGGCGCGTTACGAGAGCAATACCGGGTTTCGCGTCGGCGGCCGTATCGCCAGTCGCAACGTCGATGTTGGCGCGGAGGTCGACAAGGGCACGCTGCTCGCCACCCTCGATCCGAGCGATCAGCAGAACCAGTTACGTTCGGCCCAGGGCGATCTGGCCAAGGTCCAGGCGCAACTGATCAACGCCCAGGCCAACGCCCGGCGGCAGCAGGCACTGTTCGATCGCGGAGTGGGTGCCCAGGCACAACTGGACATCGCCACCACCGACCTGAAAACCACCCAGGCTTCGCTCGATCAGGCGCGTGCGGCGGTCAATCAGAGCCAGGATCAACTCGGCTACACCGAATTGCGTGCCGACCACAAGGCCGTGGTCACCGCATGGAATGCCGAGGCCGGCCAGGTGGTGACCGCCGGCCAGCAAGTGGTGACCCTGGCGCAACCGGACATCAAGGAAGCGGTGATCGACCTGCCGGACACGCTGGTCGATCAGATCCCGTCCGACGTGGTGTTTCTGGTGGCCGCGCAGCTCGACCCGAGCATTCACACCACGGCGATCATTCGTGAAATCGAACCCCAGGCGCAGAGTGCCACGCGTACCCGTCGCGCCCGCCTGACCCTGAGCGAAACACCCACCGGGTTTCGTCTCGGTACGGCGATCAGCGTGACCCTCAGCTCGGCGATCAAACCACGCATCGAACTGCCCGCCACGGCGTTGCAGGAAGTCGACGGCAAGACCCGCATCTGGGTCATCGACACCCAGAGCAAAACCGTGTCACCGCGCGATGTCAGCGTCACCAGCCGCACCGACAGCACCGTGGTGCTCGCCGGCGGGGTCAAGAGTGGTGAGCAGGTGGTCAGCGCCGGCGTCAACAGTCTCAAACCCGGACAAGCCGTGAAACTCGACGAGGACAGTCAATGAAAGGCTCTTTCAATCTTTCCGAATGGGCCCTCAAGCATCAGTCGTTCGTCTGGTACCTGATGTTCGTCGCGCTGCTGATGGGGGTGTTTTCCTACTTCAATCTGGGGCGCGAAGAAGACCCGTCGTTCACCATCAAGACCATGGTCATCCAGACCAAGTGGCCGGGTGCGACTCAGGAAGAAACCCTCAAGCAGGTCACCGACCGCATCGAGAAAAAACTCGAGGAACTCGATTCTCTCGACTACGTGAAAAGCTACACGCGCCCCGGCGAATCGACGGTCTACGTGTACCTGCGCGACACCACCAGCGCCAAGGACATTCCGGAAATCTGGTACCAGGTGCGCAAGAAGATCGATGACATTCGCGGGCAGTTTCCCCAAGGGATTCAGGGCCCCGGATTCAACGATGAGTTCGGCGATGTGTACGGCTCGGTCTACGCCTTTACCGCCGACGGCCTGACCATGCGCCAGTTGCGCGACTACGTGGAACAGGCCCGCGCCGAGATCCGCAACGTTCCGGGGTTGGGCAAGATCGAAATGATCGGCCAGCAGGACGAAGTGATTTACCTGAACTTCTCCACCCGCAAACTCGCGGCGCTGGGCATCGATCAGCGCCAGGTGGTGCAGAGCCTGCAATCGCAGAACGCGGTGACCCCGGCGGGGGTGATCGAGGCCGGGCCGGAGCGGATTTCCGTGCGCACTTCGGGGCAGTTCGCTTCGGAGAAGGATCTGGCCGAGGTCAACCTCAAGCTCAACGACCGTTTCTATCGGCTGGCCGACGTCGCCGACATCAGCCGTGGTTACGTCGACCCGGCCACGCCGGAATTCCGCTTCGACGGCAAACCGGCCATCGGCCTGGCGATCGCCATGCAGAAGGGCGGCAACGTGCAGGAGTTCGGTAAAGCGCTGCACGCGCGCATCGACCAACTGACGGCCGACTTGCCCGTGGGTGTCGGCGTACACACCGTGTCCGATCAGGCGGTGGTGGTGGAAGAGGCCGTCGGCGGCTTCACCAGCGCGCTGTTCGAAGCGGTGATCATCGTGCTGGTGGTCAGCTTCATCAGTCTTGGCGTGCGCGCCGGACTGGTGGTGGCGTGCTCGATTCCGCTGGTGCTGGCGATGGTCTTCGTGTTCATGGAATACAGCGGCATCACCATGCAGCGGATTTCTCTCGGCGCACTGATCATCGCCCTCGGCCTGCTGGTGGATGACGCGATGATCACCGTGGAGATGATGGTCACGCGCCTCGAAATGGGCGAGACCAAGGAGCAGGCGGCGACGTTCGCCTACACCTCGACGGCATTCCCGATGCTCACCGGTACGCTGGTGACGGTCGCCGGTTTCGTGCCGATCGGCCTCAACGCCAGCTCCGCCGGTGAGTACACCTTCACCCTGTTTGCGGTGATCGCGGTGGCGATGCTGGTGTCGTGGATCGTCGCGGTGCTGTTCGCACCGGTGATTGGCGTGCACATCCTCAGCACCAATGTGAAACCCCACGAAGGTGAGCCGGGGCGCATTGGCCGTGCGTTCAACCACGGTTTGCTGTGGTCGATGCGCAACCGCTGGTGGGCGATCGGCATCACCGTGTTGTGCTTCGTGCTGGCGGTGTTCTGCATGCGCTTTGTGCAGAACCAGTTCTTCCCGTCCTCCGACCGCCCGGAAATCCTCGTCGATCTGAACCTGCCGCAAAACGCCTCGATCGACGAAACCCGCAAGGCTGTGGACAAGCTCGAAGCCACGCTCAAGGGCGACCCGGACATCGTGCGCTGGAGCACTTACATCGGTCAGGGCGCAATCCGTTTCTACCTGCCGCTCGACCAGCAATTACAGAACCCTTACTACGCGCAACTGGTGATCGTCAGCAAAGACTTCGAGGCCCGCGAAGCCCTCAGCCAACGCTTGCGCGAGCGTCTGCACAAGGACTTCGTCGGCATCGGCAGTTACGTCCAGGCGCTGGAAATGGGCCCGCCGGTGGGGCGGCCGATCCAGTACCGGGTCAGCGGCAAGGACATCGATCAGGTGCGCAAGCACGCCATCGACCTGGCGACCGAGCTGGACAAGAACGAACACATCGGCGAGATCATTTACGACTGGAACGAGCCGGGCAAAGTCCTGCGCATCGACATCGCCCAGGACAAGGCGCGTCAGCTCGGGCTGTCGTCGGAAGACGTGGCGAAGCTGATGAACAGCATCGTCAGCGGCTCGCCATTGACCCAGGTCGATGACGATATCTACCTGATCAACGTTGTTGGCCGGGCGGTGGATTCCGAGCGCGGCACCCCGGAAACTTTGCAGAACCTGCAGATCGTCACACCCAACGGCACCTCGATTCCGCTGCTGGCCTTCGCCACTGTGCGGTATGAGCTGGAGCAGCCGCTGGTGTGGCGTCGCGACCGTTTGCCGACCATCACCATCAAGGCCTCGGTGCGCGACGAGATCCAGCCGACCGACCTGGTGAAACTGCTCAAGCCGTCAATCGATGCCTTCGCTGAAAAACTGCCGGTCGGCTACAAAGTCGCCACCGGCGGTACGGTCGAGGAAAGCGGCAAGGCCCAGGGACCGATTGCCAAGGTGCTGCCGTTGATGCTGTTTTTGATGGCGACCTTCCTGATGATCCAGCTGCACAGCGTGCAGAAGATGTTCCTGGTGGCGAGCGTCGCGCCACTCGGGCTGATCGGCGTGGTGCTGGCGCTGGTGCCGACCGGGACACCGATGGGCTTCGTGGCGATTCTCGGGATCCTGGCACTGATCGGCATCATCATCCGCAACTCGGTGATTCTGGTGACGCAGATCGATGAGTTCGAACAGAAGGGCTATGCGCCGTGGGATGCGGTGGTGGAAGCGACCGAGCACCGTCGCCGGCCGATCCTGCTGACCGCGGCGGCGGCGAGCATGGGCATGATCCCGATCGCCCGCGAAGTGTTCTGGGGGCCGATGGCCTACGCGATGATTGGCGGGATCGTGGTCGCAACGTTGCTGACCCTGCTGTTTCTGCCGGCGCTGTATGTGGCCTGGTACAAGATTCGCGAGCCGCAGAAAGAGGCCGCTTAAGGTAAAAGCAAAAGATCACAGCCTTCGGCAGCTCCTACAGGTAATCCTTTGTAGGAGCTGCCGAAGGCTGCGATCTTTTGATCTTCAGCCAACCCGCCGCCAAACGCTGGCCAGCCAAGGCTGCTGCTCGCGCGGCAAGCCTGCCGGCCGGTAGTAGTGCTCAAGCTCGACAAACCCCGCCGCCGTCAACAACCCGCGCCACGCTTCAAGATCGTGATACGCGCCATACCTCGGCCCGTTCCAGCCCTCACGGTTATCCCCGCGCGGATTGGAGCTGAACAACACCCCGCCCGGTTTCAGCGTGCCATGCAACTGCTTGAGCACTCGCGGCAACTCCTGCGACGGCACATGAAACAGCACCGCATTGGCGAAGATGCCGTCGAAGCGCTCGGCCGGCAGATCGAGTTTCAGAAAGTCCTGCTGCCAGACCTCGCAACCGCTGTCCTCGCGGGCCATGCGCGCAAATTCCGGCGTGCCATCGAGGCCGACCGCGACGTGGCCCAGGCGGGTGAACGTCTGCAAGTCGCGCCCCGGGCCGCAGCCGAAATCGAGAAGGGTGAACGGCGCAGTGCCGTGGATATGCCGTAGCAGCGCGTCGATGTTCTGGCTGACATCGTGATCGCGGGTGCCTTCGCGAAAGTCTTCGGCCACCGAGTTGTAGTGGCCGAGGGTGGTGGCGGTGATCTGTTCCAGATCGGTGGGCGTTTGCTTCATGGTCAGGTGCTGCGCGGCAGTTGGTGTGTGTCGAATATACGCCAACCCGCGGGGCCGCTGCTCGCGATAGCGGTTTCAGAGGCGCGGCATGCCTTAACGCTTGTTCAGGCCCCGCGCCAGACGATCCCCGCCCAACTGAATCACCGCTACCAACGCCACCAGCAACACAATCACCGTCAGCATGATCTGGCTGTCGAAACGTTGATAACCGTAGCGGTAAGCGATATCGCCCAAACCGCCGGCACCAATCGCCCCGGCCATGGCTGACGAGTTGATCATGGTCACCAGCGTAATCGTGAACCCGCCGACGATCCCCGGCAGCGCTTCAGGCAACAGCACATGCCAGACGATGTACCAGCGCCGGCAGCCCATGGCTTGCGCCGCCTCGATCAAGCCGTGATCGACCTCACGCAGACTCACTTCGGCAATCCGCGCAAAGAACGGCGTCGCGGCGATGGTCAGCGGCACCACCGCCGCCCACACACCGTAGGTGGTGCCGACAATCAGCCGGGTGAACGGAATCAGCGCGACCATCAGAATCAGAAACGGGATCGAGCGGAACAGATTCACGAACGCGCCCAGCGCCCGGTTGAGCAGCGGCGCCTGATAGATCCCGCCCTTGTCGCTGGTGACCAGAATCACCGCCATCGGGATCCCCACCAGCAACGCGATCAGTGACGACACGCCGACCATCAGGAAGGTGTCGATGAAACCCTGGAGCAAACGATCAAACCACATAACCCGATACCTCCACCCGTTGCGCCCACTGCCCGGCGCGCTCGCGCAATTGTTCGGCGCTCAAGGATGAGCCGCTGACCGCCAACAACAGTTGTCCCAGCGCGTGGCCCTGAATCCGTTCGACGCCGCCCTGCAGCAACCTCACGCGTCCACCGAGGGCGGTAAATAACGCGGCCAGATCCGGCTCGTCGGCGGCGCTACCGGTGAACTGCAAACGCAGCACCACCGCTGCCTCGGAGTAGGGTGGCTGGGCATGCAGGCGATTCTGCAGCTCTGCCGGCAAGGCGTGTTGCAGCGGCGCGAGCAAGGTCTGGCTGACCTCGTGCTGCGGATTGCCGAACACCTCCCAGACCGGGCCTTGCTCGACGATCCGCCCGTGTTCCAGGACCACCACGCGGTCGCAGATTTCGCGGATCACCGCCATTTCGTGAGTGATCAGCACAATGGTCAGGCCCAGGCGCTGGTTGATCTCGCGCAGCAGGCCGAGGATCGATTGGGTGGTCTCCGGATCGAGCGCCGAAGTGGCCTCGTCGCAGAGCAGAATGTCCGGGTCATGCACCAATGCGCGTGCGATGCCGACGCGCTGCTTCTGCCCGCCGGAAAGCTGCGCCGGGTAGGCCGTGTGCTTGGCTTGCAGGCCGACCAGTTCGAGCAGTTCGCGGACTTTCTGCTCGCGTTGTGCCTTCGGCACGCCAGCCACCTTCAATGGCAGTTCGACGTTCTGCCACACGGTCTTGGCCGACATCAGGTTGAAGTGCTGGAAGATCATGCCGATCCTTCGGCGCAAGGTCACCAGACGGTCTTCATCGAACTCGCCGATATCGACCTGATCGATCAGCACCCGCCCTGCAGTGGGTTGTTCCAGACGATTGATGGTGCGGATCAGCGACGACTTGCCGGCGCCGCTGCGACCGATGATGCCGAACACCTCGCCGCGCTGGATCGCCAGGTCGATGCCTTGCAGGGCCGCGACCGGGCCTTGCCGACCCTCGTAGGTTTTACCCAGGCCGATGAAGCGCACGTGGGCGCGATTCAGCTCGGGATGCAGTTCGGTTTTTTTAGCATTTTTGGGCTCTGGAATCTCCAGTCGCCGTTGGATCGCGGCCGTCATGTTCAGCTTTCCCAGCCGGCCTGATACAGCTTGCCGTGGGCTTTATCCAGGGCGGCGCGAACGGCCGGCGAGTGCTGGTAGATGTCGACGAATTTGATCAGGCGCGGATCGTCCTTGCTCTTTGGCTGGATCACGAACTGGATCACGTATTCCTTGTGGTCGAGGCCGTCGAACAGCAGCGCCGAGCCGGCGTCGAAGGTCTTCGCCAGACGAATGTAGGCCGGGTAGCCCTGGACCAGATCGGCGTCGTCATAGGCGCGCACCAGTTGCACGGCTTCGACTTGGAGGATCTTGATCTTCTTCGGGTTGGCGACGATGTCGTCTTCGGTGGCCTTGTAGCCGACCCCCGGTTTCAGGGTAATCAGGCCGGCCTTGGCCAACAGTTGCAGACCGCGACCGCTGTTGATCGGGTCATTGGCGATGGCGACGCTGGCGCCTTCTGGCAACTCGTCGAAGCTTTTGTATTTTTTCGAATAGAGGCCGACGTTGTTGATGATGCCCGGGGCGAACGGCACCAGGTCAAAACCGGAAGCGGCCTTGGCGTTTTCGAGGAACGGGATGTGCTGAAAGTAGTTCACGTCGATGTCGCCGGCGGCGAGGCTGACGTTCGGCGCGATCCAGTCGGTGAACTCCACCAGTTCGACTTTCAGGCCTTGTTTGGAGGCCTCTTCTACGGCAGCTTCCAGGGGAATGGCGAAGGCGGCGGTGGTGCCGATTTTCAGTGGTGCATCAGCGGCGAACACCGCTGAGCTGAACAGGCCGAAGGCCAGGGCCAGTGCTTTGACTGGGTGGGAGAGACGTTTCTTGGTCATGGTGGTTTTTCCAGTCAGTGCATGAATTTTGTGGTGTCTGGTCGGGCCTCATCGCTGGCAAGCCAGCTCCCACAGGTTTTGTGAACGCCACAGACCCTTGTGGGAGCTGGCTTGCCAGCGAAGCTTTTAATGTCGGTATGAAGAGCCAGTGTGTTGCTCAGGTAAATGCGCCTCACCGTGGAACAACTTCTCGCGCAAACTGCCGCTCTCATACGCAGTCTTGTACGACCCACGCCGCTGCAACTCCGGAATCACCAGCTCGATGAAATCGACATAGCTTTCCGGGGTCACGATGCGCGTCAGATTGAAGCCGTCGAGCCCGGTTTCAGCGATCCACGCTTCCAGTTCATCCGCCACTTGCTCAGGCGAACCGACCACGGTGATGTAGCGGCCACCGAGAGCGTGCTGCTCGAGCAATTTGCGTCGGGTCCAGTCGTTGTTCTGCAGGTTCTTGGTCGCGGACTGGATGGCATTGCTCTTGACGTACTGGATCGGTTCGTCGATTTCGTACTGGGAAAAGTCGATGCCGGTGGAGGCCGAGAAATGCGCGACGCCGGCCTCGGCGCTGGCATAACTCAGGTACTCGGCGTGCTTGGCCCACGCGGCTTCTTCGGTCGCGCCGACGATCACGTTGAGGCCCATGAACACCTTGATGTCTTCGGGATTGCGCCCGGCCTCGACCGCACTGGCGCGGACCTTGTCCACCTGCACCTTGGTCGACGGTTTGTTCTGGCCGCTGATGAACACGCACTCGGCGTGGCGCCCGGCGAACAGCAAACCGCGATCCGAACTGCCAGCCTGGAACAGCACCGGTGTGCGCTGCGGCGACGGCTCGCAGAGGTGATATCCCTCGACCTGATAGAACTCGCCGTGGTGTTCGACCTTGTGCACTTTCTCCGGCTGCGCGTAGATGCGTTGCTCGCGGTCATTGAGCACCGCGCCGTTTTCCCAACTGCCTTCCCAGAGTTTGTAGAGCACTTCAAGGTACTCGTCGGCCTGATCGTAGCGACGGTCATGCTCGACCTGTTCGCGCAGGCCCATGGCCTTGGCGGCGCTGTCCAGGTAACCGGTGACGATATTCCAGCCGACCCGACCGCGGCTCAGGTGATCGAGCGACGACATGCGGCGGGCGAACAGATACGGCGGCTCGTAAGTGAGATTGGCGGTCAGGCCGAAACCAAGGTTTTTTGTCACCGCAGCCATGGCCGAGACCAGCAGCAGCGGGTCGTTGACCGGCAGCTGGATCGACTCTTTGAGCGTGACGTCCACCGAATTCTGATAGACGTCGTACACGCCGACGATGTCGGCGATGAACAGCCCGTCGAACAGCCCGCGCTCCAGCAACTGCGCCAGTTCGGTCCAGTATTCGAGGGTGTTGTAGCGCGTCGAAGTGTCGCGCGGATGCGTCCACAGGCCATGGTTGATGTGGCCGATGCAGTTCATGTTGAACGCGTTGAGCAGAATCTTCTTTTTCGCGCCGCTCATCAGATCGTCCCCCGCAGCGGAGGGTTTTCATCGTTGAGGTAGTAGTTACCCACCGCGTGAAACTTCCAGCGTACCGGGTCGTGCAGGGTGTGCACCCGGGCGTTGCGCCAGTGACGGTCGAGGCCGTGCTCGATCAGGGTCGCCTGACTGCCGGCCAGTTCGAACAGGGTGCTGCCGGCCGCCAGGGAAATTTCAGTGCTGATCGACCGTGCTTCGGCGACGGCAATCGAGGCGGCAGCGACGGTCTCGGCGTTGGTCTCGGCCTGGGCCTTGTCGAGGAATTCGCCGGAGCGTTCCAGCAGTGCTTCGGTGGCGTGCAGACGAATGCTCAAGTGACCGAAACTCTTCAGGGTCAGCGGGTCTTCGGTGGCTTTGTCGTTGCCGGAGTCGATCCATGGCCGGGTCTTGCTGCGCACGAAGTGCAGGGCATCTTCGTAAGCGGCGCGAGCGATACCGGTATCGATGGCGGCGTGAAGAATCTGCGCCAGCGGGCCGACCGTGGTCGGACGCTCGAAGGCGCTCTGGAACGGAATCACGTCCTCGGCGGCGACGTAGACGTCTTCGAACACCACCGAACCGCTGCCGGTGGTGCGCTGGCCGAAACCGCTCCAGTCGTCGATCACCGTCAGGCCCTTACTGTCACGCGGGACGAAGGCCAGTTGCTGCACGCCGTTTTCATCCACCACCGAGGTCGGGATGCGCTGGGCGTAGATCGCGCCGGTCGCGTAGAACTTGCGCCCGTTGATGCGATAGCCGTCGCCGTCACGCTTGAGACTGGTGACGCGGTCGTGGGCGGTTTTGGTGCCCAGTTCCGCCAGGGCGTTGCCAAAACGTTGACCGGCCAGCACCTCGGCGTACAGCCGCTGTTTCTGCTCGTGGCTGCCGTTAACCCGCAGCACTTCGAGGGCGTAAAAATGGTTCTGCGGAATCTGTCCGAGGGAGCCGTCGGCCTGAGCGATCAGGGCGATGACTTTGGCCAGGGTCACGTTGGACACGCCGGCGCCGCCATACTCCTTGGGCACGCTGATGCCCCACAGGCCGGAGCGGGAAAACACGTCGAGCTCCGGCAGTGGCAGGCGGCGTTCGCGGTCACGCACGGCACTGTCGCGTTTGAAATCTTCGGCCAGGTCGCTGGCGACGATCAGGGCTTGCTCATCGCTGGTGATGACCGCGACGGGATGGGAAAAAGTCATGGTTCTCTCCAATGCCTTTGAGAAAGTGTGCGGTCGTCAGATCCAGGAATGGCGGGCCGGCAAAGTACCGTTCAGGCGATAGGCGCCGACCGCGTGATATTTCCAGCGCACCGGGTCGTGCAAGGTGTGCACCCGGGCGTTGCGCCAGTGACGGTCGAGGTTGAATTCGGCGAGGGTCGCGCGGCTGCCGGCCAGTTCGAAGAGTTTTTCGCTGGCCAGCAGCGAGATCTCGGTGGTCAGCACTTTGGCTTCGGCCACGGCAATCGAGGCGCGGGCGGCGGATTCGGCGGTCAGCGGCGCGGTGTGTACCTGATCCAGCACTTGCCCGGCCTTGCGCAGCAGTGCTTCAGCCGCGTGCAGTTCGATTTTCAGTTTGCCGATGTCGGCGATCACGTAGAGGTCATCGCTGGCGCGTTCGACCTTGGCGTCGATCCATGGCCGCGCGCGGGTTTTAACGAATTCGATGGCGTCGTCAATGGCGCCACGGGCGATGCCGGCGTCGATGGCCGCTTGAATCAATTGCGACACCGCGCCTTGGGTATTGGGCTTTTCGTTGATCTTCCAGTTATCGACGACGAGGCTCGACTCGACCCGCACGTTGTTCAGCAAAATCGTGCCGCTGGCGGTGGTGCGCTGCCCGAAGCCCGACCAGTCATCAACGATGCGCAGGCCCGGGGTGCCACGGCGGACGAAGGCCAGCACTTGCCTGCCGTCGTCATTGAGCGCCTTGACCGCCACCCAGTGCGCGAACAGCGCGCCGGTGGAGTAGAACTTCTGGCCGTTGATCACGTAATCATCACCATCGGCGGTGATACGCGCTTTCAATTCAAGAGTATTTTTGGTGCCGCGCTCAGGGCCGGCATTGCCGATGCGCCAGCCTTCCAGAACGCTCTGGAACAGCTGCTTTTTCTGTTCTTCAGTGGCGCTGCCAAGCACCAGATTGATAATGCCGAACTGGTTCTGCGGGATCTGTCCCAGTGCCGGGTCGGCTGCGGAAATGATCGCGAACACTTCGGCCAACGTGACAAACGAAACCTGCGGGCCGCCGTACTCACGCGGGATGGCAATGCTGCCCAGACCGCTGCGGGTGAACTGTTCGATTTCCGACCACGGCAGCTTGCGCTGACGATCACGTTTGGCGGCCTGCACGCGGGCAACTTGCGCCAGTTCGTGGGCAGCCTTGATGGCTTGGGCGTCGTTGCGCAAGACCTGCGCGGGCAACAACAACGGGGCGATGTCCAGATCCGACTGGACGTTTGCATCGGCCAGACTGGACATCAGTGCCGCTCCTTGGCTGCACGCAATGCCCTGGCGATCTGCACTGGGGTGATTGTGTTCCGGACCATACTACCTACCTCACATCTCATGAAAAACGCCGCAAAAGTGCGGCGAACGAAAGAATGTCCGGTGGTCCGGTTCATATACCCTAAGCGTGTATAAATATTAAATAAACTAACTTTTAGGAATATGTATAGAAGGGGTGGTGGTCGGGTTGGTTAACAACTTTGTTTCGGTGACTGGAGTGTGGCAAGGAGCTCGTCGAATCGTCGCACCATCCCGTTCGACTGCGCAGCAGTTGCGAAACCTGATCTCCACGTTTCAATTGAAAGAACGCGTTCTGCAGGTTCTGGGGGCGCTTCGCACCCCAGCGGGAGCGAGCTCCCTCGCCACAAAGTTCAGCGCTCTTCTTTGCGCGATTCAGCAGCCTTCAGCGCTTGGCGCAACGGTACCTTCAGATAAGGATTCACACAGCCGATCTTCAGCGCCCGTGGCGGTGCCCAGCGTGAGTTGTTGCCCACCCAGTCGATGATGCAGTAGGTCACGTCCAGACGCAGATCCTCACCGCCTTCGACGATCACTGCCGGTGGTACCCAGACCTGAATCGGAAGGCCGACATCGGCTGCGGTGATCCGGGCCAGGTCCATGCGCACGTCGCCCCAGCGCAAGGTAATGGCGTCGTCCTCGGCCATGTTCAGGTAGGGTTCGATGGTCAGTGGTACACCGCGTTTGATCTGATAGGGATTCACGCCCTGGCGCCGAATGGTGTCGGGCAGCGAGACGGGCGCCAGTTGCTGATTCTCGTCACCGCAGAGCGGCGAAGGCTGGCCGCCGGGGCAATCGAGCTTGACCTGCACCCGGGTTGCCGCCGACAGCGCCGGCCCCTGGCCGATCTGCATCACCCGATAGTGAATCCGTGCGGTGCCACTGGCGATAAAACTCTCCGGTACCCGCAGGCTGATCGAGGCGCCAACGTCTTCGCTGGTCAAGACCCGCGATGCAACGTAGCAGTTGTTCCAGAACAGTTCGATCAGATCACCGGCGTCCATGCCGGAATAGGGCAGCACATCAATCAGCAAATGCGCGGCAGCCGCCAGGTTGATCGCGTTGTTGTGTGCGGATGCGAGGTTCGGCGCTGCCAGTTCGGCAATATGCGAAGTGCGGGTCATCAGGTTCTCTCCTTGAAGTCTTGCGGCGAATTCCATGTCTTGAAAAAACAAAAGGCGTGATGAATCGGTAATGCAACCGTGAACTTTTGTTCGGGCTGAGTACGGATTTATTCAACTACTGGGTGCCGGTTGCCGACTAGATAAGAGCGTGCGGGAAAGAGTGTCAATAGAGCATGTTAGTTAATCAATGAATTACGGATTAATCAGAAGCTTCCTACGCTGATCAGGCATGCTGCCTAGCTGTTATGGCGAATGGAACTACGATTCTTCCGGAGTTTCTGCGGTTTCTGTGTAGACCGGTTTAAGTGGTTTTACAGGCGCAAAAGCGCGCCGCAGATTATTTTTATCTGTTGCAGAGGATAAATGTATTGTTTTGACAGGTTTTTAAACTGGAGGGATTCAAATATTTTTCAGGCGGGGGGAAGTATAACTTCCATCCGTGGAAGTTAATGATTAAAAACAATAATGTTCTCAGGCGTGATTCAGGAACTTGCTGAGAAACTGTTGGGTGCGTTCTTCTTTCGGATTGGCAAACAACGCCTTGGCTTCGCCTTGTTCGACGATCACGCCCTTGTCGAAAAACACCACACGGTTGGCCACGTCGCGGGCAAAACCCATTTCGTGGGTGACGATGACCATGGTGCGTTTTTCTTCAGCGAGACCGCGAATGGTCGCCAGCACCTCGCCCACCAGCTCCGGGTCGAGGGCCGAGGTCGGCTCGTCGAACAGGATCACTTCCGGCTCCATCGCCAGCGCCCGGGCAATCGCCACGCGCTGCTGCTGACCGCCGGACAGACGACGCGGATAAGCATCTTCCTTGCCGGCCAGACCGACCTTGGCCAGCAGCTTCATGCCCAGGGCAACGGCTTGCTCGCGCGGCATCTTCTTGACCACGATCGGCCCTTCGATGACGTTTTCCAGCGCCGTGCGGTGGGGGAACAGGTTGAAGTTCTGGAACACGAAGCCCACGTGCTGACGCAGGTTGCGCACCAGGCTCTGTTGCTGGCTCAGCGGGCGGCTGGTATCGATCTCGATATCGCCGACCTTGATCCGGCCGCTGGTGGGTTGTTCAAGGAAATTCAGGCAGCGCAGGAACGTGGTCTTGCCCGAACCGCTGGGGCCGATGATGGCCACGACCTCACCTTCCTTCACCTCAAGATCGATGCCTTTGAGCACCTCTTGACCCTTGAACTGCTTGGTCAGTTTTTCCACGACAATCATGGGGTCAGGACTCCTGGTCGTGCCGATTGGCCCGCTCTTCCAACTTGTTCTGCAGGTGCGACAGCACCGTGGCCAGAATCCAGTAGATCAGCGCGGCGGCAAGATACATGGTGAAGACTTCAAAAGTCCGGGCAGTAATCAGTTGCGCCTGGCGGAACAGTTCCGGCACCTGAATGGTGGCGGCCAGTGCCGTGTCCTTGACCAGCGAAATGAAGCTGTTGCCCAGCGGCGGCAGCGCCGTGCGCATGGCTTGCGGCAGGATGGCCCGGCGCAGAGTCTGCGCACGGGTCATGCCGATGCTCGCAGCGGCTTCCCACTGGCCGCGCTCGATCGAACCGATCGCCGCACGCAGGATTTCACAGGCGTAGGCGGCCATGTTCAGCGAGAAGCCGATCAGCGCCGCCGGCAGCGGATCCAGTTCCAGACCCAATTGCGGCAAGCCGTAATAGATCACGAACAGTTGCACCAGCAACGGCGTGCCGCGAAAGAACGACACATAGATGCGGGCAATCCAGCTCACCAGTTTGAAGCGCGACAGGCGCATCAAGGCCAGGCCGAAGCCCAGCAGTAAGCCGAAGAACATGCCGCCCAGGCTGAGGATGACCGTGTAATACGCGCCCTTGAGCAGAAAGGGCGCGGAATCCAGTGCGAGTTGGAAAGCTTCTTCCATTATTTGGTGACGTCAGCGTTGAAGTATTTCTTCGACAGCTTCTCAAGGGTACCGTCGGCGCGCAGCTCGTCGAGCGCCTTGTTCACCGCCGCCAGCAGCTCAGGCTCGCCTTTGCGCAGGGCGATACCGGATTCCTGACGGGAGAACGCTTCACCGGCAGCCACGGTTTTCGGGGCTTTCTTGGCGTATTCCAGTGCAGCCAGACGGTCGATCAGGATGGCGTCGGTGCGGCCGTTGTTCAGGTCGGCGAACTTGGTCGGATCATCGTCGTAGGTACGCACGTCAGCGCCCGGCACGTTGGCGCGGACCCACTGTTCGTAGTTGGTGCCCAGGCCGACACCGACTTTCTTGCCGGACAGATCGGCGGCAGTCTTGATGTTCAACTTGGCTTCCTTGTCCTTCAGCACCAGCGCCTGAATCCCGGAAACGGTGTACGGCTCGGAGAAGTCATACTTCTTCTTGCGCTCGTCGGAGATGGTCACTTGGTTGACCACGACGTCGAGACGTTTGGATTCCAGTGCAGCGAGGATACCGTCCCACTTGGTCGGCTGAATCTTGGCTTTGACGCCGAGTTTCTGCGCCAGGGCTTCGGAGAGTTCGACTTCGAAACCGGACAGCTTGCCGTCGGCATCAACGAAACTGAACGGTGGGTAAGTGCCTTCCAGGCCGACGTTGATGACGCCTTTGTCCTTGATCTGTTGCAACTGCTCACCGGCGGTTGCCTGACCGATCAGGCCGGCGCTCAGTGCAAGGCCCAGCGAACCTACCAGCAGATTGCGACGTAGTGCGGAAAAATTCATGACAAGCCCCTGTGTTTTCTTATGGAAGACGCTTAAGGAAAGTTGGCGAATCCGGGAATTCAACGACTGCGTTATCGTGCCCTAAAGCAGCTTATGCGTCTTGCCCGAAATTCGCCTGCGGCGAGACTATAAGATGTCTGCTTTAGACTTGAAAATACTTAATATCTAATTTGATATTCATATATGGAATATGTGGCATCTGCCTGTGGCGAGGGAGCTTGCTCCCGCCCGACTGCGCAGCAGTCGCAATACCTGCCGCCAGTGTTCAACTGAAAATGGGGAAGCAAGTTTGGGGGCGCTGCGCGCCCCAGCGGGAGCAAGCTCCCTCGCCACAAAAGCACTTCAACCGCTCAAAGCGTCCTTGTAGGCAAACAACGCCGGCGCCCCACCCGTGTGCAGGAAGATGATCGGACCCTCGTTGAAACGCTGGCGGCCGATCCCGTCGAGCAATCCGGCCATGGCCTTGCCGGTGTACACCGGGTCGAGCAGCACCGCGTCCTGACTGGCCAACAGTTTCACCGCCGCGAGTGTCCCGGCATTTGGCTCGCCGTAACGCGGGCCGAAGTATTCGTCCCACAACTCGACCTTGAAGTTCACGGGCAATTTTACGCCCAGCAGGTCCGCCGTGCGCTCGGCCAGACCCTGCACTTTCGGTCGCTGATCTTCTTCGCTGCGCGAGACCGTCACGCCGATCACTGGCAATTGCGGCAGCGCTTCGCTCAACGCAAGCGCCAGACCGCTGTGGGTTCCGGCGCTGCCCGAGGCCAACACCACGGCGGCGAAATCCAGGCCGGTGTCCTTGATCTGTTCCGCCAGTTCCAGACCGGCACGTACGTAGCCCAATGCACCGAGTGCATTCGAGCCGCCGATCGGCACCAGATAGGGTTTCTTGCCATTGCTGCGCAGGCGCACGGCGAGGGCGGCCAGTAATTCGTCGGCGTTGTCGAGGTTGTCCACCAGCTCGACCTTGGTGTCGAGCAAGTCCAGCAGCAGGCGGTTGCCGTTGCCGGTGTAGTTGCTGTCGTCGGTGCCCAGCGGATTTTCCAGCAGCGCCACGCAACCCAGGCCGAGTTTGGCCGCCAATGCGGCGGTCTGGCGTACGTGGTTCGATTGCAGGGCGCCGGCGGTGATCAGCGTGTCGGCGCCTTGGGCGAGGGCGTCGGCGGCAAGGTATTCGAGTTTGCGCAGCTTGTTGCCACCCATGGCCAACGGCGTCAGGTCATCGCGTTTGATGTACACATCGCGGCCCAGCCAGGCGGACAGGCGTTCGAGTTTTTCCAGTGGCGTGGGTTGGCCGAGCAGGTCGAGACGGTTAAAGCGATCCAGCTGTTGTTTGATCATGAGCCCGTACTGGCGGAGGAAGATGACAGGACTATAGGCAGGCGGTTTTAGCGGGGCAACCGTGAATTGCTTATAGCCAAATGTGCTTAGTCCAGCACTATCGGTTCTTGATGCGCCCTCACGGGCATGTCGTAAAGTAGTCGCCGTTGACGCGGCCCGACCGTCCGGCCGCCCGTGAGGAGTCTTTACCGTGAGCGAGCGTTCCAGCCATTGGCAATTGCAGACCATCGTCAGCCAACTGCGTACCGCGCGGGATCAGTGGCGTACCCAGAATGGCCGGGCCAGCGGCGAGCAGGGTGGTCGCGAGTTACCGTCCCGCGCCGCGATGGCCGAGATTCTCGAGGCGCTGTGTGGTGCGTTGTTCCCGATGCGGCTGGGGCCAGTGGATCTGCGTGAGGAAAGTGAGGACTTCTATGTCGGGCATACCCTCGATACCTCATTGAATGCCTTGCTGGCGCAGGCGCGGCTGGAGTTGCGTTATGTCGCGCGGCACAGCGCTCAAGGTGATGCTGATGTCGAAGCTCAGGCGATCCGTATAATTCGGGATTTTGCCCTGGCCTTGCCGGGCCTGCGCAGCCTGCTCGATACTGACGTGCTGGCCGCCTATCACGGTGATCCGGCGGCGCGCAGCGTCGATGAAGTGTTGCTGTGCTATCCGGGGATTCTGGCGGTGATTCACCATCGTCTGGCGCATCATCTGTATCGCGCCGGGTTGCCGTTGCTGGCGCGAATCAGCGCGGAGATTGCGCACTCGGCCACCGGCATCGATATCCATCCGGGCGCGCAGATCGGCCGCAGCTTCTTCATCGACCACGGCACGGGTGTGGTGATCGGCGAGACCGCGATCATCGGCGAGCGGGTACGGATTTATCAGGCCGTGACTCTGGGCGCCAAGCGCTTCCCGGCGGATGAAGACGGGCAGTTGCAGAAGGGCCATCCGCGGCATCCGATTGTCGAGGATGACGTGGTGATTTACGCCGGGGCGACGATTCTCGGGCGGATCACCATCGGCCAGGGTTCAACCATCGGCGGTAATGTCTGGCTGACGCGGAGTGTGCCGGCGGGGAGCAACCTGACCCAGGCCAATCTGCAGCATGATGACGGGACGCAGAAGTAAAACATCCAATTCGTTTGTGGCGAGGGAGCTTGCTCCCGCTGGAGGCCGCAGGACTCCCAATTGCGACTGACGCCGGATTGGGACTGCTGCGCAGTCCAGCGGGAGCAAGCTCCCTCGCCACAATTTTCGCATCGAATCAGGTT
The DNA here is from genome assembly GCF_000282275.2 of Pseudomonas sp. GM30. Taxonomy (NCBI): domain Bacteria; kingdom Pseudomonadati; phylum Pseudomonadota; class Gammaproteobacteria; order Pseudomonadales; family Pseudomonadaceae; genus Pseudomonas; species Pseudomonas sp. GM30. Next base: position 318,493 of record NZ_AKJP02000027.1, on the reverse strand, counting down.
GATGGCATTCAGCCAATTCTCCATTGAACGAATCCCCCCAAACCCGCGTCATACCCCTCCTTGGGCTACTGTAGGAAAACTACCGCCTGGCCCTGCGATTAGTCCTTACCACCCTATCCATGTTTAACTTGAACGTTCATTCAAGTTAAACCGGTGGTTCGCTGCCCGCTCACAACAGGAGGCTTGCCTTTGCTGAGTCCGATCATTTCAGCCACGTTTCAACCCCTCGAGGTGCACGTTTCATGAGTGCATCGTCTACCCCCGCCAGCGGTCTGGTGCGCATGAATCCGCCGGTGTTCTACTTCGCCGCGACGGTCATTCTGCTGTTTGGTCTGGTTGTCATTGCCATGCCGGAGCAGGCCGGCGCCTGGTTGCTGGCTGCGCAAAACTGGGCGGCCAATACGGTCGGCTGGTACTACATGCTCGCGATGACGCTGTATCTGGTCTTCGTGGTGGTCACCGCGTTATCGGGCTACGGCAAGATCAAACTCGGTGCCGACCACGACGAACCCGAGTTCAGTTACCTGTCCTGGGCCGGCATGCTGTTCGCCGCCGGGATCAGCATCACGCTGTTTTTCTTTTGCGTATCCGAGCCACTGACGCACCTGGCCCAACCGCCGCAAGGCGAGGCCGGCACCGCCGATGCGGCGCGGCAGGCGATGCAGATTCTGTTTCTGCACTGGGGCCTGCACGGCTGGGGCGTGTTCGCCTTCGTCGGCATGGCGCTGGCCTATTTCGCTTACCGGCATAACCTGCCGCTGGCCTTGCGTTCGGCGCTGTACCCGCTGATCGGCAAGCGCATCAACGGCCCCATCGGTTATGCGGTGGACGGCTTCGGTATCATCGCCACGGTGTTCGGTCTGGGTGCCGACATGGGCTTCGGCGTGCTGCACCTCAACTCCGGTCTCGACTACCTGTTTGGCATCGCGCACACCCAATGGATTCAGGTCGGCCTGATCACCCTGATGATGGGCGCGGCGATCATCGTTGCCGTGTCGGGTGTGGACAAGGGCGTGCGGGTGATGTCCGACATCAACATGCTGCTGGCCTGTGCGCTGCTGCTGTTCGTGTTGTTCGCCGGGCCTACCCAGCACCTGCTCAACACCCTGATCCAGAACCTCGGCGATTACCTCGGCGCGTTGCCGATGAAGAGTTTCGACCTCTACGCCTACGACAAACCGAGCGACTGGCTCGGTGGCTGGACGGTGTTCTATTGGGCCTGGTGGATCGCATGGTCGCCGTTCGTGGGCCTGTTCATCGCGCGCATTTCCCGTGGTCGGACCATCCGTGAATTCGTCTTCGGCGTGCTGCTGATTCCGCTGGGTTTCACCCTGGCGTGGATGTCGATCTTCGGCAACAGCGCCATCGATCAGGTGCTCAACCACGGCATGTCGGCGCTGGGGATGTCGGCCCTCGACAATCCGTCAATGAGCCTTTACCTGCTGCTGGAAACCTACCCGTGGAGCAAAACCGTCATCGCGGTGACGGTGTTCATCAGCTTCGTGTTCTTCGTCACCTCGGCCGACTCCGGCACCGTGGTGCTCTCGACCCTGTCGGCCAAGGGCGGCAACCCGGACGAAGACGGGCCGAAATGGCTGCGGGTGTTCTGGGGCGCGATGACCGCGCTGATCACCAGTGCGCTGCTGTTCTCCGGCAGCATCGATGCACTGAAGTCGGCGGTGGTGCTGACCTCGTTGCCGTTCTCGATGATCCTGTTGCTGATGATGTGGGGCCTGCACAAGGCGTTCTATCTGGAGTCGCAGAAACAGATCGCGCAGCTGCATTCGCTGGCCCCGGTCTCCGGTTCACGCCGTGGCAAGGGTGGCTGGCGTCAGCGTCTGAGCCAGGCCGTGCACTTCCCGTCACGCGACGAGGTGTACCGCTTCATGGACACCACGGTGCGGCCGGCGATCGAAGAGGTGACGGCGGTGTTCGCCGAGAAAGGTCTGAACGTGGTCACCCAGCCGGATCCGGCGCACGACAACATCAGCCTGGAAATCGGTCATGGCGAACAGCATCCGTTTGTCTACCAGGTGCAGATGCGCGGCTACTTCACGCCGTCGTTTGCGCGCGGAGGCATGGGTTCCAAGCAACTCAACAACCGCCGCTACTACCGCGCTGAAGTGCACTTGAGCGAGGGCAGTCAGGACTACGATCTGGTCGGCTACACCAAAGAGCAGATCATCAACGACATCCTCGACCAGTACGAACGCCACATGCAGTTCCTGCATCTGGTGCGTTGATCGGCAACTGAGCGCCGGGACGTTTCACGACTCGGCGCTCAGCACCATGAACAACACCATCGCCGCCATCGGCACCCCGAACACCGCACTGCCCACCGCGATCTCCGACCCCAGCGGCTGCCCGGCATGCACCACCCCCACCGCGCCATTGATCACCGTCAACGCCAGCCACAGCGCGGCGAAACTGTAGGCCAGCGTCTGCCGGCTGAAGCCAATGCGCTCGCCGATGTAAAGCATCAGGGCGAGCAGGGCCAGGCCGAAGAAGATGATGATGGCGGTGTGCATAGGCGTGCCTGCGGGTCATGCGGTGCTTGATCGGACGCCTTCGCGGGCAAGCCCGCTCCCACAGTGATCTCGGTCATTCACAGATTCTGCGTACAACCAAGATCCTGTGGGAGCGGGCTTGCCCGCGAAAGGGCCACCTCGGTGTTACTTCGAGCATAGCCAATCCAGCCTAGGCCATTTTGGTCAGGTGCTCTCGCGCTCGATCACATTGCACTGCAATAGATTCAGGCGCTGCACATCATCGCTCGGCAACACCCCAAGGCTTTCCAATACCCGCGTTGCCGCCAGTACGCCAATCTCCAGTGCCGGCGGTTCGATCGTGCTCAGGCTCGGCAACAGCATCTCGGCGAACGGGTAATCGCCGAAGCCGAGCACGGCGCAGTCTTCGGGGATTTTGATGCCGGCGCGTTGCCCGGCGAGCAGGCCACCGGCGGCGAGGTTGTCGTTGGCGAAGATGATCGCGTCGGCGCGCGGGGAGGCGTTCATCAGCGCTTCCATCGCTTGCTTGCCGGCTTCAAACGGCGCGCGGTCGGCGTCGGGGGCGAACACCCACGGCTCAAGGCCGAACCCGCGCACGGTCGCGGCGTAACCGTCGCGACGCTCGAGGGCACTGAGGTCACCGGGAGCGCTGTTCTGTACGAAGGCGATGCGGCGATAGCCTTTATCGTGCAGATAACGCGCAGCGGTCACGCCGACTTCATAGTGCGAAAAGCCGATCTGCATCGGCTCGCGATCCGGCTGGTAATCCCAGGTTTCGATCACCGGAATATCCGCTTCGGCGATCATCTTTTCCGTGCCCGAACTGTGGAAGTGGCTGGTCAGTACCAGCGCCGCCGGCGACCAGCCGAGAAATGCGCGCACGGCGTTTTCTTCCTGCTCGGTACTGAAGTAACTCGACGCCAGCAGCAATTGATAACCGTGGCGGCTGAGGGTGTCGCTGAAGCCCTGAATGGTGTTGGCGAAGATCGGCCCGGAGATGTTCGGAATCACCATGCCGACGATTTTGCCCCGCGCCGACGCCAGTCCGCCGGCCACCAGATTCGGCACGTAACCCAGCTCGGCCACCACCGCCGCGATCCGCTCGCGGCGCTCCGGCGAGACGGTTTCCGGCTGATTGAAATAGCGCGACACGGTAATCGCCGAAACACCCGCCTGGCGTGCCACCGCATTCAGGGTCACGCGTCCGGCGCCACGGCGTTTTCGGGGCTTTTCTTGGCTCAAGGCTCGATCCTTCTTAAAAACCAAAATGCATATAAAAGTAATTTTTCAGTATTGGACGCTCTATGACGAGCTTGTCGATACTGGTGATGTTAGCGCTAACAAAGCGTATTGTCTGCTACTCGCTCGAGCGAATGCCCAAGACACCGATTCAGGCGCTGTCGTCGTAGAACGGCAGCGGTTCAGGGCCAATTTCGAGCGGGCAACCATGCACAACATTCCTGGGGCGACACACACACTGGCGCAGTCGATTCGCGCCGCTGGCTGGATTTTTACCGGGCTGGCAGTGTTGCCGCTGCCCAATGCTTTTGCCGCCGACAGCAGCGATCAAGAGCCGACCCTCAAGTCCGTCACGGTCACCGCCACCCGCCGCGAAGAGTCGCTGCAGAAGGTGCCGGTGGCAGTGTCGGTGATCGACGGCGAACAACTGGAGCGCGACAACCGCAACGGCGTGGCGAGCATCGTCCAGCAAGTGCCGTCGCTGAATTTCCGTACCGGTGCGTCGAACAAGGACACCTCGTTGTTTGTGCGAGGCGTCGGCACGATTTCCACCTCGCCCGGCGTCGAGCCAACAGTGGCCACGGTGATCGATGGCGTGGTCTATGCGCGTCCCGGTCAATCGACCCTTGATCTGCTGGATCTGGAACGCGTCGAAGTGCTGCGTGGCCCGCAAGGCACGCTGTTCGGCAAGAACGCCTCGGCCGGTGTGCTCAACATCACCAGCAAGGCGCCGACCAACGAGACCCACGGTTACATCGACCAGTCGTACTACAGCGGCAACGAAAGCCGCACCCGTTTCGGCATCGGCGGCAGCCTGATTCCGGACACGCTCAAGGGTTCGATCAGCACCCTGTTCGGTAGTTACGACGGCAACGTCGACAACAAAAACAATGGCCAGGAGGTCAACGGTTACAACCATCGCGGGGTGCGCGGCAAACTCGAATTCACGCCCAATGACGACATCACCTTCACCCTGATCGCCGACTACATGCAGTCCCACGATGACGGTCCCAACGGCGTGGTCAGCAAGTCGCTGACCCCGGCCTTCGCCAACGCGCTGAGCCCGGTGAACGCGACCAGCCACAACCGCGACATCAACACCGACACCCGCAGCCACGTCGAGGACACCAACAAAGGCCTGTCCGGCCAGCTCGACTGGCAACTGGGCGATTACACACTGACCTCGATCACCGCATGGCGCGGCTGGGACAACACCCAGTATCAGGACGGCGATCGGCTGAGCACGATCAGCGCAGCGTTCCCTGGTACCGCCGACAAGGGTGATCTGGCTTTTGATCAGTACTCGCAGGAGCTGCGCCTGGCTTCGCCGAAAGGTGAGTTCCTCGAATACGTTGGCGGCCTGTTCTACATGCACGGCAAGGACGACGAGACCTATCAGCGCACCTTGACCACCACCACGCGTACCGACCGTGGCGTCGCCGATTACAGCACCACCAGCGACAGCTACGCGGCGTTTGGCGAAGCCACGCTGAACTTCACCTCGGACCTGCGTGGCATCGCCGGCCTGCGCTACACGCACGATGATCTGGAATACGATCACCGCCGCGTCTCGACCTCGGCGACCACGGTCAGCGGCATTCAACCTGCAACCAGCAGTTCCGGCTCGGTGGACGAGGACGGCTGGTCCGGTCGGCTCGGCGTGCAGTACGACCTCAGCGAAACGGTCACCACTTACCTGACCTACTCGCGCGGCTACAAAGGCCCGGCCTACAACGTGTTCTTCAACATGCAGCCGCGTGACACCGAGGCGCTGAAGCCGGAGACCTCGAACACCTGGGAGGCGGGGATCAAGGCCACCAGCTGGAACAACCGGCTGACCACCAACCTCGCGGTGTTCCACAGCGATTACGACAACTACCAGGCGAACTTTTTCGACACGGTCGCCGGGCAAGTGGTGACGCGTCTGATCAACGCCGGCAGCGTCAGCACTGAAGGCGTCGAACTCGATTACGCCTTGCAGGCGACCCAGCAATTGAAGTTCTCCGGTGCGTTGGCCTACACCCGCGCCCGCATCGACCAATTCAGCTGCCCGGCGGGTGCGGCGGCGTCGTGCAACGTCAATGGCAAGCCGTTGCCGTTCAGTCCGGACTGGAAAAGCTACGTGCGCGCCGACTACAGCATCCCGCTGGACAACGGCCTCGATATCGAATTCGACACCGACTACAGCTGGCAGAGCGAAGTGCAGTACGACATCAGCCAGAACGCCGATACCAAGCAGGGCGCCTACGGCATCTGGAACGCCAGCGTCGCTCTCGCCGATTACAGCAACGGCTGGCGCGTGGCGCTGCTGGGCAAGAACCTCGCCGACAAGTCCTACTCACCGTTGCTGGCCAGCGGCGGCAGCTACATCTACCGCGCCGTGCCACGGGATGACGAGCGCTACTTCGGCGTGCAACTGCGCAAGGATTTCTGAGATGAGCAGACAACTGAAACTCGGCGCGTTTCTCATGGCCACCGGGCACCACATCGCCGCGTGGCGGCACCCGCAGGTGCCGGCCAATGCCGGTCTGGATTTCGCCCACTACAAGCGTCTGGCGCAGATTGCCGAGGCAGCGAAATTCGACACGCTGTTCGTCGCCGACAGCGTCGCCGCGCCGACTCAGGAAATCGCCAGCCGCATGGCGCGTTCGGATCACTTCGAACCGCTGACCTTGCTCTCGGCCCTGAGCGCGGTCACCGAGCACATCGGCCTGATCGCCACGGCGACCACCAGCTACAACGAGCCGTACCACGTGGCGCGCAAATTCGCCTCGCTCGATCATCTGTCCGGCGGGCGTGCGGGGTGGAATCTGGTGACCTCGGACAACGCCGCTGAGGCACTGAATTTCGGTCGCGACGAACACCTCGGCCACGCCGAACGCTACAGCCGCGCTCGCGAGTTTCATCGAGTGGTCACCGGGCTGTGGGACAGTTGGGAGGACGATGCTTTTGTCCGCGACAAGGCCAGTGGCGCTTATTACGACCCAGCAAAATTGCATGTGCTGGATCACGTCGGTGAGCACTTTCGGGTGAGAGGCCCGCTGAACGTGGCGCGCTCGCCGCAGGGGCAACCGGTGATCGTGCAGGCAGGCTCGTCTGAAACCGGGCGTGAATTGGCGGCGCAGACCGCCGAAGTGGTGTTCACCGCGCAGACTTCGCTGGCCGGCGCGCAGGCGTTCTACGCCGACCTCAAGGGGCGCCTGGCCAAGTACGGACGCAGTGCCGATTCGCTGAAGATCATGCCCGGGGTGTTTGTCGTCGTCGGGCAGACAGAAGCCGAAGCGCAGGAAAAATGTGAAACGTTTCAGCAATTGGTCGAACCGGAGGTTGGCGTCGCCTTGCTTGGGCGTATGCTGGGCAACTTCGACTTGTCGAAGTACCCGCTGGACGGACCGCTACCGGAGTTGCCTCTGACCGACAGCGGCCAGCAGAGCCGGCAGAAATTGCTGACTGAATTGGCGGGGCGGGAGAACCTGACCCTCGCCGAATTGGGCCGCAGGATTGCCGGTGGGCGCGGGCATTACAGCCTGGTCGGCACCCCGGCGCAGATCGCCGATCGCTTGCAGAAATGGTTCGAGCAGGGCGCGGCGGATGGTTTCAACGTGTTGGTACCGCACCTTCCGGGCGGGCTGGAAGATTTCGCCCAGGGCGTGGTCCCGGAACTGCAACGGCGTGGGTTGTTCAGAACCGAGTATGAGGGCCGGACGTTGCGCGAGAACCTCGGCCTTGCCCGACCCATAAACAAATTTGTGTAAACACCCTGTGGTGAGGGGATTTATCCCCGATGGGTGGCGAAAGCCACCCCCAAATCTGCATTCAAATTCGCGATTTTTTTGGGACGGCTACGCCGCCCATCGGGGATAAATCCCCTCACCACAAAGTTGAAATTCACCCTCAATTTGCTGTCAATCAAACAAGAGAGGATTCGATGACTTACACCGCTGCCGAAAACCGCTACGACTCCATCCCTTACCGCCGCGTCGGCCGCAGCGGTCTGGTGTTGCCGGCGCTGTCGCTGGGCCTGTGGCACAACTTCGGCGACAGCACGCCGATCGACACCCAGCGTGCCCTGCTGCGTACCGCGTTCGACCTGGGCATCAACCACTTTGACCTCGCCAACAACTACGGCCCGCCGTACGGCAGCGCCGAGATCAATTTCGGTCGTTTGTTGCGTGAAGATTTCAAGCAGTACCGCGATGAGCTGATCATCTCGAGCAAGGCCGGTTGGGACATGTGGCCTGGCCCGTACGGCCAGGGCGGCGGTTCGCGCAAATACGTGCTGGCCAGTCTCGACCAGAGCCTGCAGCGCCTGGGTCTGGACTACGTGGATATCTTCTACTCGCACCGCTTCGACCCGGACACCCCGCTGGAAGAAACCGCCAGCGCCCTCGCCACCGCCGTGCAGCAGGGCAAGGCGTTGTACATCGGTATCTCGTCGTACTCCGGGGTGAAAACCCGTGAAATGGCAGCGCTGCTCAAGGAGTGGAAAGTGCCGCTGCTGATTCATCAGCCGGCGTACAACCTGCTCAATCGCTGGGTGGAAAAAGACCTGCTCGACACCACCGACGAACTCGGCACTGGCGTCATTGCGTTCACGCCGCTGGCGCAAGGTCTGCTGACCGACAAGTACCTCAACGGCGTGCCGGCGGATGCGCGGGTCAATCGTCCGGGCGGTAGTTCGCTGCAGGCTTCGCACTTGTCCGAGGCCAACATTGCCCACGTGCGTGCGTTGAACGAGATCGCCAAACGTCGCGGCCAGAGCCTCGCGCAACTGGCGCTGGCCTGGACCCTGCGTGATCCACGGGTGACCTCGGCGCTGATCGGCGCGAGCCGGCCAGAGCAGATCATCGAGAACGTCGGGGCGTTGAAGAACCTGAGTTTCAGTGCCGAGGAACTGGCGGAGATCGACCGGTTTGCCCAGGAGGGCGGGATCAATCTTTGGGAGAAACCGTCGACCGCTGAATAAGTGACTGGCGCCGAATTATTCGGCGCCTGCTCTGACGCTTTCGCGGGCAAGCCCGCTCCCACAGGATTCCAGTCGTACACAAAGTCTGTGAACGGTGCTGTACCTGTGGGAGCGGGCTTGCCCGCGAAGGGGCCAGTTCAGACAACGAGGAAATCGGGTCTTATCTGAAGAACGGCACATCCCCCAACACCGTCGCCCGCTGCATCACCCGCCGCGCCGGGCGGTAATCATCCACCGCGTAATGTTGCGTCACGCGGTTGTCCCAGAACGCAATGTCGTCCTGCTGCCAGCGCCAGCGAATGGTGAACTCCGGCCGGGTTGCGTGGGCGAACAGGAATTTCAGAATCGCCTCGCTCTCGGTGTCCGACAGCTCGTTGATCTTCGAGGTGAAGCCTTCGTTGACGAACAACGAGCGGCGTCCGCTCACCGGGTGCGTGCGGATCACTGGATGTGACAGCGGCGGATTCTTGCGCCGCGCCTCTTCCCACTGTGCCAGGGCTTCTGGGGTGTTGCCGTAACGCTCCAGCGGAAACGAACGGGTGAAATCGTGCGTCGCGGTCAGGCCTTCGAGCAGCTTTTTCATCGGTGCCGACAGCGCTTCATACGCGGCAATTCCGCTGGCCCACAGGGTGTCGCCGCCAAACTCCGGCAGCAGTTTGGCGCTGAGCACTGCGCCCATCGCCGGGGTCGGCAGGAAGGTCACGTCGGTGTGCCAGATCGCGTTGTCGCGCACGTCGGTGACGGCGGTGTCGAGGATCAGTACTTCGGGCTGCTCCGGCACGTTCGGGTAGATCGGGTGAATATGCAGGTCGCCAAAATACGCGGCGAAACGCGCCTGTTGCGATGGCTCGACCGGCTGGTTGCGGAAGAACAGCACCTGATACTTGAGCAGCGCCTGCTCGATGGCATCGCGCTGTTCCAGGTTCAACGGCTGGCTGACGTCGACGCCGCTGATTTGCGCGCCGAGGGCCGAGCTTAAGGGGGTGATTGTCAGGCTGCTCATGGTCTTACTCTTCGAATTCGGGGATAGAGCTTTTGTAGGAGTGAGCCTGCTCGCGATTGCAGGCTGGCAGTCAATGCTGGGGTGAATGACACACCGCAATCGCGAGCAGGCTCACTCCTACAGGGGATTCACATCAAATATGTCAGTGCGCCTGGCCGTGCCACGGCACCAGTTTGCGCTGCAGCGCACGCAGGCCCATTTCCATGGCGAAGGCGATCAGGGCGATCACCAGAATTCCCAGCACCACCACATCGGTGACCAGAAATTGCGCGGCCGATTGCACCATGAAGCCCAAACCGCTGGTGGCGGCGATCAGTTCGGCGGCGACCAGGGTCGACCAGCCAACGCCCAGACCAATGCGCACACCGGTGAGAATGTCAGGCAGGGCGCTGGGCAAAATCACATGGCGAATCAGTTGTGCGCGAGTGGCACCGAGCGACTGCGCGGCGCGCAATTTCGCCGGGTCTACAGTACGCACGCCGGTCGCGGTAGCAATGGCGATCGGCGCGAAAATCGCCAGGTAGATCAGCAGCACTTTCGACAACTCGCCAATGCCGCACCAGATCACGATCAGCGGCAGATAAGCCAATGGCGGAATCGGCCGGTAGAACTCGATCAACGGATCAAGCACACCACGGGCAATACGGTTGGCGCCGATGGCGATGCCCACCGGCACTGCGGTCAGAATCGCGAAGCCGAGGCCCAGACCGATGCGGCTCAGGCTCGCGCCCAGGTGCTGCCACAGGGTCGAATCCATGTAACCGGTGGTCGCCAGCAACCAGCCTTTTTGCAGCACGGCGGACGGTGGTGGCAGGAACAGTGGTTCGATCAAACCGGTGGCGGTTACGGCCCACCAGATCACCAGCAAGGCGAACAGGGTCAGCAGGCTGATCCAGCGGGTGCTGAGGCTGCGCCGCACGGGAATTGCCACCGATGGGCTTTTCACGGCGGGGGCGGAAACGTCGTAACTGCTCATGCGCGCTCCTGCCGTTGCACGGCGCTGCGTTGCGAGAACACTTTGCTCAGCACGTGCTCGCGGGTTTCGATAAAACGCGGGTCGGATTTGATCGCCCGCGCCGATTCACCAGCAGCGTAACGCTGGCCGAAATCCAGGTGCAAACGCTCGACGATCTGCCCCGGATTCGGCGCCAGCAGAATCAGGTCAGTGGCGAGGAACACTGCTTCTTCAATGTCGTGGGTAATCAGGAACACCGGTTTGGCGGTGCGCTGCCAGACTTGCAGCAACAGCTCCTGCATCTGCTCGCGGGTGAACGCATCGAGGGCGCCGAAGGGTTCGTCCATCAGCAGCACGCGCGGGTCAGCGGCGAGCGCGCGGGCCAGGCCCACGCGCTGCTTCTGGCCGCCGGAGAGTTGCCAGATACGGCGGTGTTCAAAACCTGTGAGGTCGACCAGCGCGAGCATCTCGCGGGCGCGCTGTTCGCGTTTGTCTTTGGCAACGCCAGCCAGTTCCAGACCGAAAGCCACATTAGCCAGCACATCCTGCCAAGGCAGCAGCGCATCATCCTGGAACACCACGCCACGTTCGGCGCTCGGGCCTCTGACCGGCACGCCGTCGAGGGTGATGCGCCCGGCGCTGGGTTCGACGAAACCGGCAATCAGGTTCAACAGCGAAGTCTTGCCACTGCCGGACGGGCCGAGGGCGACCAGCAATTGCTGTGGCCCGAGGGTCAGGGAAATGTCCGCCAGTACCGGTTCCGGGCTGCCGGGATACTGTGCGCTGATGCGCTCCAGCTGTAGCAAGGCCATCGCAGTGAACTCCCGATCAGTTGGTGATGTATTTGGCGCTGACGTACGGCGCGTAGTCCGGCAGGACGGCTTCGACCTTGCCTTGCTCCTTGAGGAACGCGGCGGTGTCGGTAATGGCCTTGGTGGTCGGCGCGCCGAGGGTGATCACCTGATCAGCCGCCAGCGGGTAGACGTTGCCTTGCAGCAGCAGCGGAATGTCGCTGGCCTTGGCGCCGGAGAGCTTCACCAGTTTGTCGACGTGGGACTGATCGGCGAGCCAGGCTTTGGGATCCTTGCGGTAGTCGGCGTAAGCGTCGAGGGTGACCTTGGCGAACGCGGTGACGATTTCCGGGTGCTTCTCGGCGAAGTCCTTGCGCACGATCCAGGCATCGAAGGTCGGCGCGCCGAACTTGGCCAGTTCACCGGAAGTGATCAGCACTTTGCCGTTTTCCTTGGCGACACCGAGGGCCGGATCCCACACGTATGTGGCGTCGATATCACCGCGTTTCCACGCGGCGATGATCGCTGGCGGGGCGAGGTTGAGCACGGTGACTTTCGACGGATCGATGTTCCAGTGCTTCAACGCCGCGAGCAGGCTGTAGTGACCGGTGGACACGAACGGCACGGCGATTTTCTTGCCGACCAGATCCTGCGGGGTCTTGATCCCGGAACCGTCGCGGGCGACCAGTGCTTCGGCGGCGCCGATCTGGGTGGCGATAAGGAAGGTTTCCACTGGCACCTTGCGAGTGATCGCAGCGGTCAGCGGGCTGGAACCGAGGTAGCCGATCTGCACGTCACCGGAAGCGATGGCGGCGATAATGTCGGCGCCGTTATCGAACTTGCGCCAGCTGATGTCGGCCTTGGTGGCTTTCTCGTAGGCGCCATCGGCCTGGGCGACTTTCGCCGGGTCAACGGTGGTCTGGTAGGCGACGGTGAGGTCGGCGGCCTGCGCCAGAAAGCTCGCAGCAGCCAACGAGGCCACGGCCAGCAGGCGAAGCGGGAAATTCAGTTTCATGGGGAGTGCTCCAAATCAGGCGACCGATGATCGGCGTGAAAGGAGACTAAATGATCTAAGAATCTAAAAATAAATAACTTTTTAGACTTAGCTTATGAGCGGAAAAATCTAAGGCGTGAGGGATTGTGGGTGAGGTCATTGTGGCGAGGGAGCTTGCTCCCGCTGGAGGCCGGAGGACTCCCATATCAATTCATCACGGTGCTGCTGATGCACCGGGGGACTGAAGTTGCGACTGCTGCGCAGCCGAGCGGGAGCAAGCTCCCTCGCCACAGGGAATAGTGGTTAGTTGCTGATTGCCAAAATGCTCGCCTGATACGACCCGACAAACACATCGAAATCGCCAACCTCGTTCTGCTCCAGCTCCGCCTGTTGCGCCAGCGACGAACGCGCCAGCTCCTCGAACTTCGCCTGTTCATCCGCCGCCAATGGCTCGCTGCGGAAGAACTCGGCATGCGCCTGGCTCTGACGCAGGGAGAATTGCGCGAAGCTTTCCTTGTACTCAGCCATCGCCGCCAGCACTTGGGCCGACGGGGTCAGGGACGAATCCTTGACCTTGGCCAGTTGCGCATCCAGCGCCTTGCTGTGTGCGTCGCCGCCATGGCTCTGATCGAGCAATGCCGCCAGCGGGGCGATTTTTTCCAGCAGCTCGGCTGCCCAGACCTTCAACTCGACCGCTTCGCCGTCACGCTGCAATTGCAGGCCCGGACGCCGACCTTCCTTGACCACGCTGAGGAAGTTCGAAGTGGCATTGCCGCACGAAGTGTTGGTCAGCAGCGGACTGTCGTTCAGCGCGCAATACAGCAGGAACGCGTCGAGGAAGCGCGATTCGGTGACATCGATACCCATCGGCAGGAACGGGTTGATGTCCAGGCAACGCACTTCGACGTACTGAATGCCCCGGGCCATCAGGGCCTGGATCGGTCGCTCGCCGGTGTAGGTCACGCGTTTTGGGCGGATGTTGGAGTAGTACTCGTTTTCGATCTGCAGGATGTTGGTGTTCAACTGCACCCACTCGCCATCCTGGTGCGTGCCGACTTCCACATACGGCGGATACGGCGTGGCCACAGCCTTGCGCAGGCTGTCGGTGTAGCTCGCCAGATCGTTGTAGCACGGCGTCAGGCCGGCCTGGGCGTTGCTCTGGTAACCGAGGTCGCTCATGCGCAGGCTGGTGGCATACGGCAGGTACAGGGTGTCCGGGTCCAGTTGTTCCAGCTGATGTGAGCGACCGCGCAGGAAACCTGCGTCCAGCGCTGGCGAGGCGCCGAACAGGTACATCAGCAGCCAGCTGTAACGGCGGAAGTTACGGATCAGCGCGATGTAGGACGACGACTGGAAATCGCGGTCGGTGCCGACGAAACCCTCGGCTTCGCGCAGCAGCGGCCAGAGTTTTTCCGGCAGCGAGAAGTTGTAGTGAATCCCGGCGATGCACTGCATGGTCTTGCCGTACCGCAGGGCCAGGCCCTTGCGGTAAACGTACTTGAGCTGACCGATGTTGGAGGTGCCGTAATAGGCGATCGGGATGTCTTCCTCGGCCGGCAACGGGCACGGCATCGATGGACTCCACAGATACTCGTTGCCGAGCTTGCTGTAGGCAAAGCGATGAATCTTGTCCAGGCTCGCCAGTGTATCGGCTGGATCGGGCAGGGCGGGGGTGATGAATTCCAGCAGCGACTCGGAATAGTCGGTGGTGATCTGTTCATTGGTCAGCGCGGAACCCAAGGCTTCCGGGTGCGGCGTTTGCGCCAGACGACCTTCACTGGTCACGCGCAGGCATTCACGTTCGATACCGTGGAGGCACTGTTCGAGCAGAGAGAGGTTGGCGCGCTCGCCGAGCAGAGCCAGGCGGCGGTTGAGAAGTTCGCTCAATTTGGATTCCTTCACGCGTCAGTCGCCCCAATATGGGGGTGGGCAGGACGGTCTACAAGGGTGAAGTTGAAACTGGCGTTATCGCCTGGTTTTGTAGCGGCAGGCCATTTGCCGGTCAGTCAGGAACTGCACAATCCCTGTGGGAGCGAGCTTGCTCGCGAAGAGGGTTTATCAGTCAACATTTCGGTTGCCTGACACACCGCCTTCGCGAGCAAGCTCGCTCCCACAAGGTTCGTTGCGCCGAAATTAACTCAAAATGATGAACAACATCTACAGGACAGCGAACGTGCCTTGCGCTTTTGCGACCAGTTTGTCGCCCTGCATCACGTCGGCCTCGACCACCAGCGTGCGGCGGCCCGGGTGGATCACCCGCGCCGTGCACAGCACCTCGCCGTCGGATACGGCGCGGATGTAGTTGATCTTGCACTCGATGGTCGCGCTCTGCTGATCGAAGCCGTGGGTGCTGGAACAGGCCAGCCCCATGGCGATATCGACCAGACTGAACAGCGCGCCACCGTGCAATTTGCCGCCGCGATTGCGCAGTTGCGGTTCCAGCACCAGGGCGACTTGCGCCACCCCGGTTTCCAGGCTGTGCAGGCGGCAGCCCAACAGCTTGAAAAACGCGCTCTCGACGAGCCCGGCCGGAACTTCCATCAGCGTTTCTTCAGCTGCTTGGCGTTAGCGAACAGCGAAGCCATGGCGTTGTTCACCGGCGCGGCGGTGGCCGTTTCCTTGCGTGGCGCGTTGTTTGATGACTGGCGCGGTGCCGAGCCCGGACGCGAACCACGGGCGCCATCGATTTTCTCGCCCGGGGTGTCGCTCATGCGCATCGACAGGCCGACGCGTTTGCGCGGAATGTCGACTTCCATGACCTTCACTTTCACCACGTCACCGGCCTTCACCGCTTCGCGTGGGTCCTTGATGAACTTCTCCGACAGCGCCGAGATGTGCACCAAGCCGTCCTGATGCACGCCGATGTCGACGAACGCGCCGAACGCGGTCACGTTGGTCACGACGCCTTCGAGGATCATCCCCAGTTGCAGGTCTTTCAAATCTTCGACGCCTTCCTGGAACTCGGCAGTCTTGAACTCCGGACGCGGGTCGCGACCGGGTTTTTCCAGTTCTTGCAGGATGTCGGTGACGGTGGGCAGACCGAAGGTTTCGTCGGTGAATTTCTTCGGATCCAGACGCTTGAGGAACGCGGCGTCACCAATCAGCGAGCGAATGTCACGGTCGGTTTCAGCGGCAATGCGCTGCACCAGCGGATAGGCTTCCGGGTGAACGGCCGAGGAATCCAGCGGGTTGTCGCCGTTCATCACGCGCAGGAAGCCTGCGGCCTGTTCGAAGGTTTTCTCGCCCAGACGCGCGACTTTCTTCAGCGCTGCACGGGTCTTGAAGGCGCCGTGTTCGTCGCGGTGGGCGACGATGTTCTGCGCCAGGGTCGCGTTGAGGCCGGAGATCCGCGCCAGCAAGGCCACCGAAGCGGTGTTCACATCGACGCCGACGGCGTTCACACAGTCCTCGACCACCGCGTCCAGACCACGCGCCAGTTTCAGCTGCGACACGTCGTGCTGGTACTGGCCGACACCGATGGATTTCGGGTCGATCTTCACCAGCTCGGCCAGTGGATCCTGCAGACGACGGGCGATGGAAACGGCGCCACGGATCGACACGTCCAGGTCCGGGAACTCCTTGGCCGCCAGTTCCGACGCCGAGTACACCGAGGCGCCGGCCTCGGACACCATGACCTTGGTCATCTTCATCGCTGGGTATTTTTTTATCAGCTCGATGGCCAGCTTGTCGGTTTCACGGCTGGCGGTGCCGTTGCCGATAGCGATCAGGTCCACCGAGTGCTTGGCGCACAGGGCGGCCAGAATCGCGATGGTCTGATCCCATTTGTTGTGCGGCACGTGCGGGTAAACCGTGGCGTGATCGAGCAGTTTGCCGGTGGAGTCGACCACCGCGACTTTGCAGCCGGTACGCAGGCCCGGGTCGAGGCCCAGGGTGGCACGCGGGCCGGCCGGCGCGGCCAGCAGCAGGTCGTGCAGGTTGTGGGCGAAGACGTTGATCGCCTCGGTTTCGGCGCCGTCGCGCAGCTCGCCAAGCAGGTCGGTTTCCAGGTGGGTGTAGAGCTTGACCTTCCAAGTCCAGCGCACCACTTCACCGAGCCATTTGTCGGCCGGGCGGTTCTGGTTCTGGATGCCGAATTGCTGGCCGATCATGCCTTCGCACGGGTGCATGGTGCCCGGCAGTTCGTCGCCGACTTTCAGCGCGGAGCTGAGGATGCCTTCGTTGCGGCCACGGAAAATCGCCAGTGCGCGGTGCGATGGCATGCTTTTCAGCGGCTCGTCGTGTTCGAAGTAGTCGCGGAACTTCGCGCCTTCTTCTTCCTTGCCGGCGATGACGCGGGCGCTGATGGTCGCTTCCTGCTTGAGGAAGTTACGCAGCTTTTCCAGCAGGCTGGCGTCTTCGGCGAAGCGTTCCATCAGGATGTACTTGGCGCCTTCCAGCGCAGCTTTCACGTCGGCCACGCCTTTCTCGGCGTCGACGAAACGTGCGGCTTCGGTTTCCGGCGTCAGATTCGGATCGTTGAACAGGCCGTCGGCCAACTCGCCGAGGCCGGCTTCCAGGGCAATCTGGCCCTTGGTGCGGCGCTTCTGCTTGTACGGCAGGTACAAGTCTTCGAGGCGGGTCTTGGTGTCGGCGAGCTTGATATCGCGTTCGAGGGCAGGGGTGAGTTTGCCCTGCTCCTGGATGCTGGCGAGGATGCTGATGCGCCGTTCGTCGAGTTCTCGCAGGTAGCGCAGACGCTCTTCCAGATGACGCAGCTGGGTGTCATCGAGGCTGCCGGTGACTTCTTTCCGGTAACGGGCGATGAAGGGAACGGTAGAGCCTTCATCGAGTAGCGCGACGGCCGCTTCGACCTGTTGCGGGCGTACGCCGAGTTCCTCGGCGATGCGGCTGTTGATGCTGTCCATAAAACCACCTGACATATTGTGAAAGCAGGCTCGCAGGCACGGAAACAAAGGCCCGGAGTCTGGTTGAGCGGCTAGAAAATTGCCGCTGCCTGGGTCAAAAGGCACCCCATTGACCCGTGAAATCGAACAATTACTGCGGCCACCGGTAAAAAAGCCCGGCCACCTGCGGTAACGATTCAGACGTTGCCTGGCACAAAACGCCGCGCATTATAACCAGCGTTCTGTCATTCGGGGGTGTAGCAGTCTGTAGGTAGATACCCCGGTTTTCTGGCAGTGAAGGAAAAATCTGCTAACAATGCACACGGTGCGTATAACGGCAGCTACGCCATAATGCGCGCCGAGCTAAAAGGAGCATCCAATGAGCAGCACTGCAAACAATGCTGAAGGCGAAAAAATTCTTATTGTTGACGACGATCCGGGGCTGAGCAGCCTGCTGGAACGTTTCTTCGTCAGCAAGGGCTACCGTGCCCGTGCCGTTCCGAACACCGAGCAAATGGACCGTCTGCTGTCGCGTGAAGTGTTCAATCTGGTCGTCCTCGATCTGATGCTGCCGGGCGAAGACGGCCTGACTGCATGCCGTCGCCTGCGGGCGGCGAACAATCAGATTCCGATCATCATGCTCACCGCCAAGGGCGATGAGATGAGCCGCATCAAGGGCCTGGAACTGGGCGCCGATGACTACCTGGCCAAGCCGTTCAACCCGGATGAGCTGATGGCTCGCGTCAAAGCGGTTCTGCGGCGTCAGGCCGCACCGGTGCCGGGCGCGCCGGGCAGCGAAGACGAAAACGTCACCTTCGGTGATTACGTGTTGTCGCTGGCAACCCGCGAACTGAAGCGTGGCGACGAAGTGCACATGCTCACCACCGGTGAGTTTGCGGTACTCAAGGCGCTGGTGATGAACGCGCGGCAGCCGCTGACCCGCGACAAACTGATGAACCTGGCCCGTGGCCGCGAGTGGGATGCCCTCGAGCGTTCCATCGATGTGCAGATTTCCCGCCTGCGCCGGATGATCGAACCCGATCCGTCGAAACCGCGTTACATCCAGACGGTCTGGGGCGTGGGCTACGTGTTCGTACCGGATGGCGCCGCTACCAAGTGATCGGCGATTTGTAGGAGCGGGTCTGCGCCGATCGGGTTGAACAACCCTCTACGCAGACTCGCAATCCGCAATATGCGAGCATTGCTCGCTCCTGCAAGTGTGTAACGGTTATCGATGAAAACCCCCGTCTGGTTCCCCCAAAGTTTTTTCTCCCGCACCCTGTGGCTGGTGCTCATCGTCGTGCTGTTTTCCAAGGCGCTGACCCTGGTTTATCTGTTGATGAACGAGGACGTGCTGGTGGATCGCCAATACAGCCACGGCGTCGCCCTGACGTTGCGCGCCTATTGGGCGGCCGATGAAGAAAATCGCGCAAAGATCGCCGATGCCGCGACCCTGATCCGGGTGGTCGGCGCCGGTGTGCCGGAGGGCGAACAGCACTGGCCGTACAGTGAAATCTATCAGCGGCAGATGCAGGCAGAACTGGGTGCCGACACCGAAGTGCGCTTGCGCATGCACTCGCCGCCGGCGCTGTGGGTGCGTGCGCCGAGCCTCGGTGACGGCTGGCTGAAAGTGCCGCTGTACCCGCATCCATTGCGCGGCCAGAAAATCTGGAACGTGCTCGGCTGGTTCCTCGCCATCGGCTTGCTGTCCACCGCCTCGGCTTGGATTTTCGTCAGCCAGCTCAACCAGCCATTGAAGCGCCTGGTGTACGCCGCCCGACAACTCGGTCAGGGCCGCAGCGTACGTCTGCCGATCAGCGACACACCGAGCGAGATGACCGAGGTGTATCGCGCCTTCAACCAGATGGCCGAAGACGTCGAACAGGCCGGTCGCGAGCGTGAGTTGATGCTGGCAGGGGTGTCCCATGATTTGCGCACGCCGCTGACGCGCTTGCGTCTGTCGCTGGAACTGATGGGCGATCGCAACGATTTGACCGACGACATGGTGCGCGACATCGAAGACATGGACGCGATTCTCGACCAGTTCCTCGCGTTCATTCGCGATGGTCGCGACGAGTCGGTGGAGGAGGTCGACCTGAGCGATCTGGTGCGTGAAGTGGCCGCGCCGTACAACCAGAACGAAGAGAAAGTGCGTTTGCGTCTGGAACCGATCCAGCCGTTTCCACTGCGCCGGGTGTCAATGAAGCGCCTGCTGAACAACCTGATCGGCAACGCCCTGAACCATGCCGGCAGTGGCGTCGAGGTCGCGGCTTATGTGTCCGGTGACACCAGCGCGCCGTACGTGGTGCTGAGCGTGATGGACCGAGGGGCGGGGATTGATCCGTCGGAGCTGGAGGCGATCTTCAACCCGTTCACCCGTGGCGACCGCGCCCGGGGTGGCAAAGGTACGGGGTTGGGGCTGGCGATCGTGAAGCGGATTGCTTCGATGCATGGCGGCAATGTTGAATTGCGTAACCGGTCCGGGGGGGGATTGGAAGCGCGAGTCAGGTTGCCGCTGGGGCTGATGTTGCCTCGGGATGCCGTTTAAACCATAAAACCCTCACCCCAGCCCTCTCCCAGAGGGAGAGGGAGCTGACCGAGGTGTCTGGCGTCATACATCGACCTGAAAGACTGGGGCGATTGTGGATTCGGCACAGCAGGATCAGGTCGGCGTATCTTTTAAGCATCCCCCAATCATTCCCCTCTCGCTTTGGGAGAGGGTCAGGGTGAGGGCTCTTGCTCCTCGCTTTAGCCTTTGCCTTTGGTGCGGGTCATGTTCGGCCCGCCATTCTTCTCAAGGTGTTCGATGATGATCCCCGCCACGTTCTTGCCGGTGGTGGTCTCGATCCCTTCCAGACCCGGCGACGAGTTCACTTCCATCACCAGCGGCCCATGGTTCGAACGCAGGATATCCACCCCCGCCACTGCCAGCCCCATGACCTTGGCCGCACGCAACGCGGTCATGCGTTCTTCCGGGGTGATCTTGATCAGGCTGGCGCTGCCGCCACGGTGCAGGTTGGAGCGGAACTCGCCCGGCTTGGCCTGACGCTTCATGGCGGCGATCACCTTGTCGCCGACCACGAAGCAGCGGATGTCCGCACCACCTGCTTCCTTGATGTATTCCTGAACCATGATGTTCTGCTTCAGGCCCATGAACGCCTCGATCACCGATTCGGCTGCGGTCGCGGTTTCGCACAGCACCACGCCGATACCCTGAGTGCCTTCCAATACCTTGATCACCAGCGGCGCCCCGTTGACCATGTCGATCAGGTCGGGAATGTCATCCGGCGAGTGAGCGAAGCCGGTGACCGGCAGGCCGATGCCACGCCGCGACAGCAGTTGCAGCGAACGCAGTTTGTCCCGCGAGCGGGCGATGGCCACCGATTCGTTGAGCGGAAACACCCCCATCATTTCGAACTGGCGCAACACCGCGCAGCCATAGAACGTCACCGACGCACCGATCCGCGGGATCACGGCGTCGAAGCCTTCCAGCGGCTTGCCGCGGTAGTGGATCTGCGGCTTGTGACTGGCGATGTTCATGTAGGCGCGCAAGGTGTCGATCACCACCATTTCATGCCCGCGCTCGGTGCCGGCCTCGACCAGACGACGGGTGGAATACAGACGCGGATTCCGCGACAGCACAGCGATCTTCATGCAACACCTGTGGAGGAGGTAGATACCGGGAACACCGGCTTGTCTTGTACATATTTGATACCCGGATTGACTACCAACTGGCCGTCGATCAGAGCTTTGGAGCCGAGCAATAGGCGATAGCGCATGGACTTGCGGCAGGCGAGGGTGAACTCGACTGCCCAGACCCGATCACCGAGGGCCAGGGTGGTGCTGATCACATAGCGCACCTGCGCCTGGCCGTTGGAGCTTTTAATGGTTTTGCGCGTCACCAGCGGCGCTTCGCAGCGGCGGTGACGCAACTGCACCACGGTGCCCAGGTGCGCGGTGAAACGCACCCACTTCTCGCCGTCGCGTTCGAACGGTTCGATGTCGGTGGCATGCAGGCTGGAGGTGCTGGCGCCGGTATCGATTTTCGCCCGCAGGCCGGCGACTCCCAGATCGGGGAGCGCCACCCACTCGCGCAGACCGACAACGGTCAAATGGTCAAATGTCTTCAAAGGTAATCAACCGGCAGAAACCGCTCGGGCCGCGTACGGCCGAATCGCGGTATTCACGCAGAATAAGGGTTAAAAGGCGACAGATTTCTACGGCCCGGATCGCCGACGCTTCAAGCAGGTATCGGCTGGTGCGCATTGTAATCCGGGACCGGGTAATTCATGGCATGACAGAAACGGTAGTACAGTTCATCAATATTTCAGAATGAGGAAATTCCATGGCACAAAAAAGCGAAGAGGACGACAAGGTCCGTCTCGATAAATGGTTGTGGGCGGCGCGTTTTTATAAAACCCGGGCTCTGGCCAAAGCGGCCATCGAGAGTGGCAAGGTGCATTGCCGGGGAGAGCGCTGCAAGCCTGGCAAAGAGCCACGCATTGGCGATGAGTTCGAAATCCGGACCGGTTTTGAAGAGCGCACGGTGAGGGTTGAAGCCTTGTCGATCGTGCGTCGCGGCGCACCCGAAGCGCAGACGCTGTATACCGAGACCGAGGCGAGTATTGCCAAACGTGAAGCGGCTGCGGCGATGCGCAAGGCCGGGGCGTTAGGTGTGAGTACCGACGGCAAGCCGAGCAAGAAGCAGCGGCGGGATCTGTTTAAATTTCGTGGCAACAGCAATAGCGATTGACCGGCACGGCACACCATTGTGGCGAGGGAGCTTGCTCCCGCTGGAGGCCGAAGGACTCCCAATCCAGTCGATCATGTATTTCACAATACAACCGAGTCGACTGGTCCAGAGCCTGCTGCGCAGTCAAGCGGGAGCAAGCTCCCTCGCCACAGGTGTGTACAAACTGTCAGTTCGCGGCAGACACCACACTCATCCGCGAAATCACCGGCAGCTTGCCCAGCAGATGGAAAACCGGCGCAGTCACCTTCAGCCAGAAATTGGCGGCGTGATAAGCGAACGGTGTGTAGTAACCCCAGCCCAACGCCCACACCGCCAGCAGCATGCCGCCGATGTAATCGTCCTGACCCCAATGCGCACCGGCTACCAGACGTGGCAGCATGAACAGCAACGCCAGGCCCCAGACCGTCAGGAACTGGCCGACAGTACGGCTGAACACGCCCATGAACAGCGCCCAGATCAGCAACACCGAAGCGTGGTCACCGGGGAAGCTCTGGCTCGAGCGATCCTTCAGCTCCCAGGCTTTTTCCAGATGCGGGAAGTAGTCACTCAGGTGCACCGCGCCTTCCAGCACCATCGATGGGCTGCTGTGCTGCCAGTCCATGTAGTCGGCGAATTTGGAAAACAGCGCGCGAATCACCACCATCAACAGCAGAATCGAGAAAAAACCGAAAAAGGCGCGACGTACATCAATCGCCTTGAACACCCAGTCACCCTTGATCAGCAGCGTCAGCAGGATCAGACCGACGACGATGTCGAATGGACGCAGACTTGCAATTGCCCAGATGTGGAGCCATATGGGGTTGCTGGCCAGTGGTGCATTGAGTGAGCGGAACAGCCACTCGTCGAAAATCACACACAGCATCTGGCCTGTAGGCCATAACCAGAAAGCCAGTAGCGCCAATGGCACTACGTTACACAGAACCAGCCGGCCGAGGTTCCACCTTGATTGGAACAAACCCGGATTGTTCATAAAATGCCTCCCGTGGCTGAACATTTCGCACCAAATGGGTGCGGATAAGTGCGGGATTTTCAACTTTTGTAACCATTTTGTCATCAATTCAGATACCCAGACCTATGACCGACCTACCGGATACCGACTACACCCAACGCTTCATCTTCGATGACAGCGACACTCGCGGCGAACTGGTGGCGCTGGAACGCAGCTACGCCGAAGTTCTCGCCAAGCACCCCTACCCGGAGCCGGTCGCGCAATTGCTGGGCGAACTGATGGCGGCCGCCTCGCTGCTGGTGGGCACGCTGAAATTCGATGGTTTGCTTATTCTGCAGGCGCGCTCCGAAGGGCCGATTCCGCTGCTGATGATCGAATGCTCCAGCGAGCGCGAGATCCGTGGCCTGGCGCGTTACAACGCCGAGCAGATCGCCGCGGACGCGACCCTTGCCGACCTGATGCCGGGCGGTGATCTGACCCTGACCGTCGACCCGACAATCGGCCAGCGTTACCAGGGCATTGTCGACCTCGATGGTGAAACCCTGTCGGAATGCTTCACCAATTATTTCGTCATGTCGCAACAGGTCGGCACGCGCTTCAAGCTGTTCGCCGACGGCCGTCGTGCCCGCGGCATGCTGCTGCAACAACTGCCGGCCGACCGTCTGAAAGACGAAGAAGAGCGCGCCGCCAGTTGGCAGCACGTCACCGCACTGGCCAGCACCCTGACTGCCGACGAATTGCTCAGCCTGGACAACGAAACCGTCCTGCACCGCCTCTACCACGAGGAGCAGGTGCGCCTGTTCGATGTGCAGACCTTGCGCTTCCGTTGCAGCTGCTCGCGGGAACGCTCGGGCAATGCGCTGGTCAGTCTGGGTCTGGAAGATGCGCAGGCACTGGTGGCCGAAAGGGGTGGCGAAGTCGAGATCGATTGCCAGTTCTGCAACCAGCGTTACCTGTTCGACGCGGCCGATATTGCTCAATTGTTTGCTGGCGCAGGCGTCGACACGCCGTCAGATACCCGGCACTAAAACGGTTCAGCGCAGGTAAATTCACTGCGTAACGACGGAATTTCGCCGTTACGACGGGAGGACCCTACTCTTTTTGGGCTTTTCTGGCATAATCCGGCCCACTTTTTTCGCGGTAGTAGTGCACGACTTTCTACTACAAAACGTTTGGAGCACACTCGGCCACTGGCCGACGGGGAACCTCATGACGCAAGCCAATAACGCCGTGTACACCGATCTGAGTGTTGATGATCTGGTAAAAGAAGCCCTGCAACGCGGTGAGGGCGAGCTTGCCGATACCGGCGCTCTGGTCGTTCGCACCGGTCACCGTACCGGTCGTTCGCCAGTCGATCGTTTCATCGTTGAAGAGCCTTCCACCCAGGCCGCTATCGCCTGGGGCCCGATCAACCG
Organism: Pseudomonas sp. GM30; assembly: GCF_000282275.2. Lineage (NCBI taxonomy): Bacteria > Pseudomonadati > Pseudomonadota > Gammaproteobacteria > Pseudomonadales > Pseudomonadaceae > Pseudomonas > Pseudomonas sp. GM30. The sequence goes on along the minus strand of NZ_AKJP02000027.1, from coordinate 294,077 downwards.
CAAGTTCCCGGCCGACAAGTTCGACGCGCTGTGGGCTCGTGTCGAGGCGTTCAACAACGCGCAAGAGCACTTTGTTTCCCACGTGCATGTAGGTGCGGCTGAAGATCACTACCTGGCCGTGAAAATGACCACTCAGACTGCCTGGCAGAACCTGTTCGGTCGTTGCCTGTTCATCAATCCGGCCCAGTACAACCCGGCCGGTCGTGAAGAGTGGCAAGTGCTCAACGTCGCCAACTTCGAGTGCGTGCCTGAGCGGGACGGCACCAACTCCGACGGTTGCGTGATCATCAACTTCGCGCAGAAGAAAGTGCTGATCGCCGGCATGCGTTACGCCGGTGAAATGAAGAAAGCCATGTTCTCCGTGCAGAACTTCCTGCTGCCGGCCGCTGACGTGCTGCCAATGCACTGCGCTGCCAACATTGGTGAAGAAGGCGACGTGACCCTGTTCTTCGGTCTGTCGGGCACCGGTAAAACCACCCTGTCCGCCGACGAAAGCCGTTACCTGATCGGTGACGACGAACACGGTTGGGGCGAAGGCGTTGTCTTCAACATCGAAGGCGGTTGCTATGCCAAGTGCATCGACCTGTCCGAGAAGAACGAGCCGGTCATCTGGAAAGCCATCAAGCACGGCGCAGTCCTGGAAAACGTGGTCATCGACGACGCCAAGCATGCCGACTACGCCGATGTCAGCCTGACCCAGAACAGCCGCGCGGCCTACCCGCTGGAGCACGTAGCCAAGCGTTCCGAGAAGAACCTGGGCGGCGAGCCAAACGCGGTGATCTTCCTGACCTGCGACCTGACCGGCGTGTTGCCGCCAGTGTCGATCCTCAATGAAGAACAAGCGGCCTATCACTTCCTGTCCGGCTACACCGCGCTGGTGGGCTCGACTGAAATGGGTTCGGGCAGCGGCATCAAGTCGACCTTCTCCACCTGCTTCGGCGCACCGTTCTTCCCGCGTCCGGCTGGCGAATACGCTGAACTGCTGATCAAGCGCATCCGCGGCTTCGGCTCCAAGGTCTACCTGGTCAACACCGGCTGGACCGGCGGTGGCTACGGCGTCGGCAAACGCTTCAACATCCCGACCACCCGTGCGGTGATCGCAGCGATCCAGAGCGGCGCGTTGATCGGTGCCGCCACCGAGCACCTGGACACCATCAACCTCGACGTGCCACTGGCCGTACCGGGCGTTGAAACCAACCTGCTCAACCCGCGCAACACCTGGGCTGACAAGGCTGCGTACGACGAAGCTGCCAAGGCGCTGGCCGGTCTGTTCATCGAGAACTTCAAGAAGTTCGAAGTGAGCGATGCGATCAAGGCTGCGGGTCCTAAGTTGTAAGGCTTAGTTCTGGTGAATAAAAAAGCCGCCTCTTAGGGGCGGCTTTTTTGTGGGTGTTCATTTTCTCAATGAGCCAATGCATTCAAAACATGAACCGGGTCGTTATGAATGGCCTTGAGCAAAGCTTTTGCCGGCCCGGTTGGCTCGCGACGGCCCTGTTCCCAATTTCGTAGAGTGCCGAGTTGGACGTCGATCAGTGCCGCAAATTTGATCTGGGTCAAACCGGTAGCTTTACGAATTTCTTTGACCTGCAATGCATCAACGTGGAATTCGCGAGAAGGTGTGCGCTCGCCTCGTACGATCTCGTCCATCTCTTGCACACTTTCCATCAGCTCATCAAAAAATTTGCTCATGGTCATCTCCATTTTTCGATCAAGACCTTGAGTGCTTTACGCTCATCGCTGGACAGATCGTGTTGTTCATTTTTAGGGTAGATCATCAATAACCCGATTTGTGACGCCGAAACGAAGTGATAGTAAATAACCCGTGCTCCGCCTTGCTTGCCGTGTCCTTTCGCTGCGATTCGGGTTTTGCGAATCCCGCCTGTGCCTTCAATTACATCGCCGATCGAAGGGCTTACAACCAGTTGCTTCTGAAAAGCGGCGTACGTGTCATCGTCCAGCAGCTCATTTACTCGACGGGTAAAGATTCGAGTCTCAATAAAAATCATCGTAAATGTACGCCATTGGCTTACCTTCCAGCAATGCTGAAGGGATTTGAGTAGATGACTGGCAAGTGATCGTTCTCATGTCGAACATGGGGACGATCCGATCACTCAACCTCAGACTGGAGCTTTGCAGTTGAGCATTCGTTGTTCGGCGACCTGCAACAGGTTAAAGCCGTCTTTCTTTGGTCAGCAGGTAAAGGGCGTGGGTGATGTGGGAATGTCTTCGACGTCGGCTTGTTTGAAACTGAGGCAGTAGAGGGTTTTCAGCAGGTCGGTGGAGGCGCGCAGGCGCTGGACGGCGCATTCGAGGATGTCTTGCGGGTTGGCCTCTGTGTCGATGATCAGGGGCTTGGTGTCGGTGAGGTTGGATTCGAGTGGGCGGTAGCGATCAAGGGGAAACGGGGTCCATGCTTTCATAGTGTGTATTCCAAATGTCGTGAGGATTCATCCCACCGTGACCAAGCGATGGGAGGCGAACTGTGTTCGGGTTGGTCAACCGAAGGAACACACAAGTCCGGCACGCTCAAAGGCGTCCCAAATACAGTCACCATTAAGCGTGCAGACATTTGAACTGTCGGCAGCATACAACGGACACATTTATGTGTCCCTCCGGGTGACCAAGCCCGAGCCGCTGATTTGCCAGCGACAGTCACGACTATAGATTTGTGCCCTCAAGCCGCGATAGGCGACAAAGAGTCGTGGCGTGTAGGAACGGGATGAAGATTGCATCGGACGTTCCTACCGATTTTTAATCGTTTTTCAACGTAAATGCTGATACGCCGAAATATCCAGCAAGCTGGTTGCCAGGCCGGTCGCCGGCTTGTAGATCTCGCCCTTCACGCTGGTGAACGGTACACCTTTGCTGCCCAGCGAAACGTAGCGCTCGCCTTGGTCCAGCTCGGTGAAGTAGGTGTAGGAATGTTTGTGCATCAGTGTGTATTTGGCTTCATCGCGTGCGATGCCGTTGGTGAGGTTTTCCAGATCGGCCTGGGTCAGATTCAACGTTTTTTGCAGTCGTACGCCCCAGCGTTTGAGGCAGGTTTCAGCGAGATGGCGCACGATGCGTCCGGGCTCGGACAGCGCTTTCAGATCATTGGCGCCGGTCGGGAAGCCGCCGCTGCTGGTGGCATTGCCGGCCATGGTGGCGTGGCGGCCAGCCATAGGATAGATGCAGGTTTTAGTGCCGGTAGCGGTCTGTGGGATGACGCAGCTGAAACCTTTGGAGCGTTCGTCACGAGCATAGAACGCTACATACTCTTTGACATTGCCCGCGAGTTTGACCCGCTCTTCCTGAAAGTTACCAATGCCTGGCACCGGATCAAGCGCAAAGATATTGACCGGGATGTTTTTCAGCAGACTGTCCTTGAACATTGCATTGGCCAACATATGGCAACTGATGCCGCCTCGGCTCCAACCGACGAGATTGACTTGAGTAGGAATAACACCATCCTTGCGGTGGGTTTTGATGATTCCTTCCTGTAATTGCTGCTGGGTAATGCTGCGATTACCATAATTATATTTGCGCCAGAACCAAGAACCCTCGGCTTTTACATCTTCGATCGGAATGCCGGCCGCTTTCAGCCGATTGTATTCGGCTTCAGTCAGTTGCTCGCGTTGCCAGTCGCACTTGCCCTTGATGATATTGAGCGCATGCAACACGTTTTCTTCCCAGCCCTTGCCGAACAAGGTGCCGCTCATGCCGTATTCCTTGGTCTTGGTGAATAGATCGTCGGCCTGCATGTTGCCGCTGCCGGGGCCATCGACCACGATCCATTCGGCGAACTCGTAACCCGTATGATTGGCAGCCAAGGTGGAAATCAGTTCGCCGTCCCAGAAGTTTTCGTGGGTAACGTCGAATTTATTGGAACCAGTGCCGCAAAAAAATATAGTTAAAACAGTCATTGTGTTGCTCTCGGTTGAAGTAAGAGTCAACAACTTAGATCTTCTTGGATTGTTTATTAAAGCATTCTGTTGTTTCTGGATTTTAGTTGTTTTCAGTGTGGGTCTGGTTGTTGGGGTTTATGTTTTGCTACTTCGAGCAAATCACAACCGTCCTGCACTAATAAATAAAGAGCATTAACGATGTTAGGTATATCTTTAACATCAGCCTGTTTGAAACATAAACAGTAAAGGGTTTCCAGCAGATCGCTGGCGGCACGCAGTCGCTGGTCAGCGGCATCAAGCAGATCGCGATGGCTGGAGTGAGTATCGATGACCAATACGGGATTTTCGTTGTAGCAAGTCTTCAAGGGGCGATAGCGGGTAATCATGGTGAGGCTTGTCCTTTACAAAGGCACTCGGGCGGGGCTGATTCAGTGGTCAGTCGCGCCGGCCACTATAGAAGTGCGTGGCGAGCACTCACAAGAGCGCCGCAATGGACGGCGTTCGTAGGGGATTTTCCGAGGGCCGGGCATATGCCCTACAAGGTTTTGCGGCTTTTTTGCGGTGAAACCCCTAGCGCAGAAATTTCCCACGGGATTCACAGGCGTTTCTTGGCAAATCTATGTATGGTGCGCGCCAGAATTTGTAGGACGTTTCCAAACGTCCGATACGCGCTTAAAGGGAATTGAGTATGCAGTGGCTACGTATGGCCTCGATTTTATTGCTGTGGGCCAGTGGTTGTCGTTTGGCCATGGCGTCTGATGTCGGCAACAGCTGGATGTTTGCCGACCTTGAACGCACCGGTTGGCCCGATGCGCTCTCCAGCCAGACCGGCATCGATACCGCCTCGCGCGCCGAGGTGTTGATGTTCGGCAGGGCCTTGCTCGCCAGTGAAGCGCTGGACGAGGTGGGGCTGGAGCAGCGACTGGGTGTGCCGCATGTGCAGCTCAAGTCGATCAGGCAGGTGCGTGACGGTCTGTGGGATCGTTTGTTGAGCACCTATCGCAACGCCAGCGTTGACTGTGACGGGCAACCGTTCTGCCCGCGCGTGCGCAGTGTCGCGGAACTGCGGCAGTTGGCGGCAGCTTTCACCGGTGACATCAGCCCGGCCCATGCAACGTGGGCGAGCAAGAGCCAGGGCGTGCATGAGCTGGTGTTGAACGAGCAGTTGCGAGTGGCGGTTTTAAAGCCGTGAATTGTTTGTTTTGTTTTGTTTTGTTTTGTTCTACGGGGCCTCTTCGCGAGAGGGCTCGCTCCTGCAGTGGACCGAGTTGTCTGCGCCATTGGCTGTATCATCCCGAATTGAATTGACCCCGGCCTTTTCTCGACTCGCTGCGATCGCCCGCTAGGCTGTTGGCATCACAGCGGTCAACGGAGTGACAGCGCATGCACAACACCCTGGAACAGGTTTTCGGTTATCCACAGTTTCGACCCGGGCAGGAAGCCGCGATCGGCGCGGTACTGGCGGGACGTTCGGCGGCAGCGATTTTCCCCACCGGGTCCGGCAAGTCGCTGTGCTATCAAGTGCCGGCGCTGTTGCTGCCGCATCTGACCCTGGTGGTCTCACCACTGTTGGCGTTGATGCAGGATCAACTGGCATTCCTCAAGCGTCACGGCATCAGTGCCGGCAGCATCGATTCGGCACAAAGCCGCGATGACGCCAATGATGTGATGGCTCGCGCCCGTTCGGGTGAACTGAAGATTCTGATGATCTCGGTGGAGCGCCTGAAGAACGAGCGTTTCCGCAACTTTTTGCAGCAGGTGCCAATCTCGCTGCTGGTGATTGACGAAGCGCATTGCATCTCGGAATGGGGGCACAACTTCCGTCCCGACTATCTGAAACTGCCGGACTATCAACGCCAGTTCAACATTCCGCAAACCCTGCTGCTGACGGCCACGGCGACGCCGAAAGTCATCGCCGACATGCAAGCCAAATTCGCCATCGCTGCCGAAGATGTGGTGATCACCGGTTTCTATCGCCCCAACCTCAATCTGCTGGTGGAGCCGGTGCGTGGCCAGGACAAGCGCCGGCGCCTGGTGGATTGGATGAGCGAGCGTCCGGGCCAGCCGAGCATCGTCTATGTCACGTTGCAGAAAACCGCCGAGCACATCGCCGAACATCTGGGGCGCAACGGCATACAGGCCGAGGCTTATCACGCCGGGTTGCCCAACGATCAGCGCGAGGCGATCCAGAAGCGCTTCATGGCCGGGCAGTCCAATTGCATTGTCGCGACCATTGCCTTCGGTATGGGTATCGACAAGAGCGACATCCGCAACGTGGTGCATTTCGACTTGCCGAAATCTATCGAAAACTACAGCCAGGAGATTGGTCGCGCCGGACGTGACGGGCAGCCGTCGGATTGCCTGGTGCTGGCCAACCGCGACAGCCTCAACGTGCTGGAAAACTTCGTCTACGGCGATACCCCGGAGCGCGAAGGGATTCGTTGTGTGCTGGAAGAAATGCAGGGTGCCGCAGCCGAAGGGCAGTGGGAGTTTCTGCTCGGGCCACTGGCTGATCAGAGCAACATTCGCACGCTGCCGCTGAAGACTTTGCTGGTGCAAATGGAGTTGCGTGGTTTCATCGCGCCGCGCTATGCCTATTACGCCGAGTACCGTTTTAAATACCTGCTGGAACCGGAAGCGTTGCTTGAGCGTTTTGAAGGTGAGCGCAGGGATTTTGTCGCAGCGATCATCCAGACTTCCAGCCGCGCACGTACCTGGGCCACGGTGAATTTCGAGGCGATGTACACGCAGTATTCGGCTGAGCGCAATCGGGTGGTCAAGGCGCTGGACTACTTTCAGGAGAAGGGCTGGGTCGAGCTTGAGAGCAAGCAGATGACCGAGGTCTACAACGTGCTGCACAGCGATTTCGACAGCGCTGTGCTGAGCGCCGAGTTGCACGAGTACTTCACCCGGCATGAACAGACTGAAGTCGCGCGGATTCACGCCATGCTCGAACTGTTCGCCACTGAGCGCTGCCTGGGTTATCGCCTGGCCGAGTACTTTGGCGACCACAATGCGCCCGAGCGCTGCGGGCACTGTTCGGTGTGCCACGGTAATGTCGCGCGGCTGCCGGCACCTCCCGGGTTGCCAGCGCTTGTGGATAAGAACTTCGCGGCGTTGTGCGGTGATTTTATCCACAAGCACCAGCAGCACACCGGCAGTTTGCCAACGGCCGAGCGCCTGACGCGGTTCCTGTGCGGGATCAGTGTGCCGTTGTTTACAAAGCTCAAGGCGCGGGCGATTGGCGGGTATGCGGCGCTGGAGGAGTATCCGTACGCGCAAGTCCGCAGTTGGGCTCAAGAGCATCTCTGATCTGTCTGCAGGAGCTGCCGAAGGCTGCGATCTTTCAAAATCAAGATCAAAAGATCGCAGCCTTCGGCAGCTTCTACACGGTGCGGCTTCAGGGCTTATCCATGCGCTGAATGCCGATCATCACGGTAATAAACTTCAAAAACGTCCAGTGCCTGACTATGGTGAAGGCTGTCTTCGGATCGCCAACAAGAGAACAACATGAGCCAGACAACTTTCGATATTCAGCGAGCTGCCGTGATTGGTGCGGGCACCATGGGCCGTGGCATTGTCATGTGCCTGGCCAATGCCGGCATCGCCGTGCAATGGGTCGATAACAATCCACAGATGCTTGAACAGGCGCTGGGCACATTGGCCGACACGTATGCACACAACGTGCGCCAGGGCCGGATCGATCAGGCCGAGGCGGACGCGCGTGTCGCGCGGGTCAGCGTGGCGGCGGATTACGCAGCGATTCGCAATGTCGATCTGGTGATCGAAGCGGTGTACGAAAACCTTGAGCTCAAGCAGAAGATCTTTCGCGAGCTGGATGGCCTGCTCAAGCCTGAGGCGTTGTTGGCAAGCAATACGTCGGCGCTGGACATCGACGCGATTGCCACCGCAACCAGACGTCCATCGCAAGTGCTAGGCCTGCATTTCTTCAGCCCGGCGCACATCATGAAACTGCTGGAAATCGTCCGTGGCGCGCAGACTTCACCGGCGGCGCTGGAAGCAGCCTTGGCGCTGGGCAAGCGCATGGGCAAGGTCAGTGTGGTGTCGGGCAACTGCCACGGTTTTATCGGCAATCGCATGTTGCATCCGTATGTGCTGGAGGCGCGCAAGATGTTGCTCGAAGGCGCTTATCCACAGCAGGTCGATGCGGCCTTGCAGGGCTTCGGTTTCGCCATGGGGCCGTTCCGCATGTATGACGTCGTGGGCATCGATCTGGAATGGCGCGCGCGCGAATTGGCTGGCAAGGGGCAGGATGCGCCAGAGGTTCAGGTCGACAACCGCTTGTGCGAGATGGGCCGATTCGGGCAGAAATCCGGCAATGGTTATTACCACTACGAGCCGGGCAGTCGTCAGGCCGAGCATGATCCTGAGGTGGATGCGCTGATATTGCGCGTCAGCGAAGGCCTCGGCTTTCAGCGCCGGGAGATTGGGTCCGAGGAAATCCTCGAGCGGTGTCTTCTGGCGCTGGTCAACGAGGGCGCGAAAATTCTGCAGGAAGGCATTGCCGATTCGGCGCATGACATCGATCAGGTTTACCTCAATGGCTACGGCTTCCCGGCGGACAGGGGCGGCCCGATGGCCTGGGCGGACGATCAGGGGCTGGCAGCCATTCACCAGCGCTTGCTGGCGCTGGAGACGCGACAGGGCGATCAATGGCGGCCGGCGCCACTGATTGGCGAGCTGGCGGCGCGAGGCAAAGGTTTTTACCTTTAGACTGGGCAGAAACTCAAGGAATCGACACCGATGTCCAGCACCATGGCGCAACGCACCGACTACCCGCATTTCCAGCCGATCACCACCCGCTGGCACGACAACGATGCTTATGGGCACATCAACAACGTTACCTACTACAGCTTTTTCGATACCGCGGTGAACACTTACCTGATTCAGGTCGGTGGCCTGGATATCCACGACGGCGAGGTGGTGGGTTTTGTCGTGAGTTCATCTTGCGATTATTTCGCCTCGATCGCGTTCCCGGATCAGATCGAGATCGGTCTGCGGGTAGGCAAGCTGGGTAACAGTTCGGTGCAATATGAACTGGCGGTGTTCAAGGTCGGTGAAAGCGAGGCGTGTGCGGCGGGGCGTTTTGTTCATGTGTTTGTGGATCGGACGAGCAATCAGCCGGTACCGATTCCTGGCCGGTTGCGTCAGGCTCTGGAGCGTTTGCTGGTGTGATAACGCAAAAAAGATCGCAGCCTGCGGCAATTCCTACAGGGTTCGACTGTAGGAGCTGCCGCAGGCTGCGATCTTTTGATCCGTTGCCCGCCAGGCTCAGCAATCAGCGGTGGTTGTAATACCGGTGATGCTTGCGATGGCCGTAGGCATGGCCGCGACCACGGTGGTCGTCGCGGTAGTAGCGACGGTGATCACGATCGCGATCGTAATGACGGTCGTCCTCGTTGCTCTTGTTGCCCATGTAGTTGCCCAGCGCGCCACCGGCGCCGCCACCTGCTGCGGCGCCGATCAGGCTGCCGGTGGTGCCGCCCATGCTGCGGCCGACCACGTTACCGCCGGCTGCGCCCAACGCACCGCCAATGGCCGCTTCGCCACGGCTGTGTTTGTTGGCGCCGACCGCGCTACCACCCGCGCCGCCCAGGGCTGCGCCAATGGTTGAACCTGTGCTGCCGCCTAAAGACTGACCGACGACCGAGCCAAGAACCCCGCCCAATGCGCCGCCCACACCTGCTTCGGTGGTGCCTCCGGCAGAAGCGAAGCCACTGACCAGGCCAAGGGACAACAAGAGAATCGAGGAGAACTTCATAGAGGAGCCTCAAAGGGATGACGGCGCGATCCTGAGGCTGTGTAACAAGGCTGACAATCGAAATCCGACGAATAACACGACTTGTATACAATTATGCAAGTTACTGTTTTGTATGCGGAACTTAAGCGATTTTCGCCGGTCTTTAGCTACTTCGGACAGGCCGCTTTTGTAAAAAAGCGGCCTTTTTTGTGGGCGTATGAAAGTTTCAGGAAACAGAGACTCAACACAAATTCTGTGGCGAGGGAGCTTGCTCCCGCCGGGCCGCGAAGCGGCCCCAAAAAATGCAAACGGAGGCAGTCCTGCGGCCTCCAGCGGGAGCAAGCTCCCACGCCACAGGGCAGCGTCTTTAAGCGGACTTGGCCATGATCAACCCGGTCTCACTCGCCGCCTCAAGGCGGATCGCAATGAACTTCGATGTCGGCGTATGACTGCCATCCCCGGTGCTTTCCAGCGGCACCAGCGGATTCACCTCAGGGTAATAAGCCGCGGCCTGCCCCGCCGGGATATCAAACGCCAGCAAGGTAAAGCCTTTCACCCGACGCTCACGGCCATCGTCCCAGATCGACACGATGTCAGCCTTCTGTCCCGGGCGGAAGCCCAGGCGAATGATGTCGGCCTCGTTGGCGAACAGCACATCGCGCTGGCCCTTGACCCCGCGATAACGGTCGTCGAGGCCATAGATCGTGGTGTTGTACTGATCGTGTGAACGCATCGATTGCAGGATCAGGTCCGGCAGTTGCCCGGTGGCGCGAGTGCGTTCATGCACCAGGTCCTTGGGCAGCAGGTTCGCGCGGAAGTTGGCCCGGCCTGAAGAGGTGTTCCACTTGCGCGCGCCCGCACTGTTGCCTAGGTAGAAACCGCCCGGGTTCTTGACCTTCTCGTTGAAGTCCTTGAAGCCAGGAATGGTGTCGGCGATCAAGTCGCGGATGCGCCCGTAGTCGGCCACCAGCCAGTTCCAGTCCACCGGTTTGCTGCCCAGCGTGGCGGCAGCGATGCCGGCGATGATCGCCGGTTCCGAGCGCATCTGGTTCGACAGCGGCTGCAACTGACCGTTGGAGGCGTGGACCATGCTGAACGAGTCTTCCACGGTGACCGCCTGCGGGCCTTCGGTCTGGATATCGATGTCGGTACGGCCCAGGCACGGCAGGATCAGTGCGTCTTTACCGTGGGCCAGGTGGCTGCGGTTGAGCTTGGTGCTGATCTGCACGGTCAGGTCGCAATTGCTCAGCGCCGCGAAGGTGCGCGGGCTGTCCGGTGTGGCCTGGGCAAAGTTACCGCCCAGACCGATGAAAACCTTGGCGCGGCCCTCGGCCATGGCGTGGATCGCCTCGACCACGTTGTGCCCGTTGTCACGCGGCACCTTGAACTGGAAACGCCGCTCAAGTGAATCGAGGAACGCCACCGGTGGACGCTCGTTGATGCCCATGGTGCGGTCGCCCTGCACGTTACTGTGACCGCGCACCGGGCACAGGCCTGCGCCGGGTTTGCCGACGTTGCCGCGCAGCAGCATCAGGTTGGCGATTTCCTGGATGGTCGGCACCGAGTGGCGATGCTGGGTGATGCCCATCGCCCAGCACATGATCACGTTCTTGCCTTTGGCGTACATGCGCGCCGCTTGCTCGATTTCCACAAGGGTCAGGCCGGATTGCGCGACGATTTGCTCCCAAGGCGTGTCATCGACCACGCCGAGATACTCCAGCACGTTGGTGCTGTGGGCGTTAAGGAAGTCGTGATCGAACACCGCAGGTTCACCGGCCTTCTGCGCATCGCGCTCCCACTGCAGGAGGAACTTGGCCATGCCGCGCAGCACCGCCATATCGCCGCCAAGTGCTGGACGGAAGTACGCGGTGTTCGTCGGCTTGTCGCCGTTGGTGAGCATTTCGATCGGGTGCTGTGGATGCTGGAAGCGTTCCAGGCCGCGCTCTTTCAGCGGGTTGATGCACACCACTTGCGCGCCGCGCTTCACCGCTTCACGCAGTGGTTCGAGCATCCGTGGATGATTGGTGCCGGGGTTCTGGCCCCAGACGAAAATCGCGTCGGCGTGTTCAAAGTCGTCGAAGGTCACGGTGCCTTTGCCGACGCCAACGCTTTGCGCCAACGCCACACCGCTGGCCTCGTGGCACATGTTCGAGCAGTCGGGGAAGTTGTTGGTGCCGTAGGCGCGCACAAACAGCTGATACAGGTATGCCGCTTCGTTGCTGGCACGGCCCGAGGTATAGAACTCGGCTTGATCGGGGCTCGACAACGCTTGCAGGTGTTTGCCGATCAGGGCGAAGGCATCGTCCCAGGCGATGGGTTTGTAGCGGTCGGTTTCGGCGTCGTAGACCATCGGCTCGGTCAGGCGGCCCTGGTATTCAAGCCAGTAGTCGCTCTGCTCCAGCAACGACGTGACGCTGTGTTTGGCGAAGAACTTGCCGTCCACCCGACGCTTGGTCGCTTCCCAGTTCACTGCTTTGGCGCCGTTCTCGCAGAACTTGACCATGCCGCTCTCCGGCGAATCGCCCCAGGCGCAGCCCGGGCAGTCGAAGCCGCCGTTCTGGTTGGTCTTGAGCATCATGCGCAGGTTTTTCAGTGCGTTGTCGCTGGTCAACCAGGCCTGGGCCACACTGATCAGGGCACCCCAGCCACCGGCTGCACCTTTGTAAGGTTTGTAGCGCGGGACAGGTTTCTGGTCGGCTTGATGATGTTGGCTCACGCTTGATTCTCCATCGCTGGGCTGTAGACCCGCGGCGCATTCTTCTGCGGCAGGTGGATGAGATTGAGGTTGTGGCGACGGGCCCATTGCACGGCAAGGCCCGTGGGCGCGGACAGGCTGACCAGAGTCTGGATGCCGGCGCGTAAAACTTTCTGGATCAATTCGAGACTGCAACGGCTGGTGACAATCGCCAGGCCGCCTTCGGTGGAAATCTTCTGGCGGATCAGCCCGCCAATCAGTTTGTCGAGGGCGTTGTGCCTGCCGATGTCTTCACGGCCCAGCAGCAATTCACCACTGGCGTTCATGAACACCGCCGCGTGGACTGCGCCGCAGTGCTGACCGAGTGGCTGAAATGCCCCGATGCGCTGGCGCAGACCATCGAGCCATGCGGCGGGCGGCAGCGGCGCGCCGGGCAACACCTTGAGATCGGGCAAGGCCTGTTCCACCGCTTCGACGCCACACAACCCGCAACCGCTGGTACCGGCCAATTGGCGGCGCTGTTGCTTGAGGTTCCAGAATGCACGGTTGGCGATGGTCACTTGCGCGTATTGCGCCGAGCCTGCGCCGGTCAGTTGCAGGTCGTAAATGTCGCTGGCGTCTTCGATGATGCCGCTGCCGAGGCTGAAACCGACGATGAAATCTTCCAGATCCGTCGGCGTCACCAGCATCACCGCCTGACTGATGCCGTTGTAGGCGATCGCCAGCGCGACTTCCTCGGCGAGCGCGGTGCTGGACGATTCCACACGAGGCAGGTCGCTGTAGCTGTAGGTCTGGCTGGCGGCGGGCGCGGGCGTTTCGAGTGCAGGCGCCGCGCAAGTTGGGCGCTTGGCGTTCATGGCATCACCGACGGATTGATCAACGCTAAGACTAGGCGCGGCAACTTGTCGCGTCTAATCGGTACTGTCGATCTATTGATAGATGGCGTCGATCAAGCGGCTCCGCAATTGGCGGGGCGGCACGCCAAAGGTTTGAGTACGCGACTTGCCGGGTCATTGGTCGGCCTGGAACCGGGTTGCTCTGGTGTGGTCTAGGCTTGGACGTCTGGAACCCAAATCAAGGAGTGTGCGCTATGAGTCTTTTTAGCTTTGTGAAAGAGGCCGGTGAAAAGCTGATCGACCTGCTGACCCCGGGCAATGCCAATGCCAGTGAGCAGTTGAAGGAACATATCAGCAAGGTCGGGTTGGGCAACCCGAATGTTCAGGCCACCGTGGACGGCGACAAGGTGACGGTCACCGGTGAAGTCGCCAGCCAGGAGGAGAAGGAAAAGATTTTGCTGGCGGTGGGTAATATCGAAGGCGTGGGCAGCGTTGATGATCAGATCACCGTGACCGGGCCGGTGGTGGCCGCCGCGCGTTTTGTCGTGGTGAAAAAGGGCGACACCCTCAGCGCAATTTCCCTGGCGGTGTATGGCAACGCCAACCAGTACAACAAGATCTTTGAGGCCAACAAACCAATGCTCAAGGATGTAAACAAAATCTATCCAGGCCAGACCCTGCGTATCCCTGAGTAGCTCACAACCCCTGTAGGAGCTGCCGAAGGCTGCGATCTTTTGATCTTGTTTTTTAAACAATCAAAGTCAAAAGGTCGCAGCCTTCGGCAGCTCCTACAGGAAATCAGAGACCCCGAATCAAATCGCGGTAGTCTTCAACTGCAGCAAACTCAGCCGTGTCCTTCGGCCCCTTGCGACTGTCCGGCTCTTTCACCGCCAACAAATGCGTCACACCAAATTCCCGCGCACTACGCAGAATCGGCAACGTATCGTCGATAAACAGGCTGCGCGCCGGATCAAAGTCGATGTCCACCTGCAGGGCATCCCAGAACTGCGGATTTTCCTTGGGAAACCCGTAATCGTGCGAGCTGATCAGCCGCTCGAAATAGGGCGCCAGTTCAATTCGTTCCAGTTTCAGCGACAGCGAATCCCGGTGTGCATTGGTGATCATGATCACCCGTTTGCCGGCGTTTTTAATCGCTTGCAGAAACGTGTCGGCATCCGTACGCAGGGCGATCAAGTGTGCGGTTTCCAGTTTCAGTTCACGCACCGAGAGCTTCAGCTCGGCACTCCAGAAATCCAGGCAATACCACTGCAGTTGCCCGGCATGGCGCTCGAACAGCGGCTGCAGTTCCATCTCGGCCATGGCGCGGCTCACCCCGTGCAGTTCGGCGTAGCGTTGCGGCAGGTGTTCCAGCCAGAAATGGTTGTCGAAGTGCAGGTCCAGCAGCGTACCGTCCATGTCCAGCAGGACGGTATCGATGTCAGACCACGGTAGAGAAGGCATGGCAACGTCTCGAGCGGTAGAAAGATATCCGACACAAACAATCGGGAAAGCCGCGTTATAGTAGCGCGTTCACGCCAAGGAGCTTTGCATGCGCCAGAAACCCACTGTACTCGCCCGCGAGATCGTCGCCACCAGTCGTCTGTTTTGCGTCGAAGAACTGAAGCTGCGTTTTTCCAACGGCGTGGAACGCACTTACGAGCGTCTGGTCGGCAAAGGCGCGGGTTATGGCGCGGTGATGATTGTGGCGATGCTCGACAGCGAACACGCGGTGCTGGTCGAGGAATACTGCGGCGGCACTGACGAGTACGAACTGTCCCTGCCCAAAGGCTTGATCGAGCCGGGCGAAGATGTGCTGGCAGCCGCCGAGCGCGAACTCAAGGAGGAGGCCGGTTTCGGCGCGCGCCAGCTGGAACATCTGACCGAGTTGTCGCTGTCGCCCGGTTACATGAGCCAGAAGATCCAGGTGGTGCTGGCCACCGATTTGTACGAGGAGCGTCTGGAGGGCGACGAGCCCGAGCCGATGCGCGTCGACAAGGTCAACCTGCGTGAACTGGCGGCGCTGGCGCAAAACCCGCAATTTACCGAAGGCCGTGCCTTGGCGGCGCTGTATCTGGCGCGTGATCTGCTGACGCAGCGCGGGTTCTTTCAGCCATGAGTGAGATATTGATGAAGTTTACCCATCCGTTGATGGCGCCAGTGGTTGAGCTGGCATTGCAGGCTGGCGAGGCGATCCTGCCGTTTTGGCGCGCTGACGTGGCGGTCACCGCCAAGTCCGATGATTCACCAGTGACCGCCGCGGACATGGCTGCGCACCACGTGATCGTTGCCGGGCTGACCGCGCTGGACTCCAGTATTCCGATTCTGTCCGAGGAAGACGCCAACATCCCGCAGAGCGTGCGCGCCGGGTGGCAGCGCTGGTGGTTGGTGGACCCGCTGGATGGCACCAAGGAGTTCATCAGCGGCAGTGAAGAGTTCACCGTCAACATCGCCCTGATCGAAAACGGGCGGGTGGTGTTTGGCGTGGTGTCGATGCCGACCAATGGCCGGTTCTATGTCGGCGGTGCCGGGCTCGGTGCGTGGCGTGGGGACAAAGGTGGTTCGCCGGTGGCGATTGAGGTGCGTGAGGTGCTCGCGCCCGGTGAAGCGTTCACCGTGGTGGCGAGCCGTCGGCACTCGAGTCCGGAGCAAGAGCGGCTGCTTGCCGGTTTGAGCGCCAGCCTGGGCGAGTTGCAACTGGCGAACATCGGCAGTTCGCTGAAGTTTTGTCTGTTGGCTGAAGGGGCGGCGGATTGCTACCCAAGACTGGCGCCGACTTCGCAATGGGACACCGCGGCAGCGCAGGGCGTACTCGAAGGTGCCGGCGGCGAAGTGCTGGATCTGCAGGGCGAGGCGTTCTGTTATCCGGCGCGGGAATCGCTGCTCAATGAGTTCTTTCTGGCGTTGCCGGCGAAGGCCGCGTGGCGTGCAAGACTGTTGGAGCTGGCTCGCTCCTGATTCCTGCACATCGCATTGTAGTGAGGGGATTCATCCCCGATGGGCCGCGTAACGGCCCTACTCTACGTACGACATGAATTGCGACTGCTGCGCAGCCGATCGGGGATAAATCCCCTCGCCACAAGTGATTAGTGCATCACTGAAGACTCAGCGGTGCAGAACGTATTGCCCGCTGAACGTCACCGCATCCTCATCACTCCCGGCATTGACGATCCGCGTGTTGAGCGTCAATCGCGCCCGCCCGTAGCGGTGATACATCGCCAGAAACTTCTTCCAGACCGCCGCTTCCGGTGCCGGGCAAAGCGCCGTGGCATCACCGGTCACGGGCAGCGGATAGCTGATCTGGCCTTCCTGAATCACGATGTGCCCGTCTTCGATGCCTTCTTCCTTCAGGCGCAGATGCAGCCAGCCCCAGCCCGCCAGCACCGCGCCGCAGTAGAGACTGCCGCCGAACATGGTGCTTTTGTGATTGACGTTCGGCTCCAGCGGCAAGTGCAAACTCAACTGCTGCTCGTGCCAGGCGAGGACCTTGAGGCCCATCTCGCGGGTCAGGGGAATGTCGTGATGCAGCACCGATTCCAGATAGTGACTGTCGCGGCTCATTCGGCTTCGTCTCCATGGGCGTTACTGTCGGCGAAATTCAAGCCGTGCTTGCGCAGTTTGTCGTGCAGGGTCTTGCGCGGAATACCCAGGGCTTCGGCGAGGCTGCGCACCGAACTGTGGGAGCGCGCCAGCTCGGCGGCAATCAACGACTTCTCGAAGTTTTCCACTTGCTCGCTCAGACCGCCGCTGATGACTTCCACGGTAGTGCCGGCGCCTTCGACGCCACTGTTATCCAGCGCCAGTTCCAGACCGAGGGCGAAACGCTCGGCAGCGTTCTGCAATTCGCGCACGTTGCCCGGCCAGGTGTGGCGCAGCAGCAAGGCGCGTTGCGCCGGTTGCAGTTCGTGAGGCGGCAAACCGTGGCGGGCGCTGGCTTCATCGGCGTAATGCTGGAACAGCACCAGCGCGTCCTCGCCGCGTTCGCGCAGTGGCGGAATGCGCAGCGGTGCAACGTTCAGACGGTAATACAAGTCGGCGCGAAAACGCCCTTGATCAGCGGCCTGACGCAGGTCTTCCTTAGTCGCGGCGATGACGCGGATGTCCAGCGGGATCAACTGATTGCCACCCAGACGTTCGACCACACGCTCTTGCAGCATGCGCAGCAGTTTCACCTGCACGTCCATGCTCATGCTTTCGATTTCGTCGAGGAACAGCGTGCCGCCGTTGGCGAACTCGAACTTGCCGATCCGGCGTTTCTGCGCGCCGGTGAACGCGCCCGGTTCATGCCCGAACAGCTCACTTTCCACCACCGATTCGGCCAGTGCCCCGGCGTTGATCGCCACGAACGGGCCGTTTCGCCGGCTCGATAAATCGTGAAGTGCACGGGCCACGACCTCTTTACCGGCGCCGGTTTCACCGAGGATCAGCACGTCGGCCTTGGTCGCCGCCAGCGCGCCAATCTGCTCGCGCAGGCGCAACATTGGCGCCGAGTGGCCGACCAGTCGTGCGCTCAGTTCGTTGCGATCGCTCAAGGCCAGGCGCAGGCTGCGGTTGTCCAGCACCAGCCGGCGCAGGGCCAGGGCGCGGCGCACGCTGTCGAGCAGGGCGTCGCTGGCGAACGGTTTTTCCAGAAAGTCATAGGCGCCGGCACGCATTGCTTGCACCGCCAGCGGCACATCGCCGTGGCCAGTGATCAGCAGCACCGGCAGCTCCGGATCCTGAGCGTGCAATTCGCTCAACAGCTCCAGGCCGTCCATGCCCGGCATGCGGATGTCGCTGACCACCACGCCGGGCCAGTCACGCTCCAGTTGCCCGGCCAGACCTTTGGCTTCGGACAGAGGAAGGATTTTCAGCCCGGCCAGGTCCAGGGTCTGGCCGAGGGCCTGACGCAGGTGCGGATCGTCGTCGATCAACACCACCTGAATGCGATTGTCGATGGTCATGCACTTCGATCCTCGGACGGTTGCAGGCTGACCCCGGGCGCGCCGGCGCGCAGCCGCAGGGTGATCAAGGCGCCACCTTGCTTGTGGTTGGCGAACGACAGTTCACCACCGAAGGCGCGCATCAGGGTTTCACAGATCGCCAGCCCCAGGCCAAGGCCCTGAGTACGGGTCTTGGTGGTGTAGAAGGGCTCGCTGGCGCGGCCGAGGGCTTCCATGCAAAAGCCCGGGCCGTTGTCGCGAATGTACAGATTGACGCCCTCGGCCGTGGATTCGGCACTCAGCCACAGTTTGCGCGGCGGGCCTTTTTCGGTCAGCGCATCGAGGGCGTTGGCCAGCAGATTGCCGAGCACCTGGCGCAGACGGGTTTCCCCGGCCTCGACCCACAGCGTGGCGGCGGGCAGATCGCGGATCAGTTCGACTTCCATGCTGCGGCGCCGTTTGGCCAGCAATGCCAGCGCATCGTCCAGCGCCGGTTGCAGAGCCACGCTTTCCGGGGCGTGGCGATCACGGCGGGCGAAGGCACGCAGGTGCGCGATGATCGAGGCCATGCGCCCGGTCAGCTCGCTGATCAGTTTGAGGTTGCCGCGAGCATCGTCGGTGCGTTGATGATCGAGCAGTACTTCGGCGTTTTCCGCATAGCTGCGGATCGCCGCCAGCGGCTGGTTGAGCTCGTGGCTGATGCTCGCCGACATGGTGCCCAGTGCCGAGAGTTTGCCGGCCTGGACCAGATCGTCCTGGGCACGCACCAGTTCCTGCTGGGCCTGTTCGCGCTCCAGCACTTCCTGCTTGAGGCGGCGGTTGAGGCCTTCGAGGTCGCTGGTGCGTTCAGCGACCCGACCTTCCAGTTCACGCCGCGCCTTGGCCTCGAAAGCGATGCGCTCCAGATAATGGCGACGGCGCTGCATCATCAGGCCTAGCAGCAACATCACCACCAGCAGGGTGGCGCCGCCGATGGCTACGACGGTGCGCACCGGGCGGTCGATAAGGGTGCGCGGGGCGAGAATGCTCACGCTCCAGCCGGTTTCGGCGATGTCGTGGGTCTGGATCAGCCACGCGCTAGGGCTGAGGTTCAGCGGGCGCGGCTCGCGGGTCGGGTAGGGCTGGATCGCGGTGATGGCAGCGCGCTCGCTGTCGCTGAGGACGCGGGTCGAGCGAAAGCGCCACTCCGGGCGCGAGGTGAGAATCACCACGCCGTTGTGGTCGGTCACCAACAGTTGTTCCGGGGTTTTGCCCCACAGGCTTTCGGTGTGGTCGAGATCGACTTTGATCACCAGCACGCCGATGATTTTTTCGCCGTTGCGCACCGCCGCGGCGAAGAAATAACCGCGTTTGGCCGAAGTAGTACCGAGGCCGAAGAAGCGGCCCAGACGCCCGGCCATGGCTTCGCTGAAATACGGACGGAAAGCGAAATTGCGCCCGACGAAACTGTCATGTTTGTCCCAGTTTGACGCCGCGAGAGTCTGGCCGCTGGTGTCCATCAGGTACATGACTTCGGCGCCGGTCTGTGCGGCGATGTTTTTCAGCAGGCGGTTGGCGTTGCCTTGGGTGACGCCGTCGTCCGGTGCCCCGAGCACGGCGCGCAGGGCCGGCAAATCGCCGAGGATCTGCGGCAATACTTCGTAGCGGTGGAGGGTGCCGAGCAGGTTGGCGACGTAAAGATCGAGGGTCTGGCGGTTTTGCCCGGCCAGTTCACTGCGGTAATAGCGCTCGGCCAGATGCTCCAGCGGCCACAGCAGCGGTGCCAGGCACAACGCCAGCAGGGCGAGGCTGCGCCAGCGGGGTCTGCGGGGTAGAGATGGTTTCATGAGCCGGATGCGCCTGAGTGAACAGGCGCATTATGCCTAGGCTCAGGCGAAGACGTCAGCGTCCTTGAGCAGCGCACCGGCCTGATCCTTGGCCGACAGTTTCGGCGCTTCGTCCAGTTGCCAGTCGATGCCCAAGGCAGGGTCGTCCCAGCGAATGCTGCGTTCGGACGATGGATCGTAGTAGTTGGTGGTCTTGTAGAGGAATTCGGCGAACTCGCTCAGCACCACGAAACCATGGGCAAAGCCTTCCGGAACCCACAGTTGACGGTGGTTCTCGGCCGACAGGCGTACAGCAACCCACTTGCCGAAGTGCGGCGAGCTGCGACGGATGTCCACGGCTACATCAAGCACTTCGCCGGCGGTCACCCGAACCAGTTTGCCCTGGGTATTTTGCAGCTGGTAATGCAGGCCGCGCAGCACGCCTTTCTGCGAGCGCGAATGGTTGTCCTGAACGAATTGAGTGTCCAGACCGGTCGCTTCCTGAAAGGCCTTGGCGTTGAAACTCTCGTAGAAGAAGCCGCGCTCGTCACCAAATACCTTGGGTTCGATGATCAGAACACCGGGCAGATCGGTGGTGATTACATTCATGTGATTATTTCCAGATAGGTGTGAATGGCCGACATTCTTGCGCAAAGTGCCGGCGGATGCGAGCGCTTGAATATCTCAGGTCGGGGGTTGCGCATCCTCTGTAGCAATGGCGATATAGGCGCCTAATAAAATTTCAGGGGTCGTTCCATGCCGCTCGCCACGTTGATTCATCGCGCCAGTTTGCCCAGCCCGCAGGTCTCTGAGGCACTGGCCCGGCAGTGGCTGGCGGAGCATTACGGGCTCAGCGGCACGTTGCAGGCGCTGGGCAGTCAGCAGGATCTGAATTATCGGGTCGACAGCGAGCGTGGGCGCTTCGTCCTGAAAATCTGCCGGGGTGATTACGCGCTGGTGGAGTTGCAGGCCCAACATGCGGGCCTCAAGTACCTCGCCGAGCATTCGTCAGTGCACGTACCCAAGGTGATCTCGGCCAATAACGGTGAGGACCTGTTATCGCTGCAGGCCAACGGCGAGCCGGTGCACGTGCGGCTGCTGGAGTACATCGAAGGTCAGTCGCTGACCCAGCTCGAGCATTTGGGGCATGACGTGGTGGCCAGATTCGGTCAGTTATGTGGCGAGATGGATCTGGCGCTGGCCGGCTTCGACCATCCGGGTCTTGAGCGCGCGCTGCAATGGGATGCGCGCCATGCCAGTGCGCTGATCAACCACCTGCTGCCGGTGATCAAGGATGAACGCCAGCGCGCACTGATCGCTGCCGCCGCCGAACAGGCCGAACGTCGCTTGCAGCCGTTGCAGGACAAACTGCCGGTGCAGGCGATTCACATGGACATCACCGATGACAACGCCGTGTGGCAACGCGATGCCAAGCGTCATTGGCAATTGCAGGGCGTAATCGATTTTGGCGATCTGGTGCGCACATGGCGCATCACCGATCTGTCGGTGACCTGCGCGGCGCTGCTGCACCATGCCGGCGGTGATCCGTTCGTGATTCTGCCGGCGGTGCAGGCCTATCACGCGGTCAATCCGCTGCAGCACGAAGAGTTGCAGGCACTGTGGCCGCTGATCGTGGCGCGGGCGGCGGTGCTGGTACTCAGTGGCGAGCAGCAGGTCAGCATCGACCCGGGCAACACCTACAGCCGCGACAATCTTGGTCACGAGTGGGAAATTTTCCACGTGGCGACTTCGGTGCCATTGGCGCTGATGGAAGCGGCGATCCTCACGGCGGTCGGCCAGCAACTGCCGGCCATTGGCAGTGAAGGGTTCGCGCCGCTGCTGCCGGAACTGGTCGGGCGGGAATTTGCGCTGATCGATCTTGGCGTTCTGAGTCCGCATTTCGAGGCGGGCAACTGGGAGCAGGCGGGCATCGATCAGCAGCTGCTGACTGAAGCCGCCGCCGCGCATGGCCTGGCGGCCAGTCGTTACGGGCAATACCGCTTGTCGCAGACGCGAGTGGACAGCGCGGTCGAACCGGAGACCTTCCCGCTGCACGTTGAACTGCGTGTGCCACGAGGCACGGTCGTGGAAGCGCCGTTTGCCGGTGTGCTGCATCACGCGGCGGACGGTGTGTTGCAGCTCGACGGGCCGCAGCTCAGCGTGCGTTTGCGCGGTGTGAACGCCTCGCTGCACAGCGGCGCGGCGCTGGTCAAAGGTCAGGTGCTGGGTGCGGTCAATGGGCGGCTGCTTGTGCAGTTGAGCCGCGTTGCATCGCTGGATGCGCCGTTGTTCTGCAGCCCTTCGCGCGCTGCCGCGTGGCAGGCCTTGTGCCCGTCGCCAGCGGCGCTGTTGGGCTTGGCCTGCGATGCCGAGCCGGAGCTGGACGCGAAAACCTTGCTTGAGCGGCGCGACGCCAGTTTCGCCCGCACGCAAAAACACTATTACCTCGACCCGCCGCGCATCGAGCGCGGCTGGCGCAATCACCTGATCGACATGCAGGGCCGCTCCTACCTCGACATGCTCAACAACGTCGCGGTGCTCGGCCATGGTCATCCGCGTATGGCCCAAGTGGCGGCGCGACAGTGGTCGCTGCTCAACACCAACTCGCGATTCAACTATGCAGCCGTGGCGGAGTTTTCCGAGCGCCTGCTGAAACTGGCGCCGGAAGGCATGGACCGGGTGTTTCTGGTCAACAGTGGCAGCGAAGCCAACGACCTGGCGATCCGTCTGGCGTGGGCCTACAGCGGCGGCCGCGACATGCTCAGCGTGCTGGAGGCCTATCACGGCTGGACGGTGGGCGCCGATGCGGTGTCGACGTCGATCGCCGACAACCCGCGTGCACTTGAAAGCCGCCCGGACTGGGTGCACCCGGTGACCGCGCCGAACATCTATCGCGGTGAATTCCGTGGCCTCGATTCGGCGCCGGATTATGTGCGCAGCGTCGAGGCGCAACTGGCGCATATCGCCGCGCAGGAGCGTCAACTGGCCGGGTTCATCTGCGAGCCGGTGTATGGCAATGCCGGCGGTATTGCCCTGCCGCCCAATTACCTGAAGCAGGTGTATGCATTGGTACGTGCCCAAGGCGGGGTGTGCATCGCCGATGAAGTACAGGTCGGTTACGGACGCATGGGCCATTTTTTCTGGGGTTTCGAAGAGCAGGGCGTGGTGCCGGACATCATCTGCATGGCCAAGGGCATGGGCAACGGTCAGCCGCTCGGCGCGGTGATCACACGCCGGGAGATTGCCGAAGCGCTGGAGGCCGAAGGCTACTTCTTCTCGTCCGCTGGCGGCAGCCCGGTGAGTTGCCAGATCGGCATGGCGGTGCTGGATGTGATGGAAGAAGAAAAACTCTGGGAAAACGCCCAGGTGGTTGGCGGGCATTTCAAGGCGCGGCTGGAAGCCTTGATCGATAAACATCCGCTGGTAGGCGCGGTGCACGGTTCCGGGTTTTATCTGGGCGTGGAGTTGATCCGCAATCGCGAAACCCTGGAGCCGGCCACCGAGGAGACCACGTTGTTGTGCGATCGCCTGCGCGAGCTGGGGATCTTCATGCAGCCGACCGGAGATGACCTGAACATTCTCAAGATCAAACCGCCGATGGTCACCTCGCGTCGCAGCGTCGACTTCTTTGTCGACATGCTGGATCGGGTGCTCGAAGAAGGACTGTAACCCATACCCCTGTAGGCGCTGCCGCAGGCTGCGATCTTTTGATTTTGTAGCCAGATCAAAAGATCGCAGCCTGCGGCAGCTCCTACAGGGATTCAGATTTATATCGATAATTGTTGTGAGATTTTAGATGTTCGGTTAGTTGTCAGCTTTTAATGCCGATATTTATCGGTTATAAAGTCGCCATTGCTTTGCAACCCTTCGACGGTTCCCCAGGAGTCCTGTGCCGATGACCACTTTGAAAAGTACCCCGCGTGACGATGGCTTCTACATGCCGGCCGAGTGGGCGCCGCAGACCCAGACCTGGATGATCTGGCCTGAGCGTCCGGACAACTGGCGCCTGGGTGGCAAGCCGGCGCAGGCCGCGCACGTTGCAGTGGCCAAGGCCATCGCCCGTTTCGAACCGGTAACCGTTGCCGTTTCGGCCGGCCAGTACGAAAACGCCCGTGCACGCCTCGACGTGCCAAATATCCGCGTGGTCGAGATGTCCAGCGATGACGCCTGGGTGCGTGATACCGGCCCGACGTTCGTCATCAACAACAGTGGCGAAGTGCGCGGTGTGAACTGGGACTTCAACTCTTGGGGCGGTTTCGAAGGCGGTTTGTATTCGCCGTGGAATCGTGATTCGCAGGTTGGCGGCAAGATCCTCGAAATCGAGCGCAGCCCGCGTTATCGCACCGAAGGTTTTGTGCTCGAGGGCGGCTCGATTCACGTCGATGGCGAAGGCACGCTGATCACCACCGAAGAGTGCCTGCTCAATCACAACCGCAACCCGCACCTGGGCCGCGAAGAAATCGAAGCGGTGCTTCGCGATAATCTGTCGGTGGACAAGATCATCTGGCTGCCGGATGGCCTGTTCAACGACGAGACCGACGGCCATGTGGATAACTTCTGCTGCTACGTGCGCCCGGGCGAAGTGTTGCTGGCGTGGACCGACGATCCGCAGGATCCGAACTACCCGCGCTGCCAGGCGGCGATGAACGTGCTGCAAAGCAGCACCGACGCCAAGGGCCGCCCGTTCACGGTGCACAAGATGCCGATTCCCGGGCCGCTGTACGCCACCGAAGAAGAGTGCGCCGGTGTCGATCCGGTGGACGGTACGCAGGAGCGTAACCCGTCCGTGCGCCTGGCCGGTTCCTACGTGAATTTCCTGATCGTCAACGGCGGCATCATCGCGCCGAGCTTCGACGATCCAATGGACGCGCCTGCGCGGGAGATCCTGCAGAAGCTGTTCCCGCAGCACGAAGTGGTGATGGTGCCGGGCCGTGAACTGTTACTGGGTGGCGGCAATATCCACTGCCTTACCCAACAACAGCCAGCCCCGCACAAAGAGTGAGTTGAGACGTAACAGCTTGAGTTGATTCATAAATCGGCCGGGCAACAATTAGCTTGCTACACATTCAAACAAGCCCGCGGCCCTGTTGGACCGCGGGCTTGTTTGTATCCGCCTGTCGACAAATCGGAAACCTTGGCATAGCTCTTGTATCGGACAAAGTGCACTAGGGAGAGGGGGGAACTTCAACAGTTCTGTCATATACCTTGGATAACTTAGCCGCTCACGAACGGGGAGAGAGCGCTGAAATGAACGCCGAAGTGAACGTAGTCAGCGAGCGGACTTTGCATCCCATGGCCGTCAACGGCGAATCGCTCCAGATTGTCGCGCACTTTTTGAAATCCAACGGAACGCGTCAGATCAGGGAACCTGATCCGCGCCGGATGATGATCGAGCGCTACCCCGCTGGCCTGTTCAGCGAGGCCGAACTGGAAGCGTTATGGGCTGTGATGGAAGGATAAGAAAAACAACAGGGATTGCTGAAAGCGCTGCCGGGATGGCGGCGCTTTTTATGCACGAAACAAAACCACTGTAGGAGTGAGCCTGCTCGCGATGGCGGAGTAACAGCCAACGAATCTGTTGAATGTTAAATAGTCATCGCGAGCAGGCTCACTCCTACAGGTATTGGGTTGAGTCAGAAAGAATAGGTACCGGTCATCACCACGCTGCGCGGTGCGCCTGGCTGGATCTGATATTGGCTGGTGGCCGAGGCGTAATACTCGCGGTCGGTGATGTTGTTCAGTGCCGCGCGCAAGTCCCAGTCCTTGAAGCGGTAGCCGAGCAGCGCATCCCAGCGGCCATAACCCGGCAGCACGGTGGTATTGGCATTGTCGGCATAACGCTGACCGACCAGGGTCAGGCCGGTTTCGCCGTACCAGCCCATCTCCGGTTTCCAGGTCAGGAACAGGCTGCCGTTGTGTTTGGCCACGTTGTTGACGCGTTTGCCTTCCAGACCGTTGTTGTCCTTCTCGATGGTGGTGTCCTGCACGCCGACGCCACCGCGCATGTACCAGTTGCCAACGAGTTTGCCGGTGGCGGTCAGCTCGATGCCGCGCGAGCGCTGCAAACCGGTCATGACGGTCAGGGTCGGATCGTTCGGATCGCTGGTGCGGCGGTTGTAGAGTTCCAGGTCGTAGACCGCCAGCGTGGTGCTCAGGCGATCATCGAGCCAGTCGCTCTTCACGCCGACTTCTTTCTGTTTGGTCAGCTCCGGACTCAAGTCGTTGGTGTTGCCGGCAGCGCCCGGAGTGATGCCGATCAGGCCGCCGCCCACCGGCGAGAAAGTCTTCGACCAGGAGGCGTAGAACGAATGGTTGTGCAGCGGCGTCCAGACAATCCCGAAACGCGGACTGGTGCTGTGGCTGTCGCGGTCTTCGGTGATGTTCTTGAGTTTGTTGGTCGACTCGATATCGAACGTGTCGTAGCGCAGGCCGGCCAGCAGTTGCCATTGATCGTTCAGGCGCAGTTGATCCTGGACGTAGACCGCGCGGCTTTCGACTTCGGTGTGGCTGTCGCTGAACGTTTGCATGCTGCCGGTGTGGCGCAGCTCGCGGTTGGGGTTGAACAGATCGAGCGATGGCACCGGTTGTGCGCCGGGCGTCTTGCCGGTGGCGGCGTTGTACAACTTCGGATCGCGGCGCTGGCTGCCGATCTCGACGCCGGTCAGCAGGCGATGCTCAAGGCCAAAGGTATCGAAACCGCCTTCCAGTTCGAGGTTGTTGTAGACGTTGCGGGTGGTCAGATCCTGCTGCCAGTGCTGGCGCGCGACCTTGTTGGTTTTCGGGTCGAAGCCGGTCAGATAGGTGTTGTCGAAATCGCTGTCGAGCTTGAACACGCCGAGGGTCTGGCGCAGTTGCCAGGCGTCGTTGATCTCGTAGGTGAATTTCGAGCGCAGGGATTGCGCCTTGTCGTCGATGAAATCGTGATCGTTGCCGTAGGTGGTGTCACGACCTACGTCTGCGGGACGGCCATTCACCCCCGGAATGCCGCGATCCGGCGTGCGGTTGTAGCGACTGTATTCGTATTGCACCAGCCAGTTCAGGTCCGGAGTCAGCTGCCAGCTCATCGACGGCGCGAACAACTGCCGGTTGCCGCTGACGCCGTCGCGAAAGCTGTTTTCATCCATGTTGCCCATGTTCAGGCGCAGGCTGAGGTTTTCGCTGGGGTCGGTGCTGAGGTCGGCGTACAGGCTGCGCAGGTCTTCGCTACCGCCCTGGGCCTCGATGGTCGAGCGACGGCCGAACTCGGGCAGCTTGCTCACGCGGTTGACGATCCCGCCCTGGCTGCCTCGGCCATAAAGTACGGCTGCCGGACCTTTGAGCACTTCGACCCGCTCGATGTTGTGCAGGTCGCGCTTGTACTGGCTGTCGTCGCGAATGCCGTCCAGATAGAAGTCGTTGCTGGCGTCGAAGCCGCGGATGCGCAGACTGTCGAAGCGGGTGTCGGCGCTGCTGCTGACGTTGGGAATCCCGCTCAGGGCGTCACCGATGTCATTGGTGCCGTAGTCGGCGACGTTCGAGGTCTTGATCGAGTCGATGGCCTGCGGCACATAACGCACCGGGGTCGAGGTGCGAGTCGCAGTGGTGCTGATCTTGACGCGCGGGTCCTCGGCTTGTTCTTCGGCGCTGATCGCCGTGGCGGGCAGTTCAGTGGCGGAATAAGCAAAACCGCTGGACAGAACGGCAGACAATCCAAGGGTGACGGGCGTGAGGCGGAACGGGGCAGGCATGGAAAAGCACATCCGAAAGAGTAGGGAAATTCAAACGCGCGAATGGTAATGCTTTGCATTTGCTGCCGTTATTTATTCCTGAGAAGTTCCCCTGTCAGATTGTTTCAATTTATGTCGATTTTGATACAACCTGATCAGGTAATCCATTCGACCGATTCTCGGAACAGTCTGAAAGCCATTCCGGCGTTTTTCCCCAACACGCGTAGGCATAGTCTGCCGCCATCGATTTTTCCTGATTGCCTGCCGGAGTCATCCCATGATCCTTCACTACATTTACGATCCATTGTGCGGCTGGTGCTACGGCGCCAAACCGTTGGTGCAAGCGGCGCAGCAAGTGCTGCCGGTCGCGGCGCATGGGGGCGGAATGATGAGCGGCGCGAATCGTCAGCGCGTTTCGCCGCAACTGCGTGATTACGTCATGCCCCACGACCGGCGCATCGCCGAATACACCGGGCAGCCATTTGGCGAGACGTATTTCGAAGGTCTGCTGCGTGATCAATCGGCGGTTTTCGATTCGACGCCGCCGATCGCAGCGGTGCTGGCGGCAGCGGCCATCGACGGTCGTGGCCTGCAGATGCTCGGGCGTTTGCAGACCGCGCATTACATGGAAGGACGGCGGATTGCCGATGAATCCGTACTGTTCGAACTTGCCAGTGAGTTGGGCTACGCCGAGGACACCTTTGCGGCTGCGTTTAAATCCGTTGATACGACAGCGCATATAAAAGCCAGCCGCGCACTCTTGGCGCAACTGGGCGGCCAGGGGTTTCCGACATTGGCGCTGGAGCAGGACGGGCAATTCACCTTGATCGACATCAGCCCATGGCTTGGCAAACCGCAGGCTTTCGCCGGCTGGTTGGGACAAGCGGTGGTCGCGGTTGAGCCAGGGCAATCCGCCGCGCAATGCAGTCTCGACGGCTGCGCGTAATCGCACTGGATTCACTGGCTGAGCGCATTTCCGAGCAATGCGCTATCGCAAAATTTACGATTCTTAGACGATTTTTACCTATTTAAAGACGATTCTTGAAATTGACACATTATTGAAGGCGCGGCTACGATTCGGCCCAACGCCTGTGGCCAACCGCCATGACTCAAAATAATAAAAGGGCCCGACACGGTTTTACCGTGGGCGGGTCTTTTTGTTTCGGGGTGAAAAAAGAGTGCAATAGCGCCGTTTCAGCCGTTCGACACAGCGCGTTTCAACCCGTAATAAGGAAAACAAAATGTTGAACAAGCGAATCAGTCTGATCGCACTGGGGATGTTGAGTGCCACACAGGCCATGGCTGACGGCCAGGCCGAGTCCAAGGGTTTTGTAGAAGACAGCAGTCTGAAAGTGCTGCTGCGCAATGCCTACATCAATCGTGATTACAAAGACGGCAACGCAGACAAATCCGAGTGGGGCCAGGCGGCCATCGGTACGTTCTCGTCCGGCTTTACCCAAGGCACCATCGGTGTGGGTGTTGATGCTTTCGGCCTGTACGCCCTGAACCTGGAGCGCAGCGAAGATCGCAGCGGTGCTGGCGGTATCGACTTCTTCAAACGTGGCGACAGCGGCAAACCTGCCAACGACCTGTCCAAGGGCGGCGCTGCGGTCAAATTCCGTCTGTCCAACACCGTGCTGACCTACGGTGACCAGATGCCGGCGCTGCCGGTGCTGAACTACGACAATTCGCGTCTGCTGCCGGAAAGCTACACAGGTACCTTGATCACCTCCAAAGAGATCAAAGGCCTGCAACTGGACGCCGGTCGTTTCACTGCCGAATCGCGCAAAAGCGCTGAAGGCCGTGACAGCGGTGGTCTGAAGGCAATCAACGTGTTGGGCGGTAGCTACCAGTTCACCGAACAATTCAAGGCGGCGCTGTACGCTTCCGACGTCGAGGACGTGCTGAAGAAGCAATACGTGAACGCCAACTACGTGTTCCCGATCGACAAGGATCAGTCCCTGACCCTGGACTTCAATGGCTATCGCACCAAGCTGGACGACTCTTACGTCCGTGAAAGTGGCGCTACCGGCGATGACAACAAGATCTGGAGCCTGGCAGCGACGTTCGCCACCGGCCCTCACTCCTTCACCGTGGCACACCAGCGCTCCACTGGCGACAGCAACCTGGGCTACGCCTACGGCGGCTATCAGAAAGAGCAAGGTCGTGTCGGTGACGGTGGCAACACTATCTACCTGGCCAACTCCTACTGGTCGGACTTCAACGCTGAAGACGAGCGCAGCTGGCAGTTGGGCTACGGCCTGGACTTCGGCGCGTTTGGCGTACCGGGTCTGAGCTACAACTTCGCTTATGTGCGTGGCGACAACATCACCACATCCACCAGCGAAGGCGGCACCGAGCGCGAGATCTTCAACCAGGTCAAGTACGTCGTACAAAGCGGTCCGGCTAAAGATCTGAGCGTGAAATTGCGCAGCTCGATCCTGCGTGTGTCGCAGAAATCCAGCGAGTACAACGTCGGCGGCAACGAGCTGCGGGTATTCGTGGACTACCCGATCAACATCTTCTGATGCACGATCCGGTGTAAGAAACATGAGAAAACCCCGACTGATCTCGGGGTTTTTTTTCGAGGTCTTTTCTGCAAAAACCGTAAAAAACCCGTGTTTTTGTCATGTAAAAGTTGTTTTAAAGCGTCTTCAAGTACCGTTTCAAACAGGGCTTTAAATGCCTGAAATTCTTTCTCATGGACGCAAATTCTCCACCTAATAGATTAGGCCGCTCAACGCAGCGGAGAATTTGGTAATGATCGTTTTGAACAGAGAAGTGGGCGAATCGCTACGGCGCGACAAATATGTCAACGTCCAGGGTGGTGACTTCAATCTCTACGGTCATTTTGCCGACTTCGTCAGACTGACCAAAAGTTGGGAAAACATGGAGCCAGACAGTTACTACGGTCAGGCCGAAGCCGGCATGCGTTACCGTCGTTACAGCGACTTTGAGTACAACCCGAAAACCCGTGAATTGAAGCAACTCGAGCATCGCGCGTACGTGCAGTCGAAAGAGAACAACGCCTACGTGGGCGGTGTTGTGCGGCACTTTCAGGACTTCTCCGATGAAGTGATTACTTCGCCGGTGATGCGCAGCCTGATCGACACCGATTTTGAAGTGTACAAAAGCGTGCTGCCGGAAGAACTGCACGATGAAATCTGGCAGTGCCAAATTCATCAGATCCGCATCGAGATCAAACCCGGCAAGCAACTGGAAATCACCCCGGAAGGGATTCACTGCGACGGCTATCCGTTCAGCGGTGTGCACTTCTGGGGGCGCAACAATGTCGAGGGCGCGGAGAGTCGTCTTTACGACATCCACGAGCATCAACTGGCGTCGACCACCTACCAGGAAATTCTCGACACCACCTACTTCCTTGATCGTGATATGCGCCACTACGTGACCCCGGCCCGCAATACGCACACTCATGCGATGGCGTACCGGCAGATTCTGGCGATTTCCTTCTCGCGGCCCGGGACCGCTTTCGACATTGTTCGCTAATCAGATCACCCCAATCGATGGCGTCGAGTGCTCGACGCCGGTGGTGCTGCGACGCGCCACCGCCAAGGACGCGCAGCGCATGGAGCGTTTCTTCCGCCAGTTCGACGAAGTGTCGTTCTGTGAGTGGCAGGACGCCAAATGCTTGCGCGGTGTATTGATCCAGAAGACCACCACGGCCTATCTGGCCTTCGACGTCGAAGGCGAGATCGTCGGTGCGGTGCTTGGCGGCATGCTCGGTAGTCGCGGCACCATCAACCACTTGGCGGTCAGCCCACGCTATCGCAGTCAGGGCGTCGGCCAGCGGTTGGTGGAAGCGGCGTCATCCGACATGAAACGGGTCGGTGTATTACGGATGTTTCTGTTCGTCGACGATGCTAACCTCGCGGGCAAGCGATTCTGGACTGCCCAGGGTTTTTGCGAACCCCACGGCGAGCGGACATTTGAGAGGGATCTATGAATGAAACGTCCGGCAGTGCGCCGCTGATGGCTGCTCATCAGCCATCGCGCACGTTTGCCGAAGCCAGCCCGGTGGTGGCCGGTTACTTCACGGTGTCGTTCGTGTTCGGGCTGATGGCGGTCAACGCCGGGCTGCCGATGTGGCTGCCGGTGGCGATGTGTCTGTTCGTTTACGCCGGCGCTTCGCAATTTGCCGCGCTGGCGCTGATCTCCAGCGGTGCGTCGCTGACCACCATCGTGCTGACCACCTTCCTGATCAATGCGCGGCACATGCTGATGTCGGTGTACATGGCCAAGGCCCTGCGCGCACTGGGGCTCAGCCGCATGGAGCGCTGGGCCTACGCCGGTGGCCTGACCGACGAGTCCTTCGCGTTTCACAGCGTCAAACTGGGCACCGGCGCGCCGGTCAACATTCGTTACCTGATCGGCTTCAACCTGTTCTGCCACACCTCTTGGGTGCTGGGCGGATTGTTGGGCGCTGTCTGCGCGCAATATGCGTCGCACCTGATCAAATATCAGCTCGACTACGCACTGACCGCGATGATGCTCTACGTGCTGGTGTCGCTGTGCAACACCCGCAACAAACTCATCGCCGCTGCGGCAGCCGTGGCCTGCATGGGCGCGCTGAGCCTGGTCGGCACTTCGCCATTCAATGTATTCATCGCCACGTTTGTGGGCTGCGGAGTGGGTGTATGCCTGACCAGACGTTCCTGATCCTGGTGGTCGCGCTGATGATGGCCGTGACCTTCCTGCCACGCGCGC
Source organism: Pseudomonas sp. GM30 (assembly GCF_000282275.2). Classification (NCBI taxonomy): domain Bacteria; kingdom Pseudomonadati; phylum Pseudomonadota; class Gammaproteobacteria; order Pseudomonadales; family Pseudomonadaceae; genus Pseudomonas; species Pseudomonas sp. GM30. The sequence goes on along the minus strand of NZ_AKJP02000027.1, from coordinate 261,743 downwards.
TGCCACTGCAGGTCAACACCGAGCACTGGCCGCCGTTCGTTGCGCGGGCGCTGGAGTACCTGCCGGTGGCGATCGTCGCTGCGATCAGCCTGACACCCTTGTTGATCAAGGATCAGCACCTGCAGCTCGATCGCCCGGAATTTTATGCAGCCATTCCGACGTTGCTATGTGCGTATTTCAGCAAAAACCTCTTTCTCAGTGTGGCGGTTGGGACGGCTGCGTACATTGCGCTCGGCTCGTTCATGTAGCGGCAGATCGACCACGTCGTTCAAGGCTTGGCCCGACAGGTTCGGGTTATTCACCGCCAGACGCACTTCGAGGAAATCCTCGAATCCGGGGAAAATAGTCAGGCCGTTCTTTTGCGCGGCCTCACGAGAAACCATGCCCACCGCGTCCATCTGCGTGATCAGCGACAGGGTCAGGGTTTCGCTGCAGGAATAGACCATGCGTTGACCGTTCTCGTGATTGCCCAGTCCGGCGTCGAGAAAACGCAAGAAACTGTGGGAATACGGACAATCTTCTGCAGGACGCACCTGAAACTTGTTGCCCAGCAACGTCAGTGGATCGTTTTCCTGCCCGCAATGGGCACCGACCACCTGCACCTGCACATCCGGCAAAACAATGCTCGGCAGACCCGGCCGCTGCGGGCCGATCAACACCGCAAGATCAAAGTCTTCATTCTTCAGCTTGCTGAGGTTCTCCATCGACTCGGCGTAGCTGAATTCCATCTGGTAATCGGGAAACACCTCGATCAGGCGTCCGATCATTCGCCGGTTGAAGTCAGACGACAACGTGTTGTTCAACGCAACCTTCAATGTGCGCTGGCCCGGCACCTTGAGCGCCTCGACCTTTTCTTCCATCTGTCGCGTGGCAATCAGCACTTTGTCCATGTAGGGCGTCAGCTCCGTGCCTTGCGGCGTCAGCGTCAGCCCTTTGTTGGAACGTCGAAACAAGCGGAAACCGAACTGCTCTTCGACCTTGTTTAACTGCGCGGCCAGGGCCTGCACAGTCAGGCACGAATGCTCGGCTGCGGCCGACAACGAGCCGGTCTGCACGATGCGCATGAGGTTGCGTAAGGTTCTGCTATCCATGGGTAATGCCCTCTGAAGTGGGCTGGGTATTGTTGTTTACGAGACGGCCGATCCGGCGTCATATGCCGGCTATATTCCAGCACCTGAGCATAGTTGTCGCGGGTTTAGTAGCGAATTGATGTCCCCGCCGATGGCTGGAAGCTGACACAGGATCGGGATTTTTGATGACGCGGGGGTGATTGGGGTCAAGAAAAGTGCGTGGTTTTGATGCGTGGGGCAATTTTTTTCGAAGAGAAACAGCTTACATCTTCCGGGGTTTATGCCTTCGTTATGCGCAGATAGGTCTCAGGCAAAGTAACGATTCAGCTGATAGCCCTACCTTGTAAAAGGAGTTGAAATGGCTGCCTGGCATGCGAGTCATGGCGGTAGAGAACCACCTATCAACTTCGCGTTGACCGACGAAGATCCCTCCGACCACAATGCAGAGGTAGCGCTTATGTAGCTACAAAATCACGATGAGGTAATTGAAATGGCTGCACTACTGAAAACTACCGATGTGCGCTGCCGAATTGATGAGGATTTGAAAGCGCGTGCCACTGAAGTCTTGAACGCTTGCGGGCTGAGCATTAGCGACGCCATGCGACTTTTTCTGCGACAGGTTGTTGCCACTCAGGGGCTTCCCTTCGAGGTACGAGTTCCATCAGAGAAAACGGCCCGCGCAATGATGGAAGCACGAGAAATCCGTCAGCGTTTCGACTCGATAGACGACATGCTGAGGACTGCTGATGGCGAGACCGGAGAAAACACAAAAACGCGCTGATCGGCCTAAACAGTGTGCGCAGACTTCTGAATTCAAGAAGTCTTGGGATCGTTATAACCGCGCCGGAAAGCGAGACATGAACGACGTCCGGAAGGTGATGGCGATGTTGTTCTTGGGGCAGCAATTACCGGCAGAATATCTGGATCATGCGCTGACTGGAGATTGGTCTGGATTCCGCGAGTGTCATATCGGTGGCGATTTTCTGATGATTTACGAGAACACGCGCCCAGACCTGATCACATTTGTGGATCTAGGGAGTCATTCAGAATTGTTCAAATAGCGCAGAAATACATAAGCGGGCTTAACTCCGGCTTCTGTGCTCTTGGTCGTTACGATTGTTCGTTTGTGTATAAAAACTCTAAAAAAATACAGTTATGTACTAGTCTTCAGTTAAGACAAAAAATCAGGAGGCGTCTATGCCTACCTCATCCCCAGCCCTCACCCCGCGTGAACAACTCGACGTCCCCGAAGCCGGGCGCGTCGCGCTGAAGTTCTTCTTCAACCTCATGGAGCGCTGGGGTTGCAACGCCGAGCAGCAGCGCACGCTGTTGGGTGGCGTCGGCAACACCACGTTCTACAAGTACAAACACCTGCCGCCGAACATTCGCCTGCCACACGACACGCTAGAGCGAATCTCATATCTGATGGGTATTCACAAGGCCTTGAGCATCATCTTCAGCAACAGCCGCGAGCGCGCTTATACGTGGGTCAGCAGCCCCAACACGGCTGCGCCATTCAATGGTCGAACGGCGCTGGATTACATGCTGGCGGGGAGGGTGGTCGACATCGCCGACGTGCGCCGCTACCTCGACGGGGTGCGCGGTTGAAGGCCCCGCCGCTGGCTGAGCCGCAATGGCCGAAGGCCTACCGGATCGTCAACAGCAGCTTCCCGCCGATTGCGCTGTTCGAAGACGTGCTCGACCCCGAAGACCTGGAAATCGCCTACGCGCTGGAAGCACTGACCAACGATCGCCTGATCGAACAGGCCGGCGTCCTCGCCCGCGTGCGCCCCGAAGACCGGCTCTCCGGCCCCGGTTCAACCCCGGTGATGGCGGCATTTACCCACATCGGCAAAAGCAGCCGCTTCACCGATGGCACCTTCGGCGTCTACTACGCCGCCAGCAGCCAGGCCGCGGCCATCGCCGAAACCTGCTATCACCAGGAGCGTTTCCTCGCGGCCACCAACGAGGCGGATCTTGAGTTGACCATGCGTACTTACGTTAATCGCGTGGTTAAGCCGCTGCATGATGTTCGTCACGACTTTCCAGATTTGCATCAACCCGATCCAGACGCCTATGGCCCATCCCAGGTGTTCGCCCGACAACTGCGCGAGTCGGAATCGTGGGGGATGCTCTACAACAGCGTGCGTCTGTCGGGCCATGAATGCGTCGCCGCATTTCGGCCGCCGGCGGTGTCGATTCCGAAGCAGGGCAAGCATTTGCGGTATGTGTGGAGTGCGAGTCAGCGCAGGATTTCGTATGTGTTTGAGATCAGTCAGGTTTGAAGCGCAACCTTATTCGACGAGCCTGTTCGTAGCCGGCCTTAAGCAACCGAATGAAAACTCATTGATGCTCAATGAATTGGAACAATTCCGGAAGGACTTGCTGGAATCTGTACGTCAGATGAAGGCCGGTAAAGCTGCACGTGTAACCGAGGTGCCGCGCCTCGCACCGGCAGAAGCACGTCCCTCGGTGACCAGCCATCCAGATCAATGACGATTTGGGGCTTCACAGGCTTGAGGCAGTGTGGACGTAATGTGGACGTACCAGAAACAACAAAGCCCCTGCATTTCTGCAGGGGCTTTGTTTTGTATGGTGCCGGCACCAGGAGTCGAACCCGGGACCTACTGATTACAAGTCAGTTGCTCTACCAACTGAGCTATACCGGCGTGTGGGCGACGATTATAGCGATTGGGTTGGTTCTGTAAACCCCTGAATTCAGACTATTTTTACGCAGGCGCTGGATCGGGCGTGACGTGGGCTGTGTCGCCGGGTTTCAAGCCGCAAAATCGGGCTGCTCGGCGCCAATCCAGCATGAGAGTGATGGCAGAGTTTCTGCACCGTTCAAGCACCCATTCGCCCGTTTATGTCCTTTTGATTGGAAGCTTATGCACAACGGATCGTCGCTACGGCAGTGTTGCGGGGGATTTTGTGGACACGTTCTCATTTTGTGCGCAAATGCCTGTTTTACAGGTTTTTTATCTATATGAACAAAAAATGACCAATGCTGTTTCGGCCGCGTAACAGCTGTAGATATTGGATCCAGTGGAAAACCATCAACAGAGTTATCCACAGGCTGTAAAGATTTCAAGCGCGTTCGGTCAGCAGCAGAAAATTACGCGGCGTCAGCAGTGGGTCGCAGAAGGTTCCTAGGCGTACGACGTATCCCCGTTCGGCGAGGAAAATGGCTCGATCAAGATTCAGCCAAAGCTCCAGCGGTCGTCGGAACAGTCCGCGCAGTAATTCCAGGTTGCGAACTTCGGCCAACCGCTGCCAACCAGCGGCTTCCAGTGCCTGCCAATCTGGCGTGCCGATTGTGGATAACTCCTTCAATGCAGCCAGATCGCGGCAGTAATCGGCGAAAGGTTTGTCCAGCCAGGCGCTGGGCAGGGACGGGGTGGGCAGGTATTCGTCTACTTCACGTACCTGCCGTTGCAGCAAATCGAAAGCCAGGCGTCGGGCCATGGAGGTGTCGCGCTGACGTCGGACTCTTGCACCGGCGGTGATGGTTTCGCTCATTGGCAGTGCCAGATCTTCGAGCGAGAGCTGTAGGGCGGATCGCAAACCCGCTGAGGACAAGGCCTGGTACTCGCTGCGATCGATCCGGTTGTAACAGCACGGGGCGATGGCCATCTGCTGACATCCGGCCGCGCTCGCCAGTTGCATCAAGCGCACATGCAGGTCGCCGCAGGCGTGCAGGGCGACCGGGGTGTGCTGAGCACTTATAACGCTCGCTGCGTCTGCCGCCAGTACATCTTGCTCGACATGCAGGGCGTGCAAATGATGCCGCTGACTCAGGGCCTGACCGCTGGCGACCAACGCCGGATCGTATTCGACACAAGTCAGCTGTTGTCCCGTACCCAACAGACGCCGACCCAAATGCCCCTTGCCGGAACACCAGTCCAGCCAATGTGTCGGCGGCGAGGCGAAAGATAAACGACTGGCGAAGGCTTCGATCTGCTGCCACTTGCGCCCCGGCACATCGACGTTCAATCGATGGCCTGGGGTTTCCAGCGTATGTCCCGGCAATTCACCGACCGCGCTCAGCTCAGTCGACAGCGCCGCCAATGCAGCGAACGGCTCCGGGGCATCGATAAGGTCGGCAGGGTGGTTATGCGCCCGCTCTGCATCTTCCAGCGATCGTCCGCGTAGCCACGAAGCCAATTCGGGGTAAACGATTTCCCATGGAAGCGAAAGATGAGTGAACGGACGAGGTTTCCACAGCGCCTGATGCTCAATCAGAAAAGCATCCAGCGCAGTGAAGCGGGCGAGTAGGTTCTCGCCCGTCAGCACGTGGGAAGTTTCAACGCCCTTGGCAGGCATCGACGCGCAGCCAGCGCTCCAGCAGCTTGAAGCCGCGCACCAGCACGTAGGACATCAGCAGGTAGAACACGCCGGCGGCGAAGAAGATTTCCACCGGCAGGTAGGTGCGGGCAATGATCGTGCGGGCCATGCCGGTCAGTTCCAGCAGGGTCACGGTACTCGCCAGCGCGCTGGCCTTGAGCATCAGGATCACTTCATTGCTGTAGGCCGGCAAACCGATGCGCGCCGCTCGCGGCAACATGATGTAGAACATCGCCTTGGGTTTGGACATGCCCAACGCCCGCGCCGCTTCGATTTCGCCCGGCGGAATCGCCTGGATCGCGCCGCGCAGGATCTCGGCGATGTACGCCGCCGTGTGCAGGGTCATGGTCGCAGTCGTACACCAGAACGGATCGCGCAGGTACGGCCACAACGCGCTGTTGCGAACCGCATCGAATTGCGCCAGGCCGTAATAGACGAGGAACAGTTGCACCAGCAATGGCGTGCCACGGAAAAAGAAGATGTAGGCGTAGGGCAAGGCGCGCACGTACCACAGCTTCGACGAGCGGGCGATGCCCAGCGGAATCGCCAGCAACAGGCCGGCAATCACGGCAATCGCCACCAGCTCCAGGGTCAGGGTCGCGCCCTGCGCCAGTTTCGGCAGCCACTTGATGATCACTTCCCAGTTCATGAAGCGCTCCTCGCAAAGCCGCGAGCGGCGCGTTTTTCCAGGAAGTGCATGCCGGTCATCGCCAGCACGGTGAGGCCGAGGTACATGACCGCCGCCACCAGATAGAAGGTGAACGGCTGTTTCGAGACGGTCACGCCGATCTGCGCGTGACGCATGATTTCTTCCAGACCGATCACGGAGACCAGTGCGGTGTCCTTCATCAGGATCATGAACAGGTTGCCCAGACCGGGCAGGGCGATGCGCCACATCTGCGGCATGATCAGTTTGGTGAAGATCCGCCATTTCGACAGGCCCAGCGCCACACCGGCTTCACGATGGCCCTTGGGAATGGCAAGGATCGCGCCGCGAAACACTTCCGTGGCGTAGGCGCCGAAGCACAGGCCCAGCGCAATCACGCCGGCAGCGAAGGCGCTGAGTTGCAGGTCGGGATTGCCGAAGAACTCACCGAGGCTGCGCATCAGGTTGACCGTACCGAAGTAGATCAACAGCACCCAGAGCAATTCCGGGACGCCACGCACCAGGGTCGAATAAGTACCGCCAAGCCATTGCAGCGGCTTGTACGGGGAAGTCTTGGCCAAGGCGCCGAGCAGACCGAGCACCAGTCCCAGGCACAGGGCCGTCAGCGCCAGTTTGACGGTCATCAGCGCACCGGCGGCGAGGGCCGGGCCGAATCCGTAGAGGTCGATAATCATGGATTTCTATTCAAATCGCGGCAGGCAAGGCCGGGACCGGCGCCGTCGGATCACGGCGCCGGTCCCGCAGGTCAGATCAATAGATGCTGAACGGGAAATACTTGTCGTTGATCTTCTTGTAGGTACCGTCGGCGACGATTTCCTTCAGGGCGGCGTTCAGCTTCTCACGCAGCGGATCGCCTTTGCGCACAGCAATGCCGATCTTGTCGCTTTCCACGACAGGGTCGCCCTTGAACTCATAGTTCTTGCCGGCGTCGCTTTTCAGCCAGTCATAGTTGGCGTACTTGTCGGCGAGGATGGCATCGACACGACCGGAGGTCAGGTCCAGATAGGCGTTTTCCTGGGTGTCGTAAAGGCTGACCTTGATGTCGTCACCATAGGTGTCCTCCAGCCAGGTACCGGCCAGCGTCGCACGCTGCGTACCGATGGTTTTGCCCTTGAGCGAATCCTTGTCGGTTTTGAAGTCGACGTTTTTCGGCGCGATGAACTGCAGCTTGTTCGAGTAGTACGGATCAGTGAAATCCACCGCGCCCTTGCGCTCTTCGGTGATCGACAGCGAGGAGACCAGGAAGTCGAACTTCTTGGCGTTCAGCGCCGGGATGATGCCGTCCCAGTCGGAGGTGACCACGCTGCACTCGACCTTCATCTTGGCGCACAGGGCGTCGCCGATGTCTTTGTCGAAGCCGACCACGTTGCCGCTGGCGTCTTTGTTGTTGAACGGCGGGTAAGCCGCCTCGATGCCCATCTTCAGGGTCTCGGCCATGGCGCCGGCGCTGAACGCGAGGGTGACGGCGGCGGCCAGGAAGACCTTTTTAAAATTCTGCATGCATGTTGCTCCGTTAGCGGTTGCTGGACATGAATTGTTTGCAGCGCGCCGAAAGCGGGTTTTCGAACACCTGCTGAGGCGATCCTTGCTCTTCCACCAGCCCCTGGTGGAGGAACACCACTTCGCTGGAGACCTGACGGGCAAAGCCCATTTCGTGGGTCACGAGCAGCATGGTGCGGCCTTCTTCGGCCAGTGCGCGGATGACACTAAGTACTTCCTGAACCATTTCCGGGTCAAGGGCGGAGGTGGGCTCGTCGAACAGAATCACCTTCGGTTGCATCGCCAGCGTGCGGGCGATCGCCGCGCGTTGTTGCTGACCACCGGACAGTTGCGCCGGGTAGGCATGGCGCTTGTCGGCGATGCCGACCTTGGCCAGCAGCGCTTCGGCGACTTCGATCGCCTCGGCCTTGCTCTGGCCGAGCACGCGGCGCGGGGCTTCGATGATGTTGTCGAGCACGCTCATATGCGGCCACAGATTAAAGTTTTGAAACACAAAACCAATCTCGGAACGCAGGCGGTTGATCTGTTTGCCATCAGCGGCAACCAGTTCGCCATTCTTGGCGGGCTTGAGCTTGAGCTCTTCCCCGGCCACCAGAATCTGACCCTGGTGCGGGTTTTCCAACAGGTTGATGCAACGCAGGAACGTGGACTTGCCGGAACCGGAGGAACCGAGGATCGAGATCACATCGCCGTCGCGGGCGGTCAGCGAGATGCCTTTGAGCACCTCAAGCTGTCCGTAGCGTTTGTGCAAGTTGCGGATTTCAAGCGCGGGCGTGGCCTCAGCCATGTGCGTTCCTCATATATGTTGCGCTCCTGCTGTTGGCGGGCCTTCCTGGCGAGGCGGCCAAGCTAGCATAGCGTTTCAATGGCAGCCAACAGCGCTACGAGCGGTAAGCGGATGGCGTGTGGCAGGTTGTCGCATCGGCACAGCAGACTGTCGCCCCATCAACAACCGAACGGGTGTTTGATCGTGAAAACCCGTGGGCGTTGCGTAAAAAAAGGCGCGATGTTGCCAGCTTTGGCGGGGTGTTGGAAGCGCTATCCGGCTGAACGTACACGATTCGCCCTTTTATTGGGCATCCCACACTTTTTCAGTGTGTTTCTGGTGCGCTGATTCGTCTGAAAAGTGAGTCGCAGGGTAACGCTCTGGCGAATAGCCATTAATCTCAAGGACTTGCGATGACTGTCCGGTCGCGTTCAAAGCCGCGGGCCAGAAGACTTTGAAACATTTTGGCGCATTTATTGCGTGCAGAATCTGGAACGCCCCGTTGGTTTCTTTTTACGAGAAGGAAAACCAGACAGGACGGACGCAATCGCTTTCCTCGCAAAGGTAGTTCCGATGAGCAGTACCCCAAGCTCCAATGGCCTCGAACAGGGGCTCAAACCGCGTCATGTGACCATGTTGTCGATCGCCGGTGTTATCGGCGCCGGTCTGTTCGTTGGCTCCGGCCACGCGATCGCTGCCGCCGGCCCCGCCGTACTGTTGGCCTACGCCGCCGCCGGTACCCTGGTGGTGCTGGTGATGCGCATGCTCGGTGAGATGGCTGTCGCCTCGCCCGACACCGGCTCGTTCTCGACATACGCCGACCGTGCCATCGGGCACTGGGCCGGCTTCACCATCGGCTGGTTGTACTGGTGGTTCTGGGTATTGGTGATTCCGCTGGAAGCCAACGCCGCTGCGACCATCCTCCATGCCTGGTTCCCGGGGATCGAGATCTGGGCGTTCGCATTGATCATCACCATGCTGCTGACGGTCACCAACCTGTTCAGCGTAAAAAACTACGGTGAATTCGAATTCTGGTTTGCCCTGATCAAAGTGCTGGCGATCATCGGCTTTATCATCCTCGGTCTGGCGGCTATCTTCGGCTTCCTGCCGAACAGCCAGGTCAGCGGCGTGTCGCACCTGTTCGACTCCGGCGGCTTCCTGCCCAACGGCATGGGCGCTGTGTTGGGTGCAATCCTGACTACCATGTTCTCGTTCATGGGGACCGAGATCGTGACCATCGCGGCCGCGGAATCGAAGAACCCGGGCAAGCAGATTTCCAAGGCAACCAACTCGGTGATCTGGCGGATCGGCCTGTTCTACCTGGTATCGATCTTCATCGTTGTGGCCCTGGTGCCATGGAACGATCCTACGCTGGCCAACCTCGGCTCCTACCAGACCGTGCTTGAGCGCATGGGCATTCCGAACGCGAAAATGATCGTCGACATCGTGGTGCTGGTCGCGGTCACCAGCTGCCTGAACTCGGCGCTGTACACTTCGTCGCGCATGCTGTTCTCCCTTGGCAAGCGCGGTGATGCACCGGCCATGTCGACCCGGGTCAACAAAAGCGGCACGCCTTACTGGGCAGTCATGCTGTCGACCGGCGCGGCGTTCCTCTGCACCTTCGCCAACTACGTAGCCCCGGCTGCCGTGTTTGAATTCCTGCTGGCCAGCTCCGGCGCCATTGCACTGCTGGTGTACCTGGTGATCGCGTTCTCGCAACTGCGCATGCGTAAACAACGCATGGCCCGCGGCGAGAAAATCGTCTTCAGCATGTGGCTGTTCCCGGGCCTGACCTACGCGGTGATCATCTTCATCGTCGCGGCCCTGACCATCATGCTGTTCCAGGAAGCCCACCGCGTGGAAATCCTCGCAACCGGCCTGCTGAGCCTCATGGTAGTCGCCGCCGGCCTGCTGGTGGCACGCCGTCGCAAGCTGGAAAACCGCGGTGCGGTGGTGTTGAACTGATCCGCAACGCGTAATGCAAAACGGCCGCTGTCAGTGATGACGAGCGGCCGTTTTTGTTTGTGCTGCCGGTTGCGAAACGTCACCACAAATCCGTAATCAGCTTTGTTCTCGCAAGAGCATAAAGTCTGAGCTGCCTTTCTCTTCGTCGAACCATTCATCCCAAGTTGTTTCCTTGGGAGTTAATGGTTTTGCTTTGGAGGGTCGCAGCTGAGTCTTCTGATTTCGGCAATTGTCCATCCTTGCATGAAGCTGTCTTCTTCACCTGACCTCCTTTTTTGACCGTGCGTGAATGTCAGGTGCAAAAAGTTACTCGGCTTTGCTGGCGCTGTCCTCCAGCGACTTGCCGTAAGTATCCAGCGCAATCCCGAAATCGGTGATGAACTGTGGCTCGCTCAGCCAGGCCTGGGCGGTTTCGATGTCCATGCCGTCGGCCCACATGCGGTAGTCGATCAGCATGTCGGCGGCCAGGTGAGTGGCGGCCATGCCTTCGTTCTCGGCGTTTTCCATGTCCAGCAGCTCTGGATGGTCAACGATGATGAACGCCAGTTCGCGCAGCAGGGTCAGCAGCATTTCGTTGCGGCTGACGGCTTCGGCATCGCGCATTTTGCTGAACATTGCGAGGGTGTATTCCGGGATCGGCTCGTCCAGATGCCCGAGGTTGTCGTCCTGGTCCAGCGGCTTACGGCCGACCATGCGGATGTGCTTGGCTTTGGCCTTGGCGCGTTTGGCGCGTTTCTGTTGCTTGTTCAGGGATGCCATGGGAACTCAGTTCTTCTGTTGGGTGTGTGCGGCAATCGCGTCGGACGCCGCCACATAGTCGGCCTGGAAGGCTGGGGATTCGATCCACGCCAGGGCGCCGGCTTCGTCGGTTTCCTTGGACCACTGGCGATACTCGATCAGCGCGGCGAGGATGAAGTCCATCGCGCCTTCTTCGCCTTCCTGTTCGTAGACCAGCTCCAGCAGCGGGTCTTCGAGGAACGCGGTGCACATGGCCTGCTGGCTGATCTTCTCGGCGTCGATCATTTTCTTGAACAGTTCGGTCAGGTCCACCGACTCGAAGTCGATGCGGTCATCGTTCGGGTCCAGTTCTACCGGTGTCTCGGCACGTTTGGTGCGGTTCTGCTTGGCCTTGGTCTTGGCCCGGGCGGCGCGTTTTTGCTGCTTGTTGGCGGAGGCCATGGTGTGTTCCGTCGTGCGTTGGAAGGGCTCAGCTGCGCGGCACTGACCGCCCGGGTGTGTCGGGGGCCAGTTCGCCGGTTTGCAGCCAGGTCAGAGCGATGGGCCATAGTGTGGCTTGGTATGCGCTGCGAAAAAAGGCGAAATGTCCGACTTGTTGTTCGCCGATGTCCTGCGGTTCGATACGCAAGTGGGTTTTGTGCGCATGGCTGAAGTAGCCCAGCAGGCGTTCGATGGCCGGGATCGTGCCGTACGGGTCGTCGCTGATGCTGACCGCCAGGGTGCGCGCGCGGACATTGGCGAAGGGCAGGCGACCGCTTTGCTGCAGCAGTCGGCGGCCGCTCGGACGCTGCTCGTAGCGCGCTACAGGTGTGCTCCAGTCGCGAACCACGCCTGAGGGCGTGTCCTCCAGCCAGCCGAGGCGTTTGCCCGGGAAATAGCCACAGATGCGCGTCAGCAGCGGCATCAGCAAATGCCATTTACCAAACATGCGCCAGCGCTGTACCGGCGCATAGTCGCGCCAGTAAGCGAACTGCGCGCCGACCGTCACCAACCGACGAATGACCTGCCCGGACTCGCCAAGTCCCGCCGCGCAACCGCCGAAACTGTGGCCGACCACATCGATGGGCTGGCCGGGGAATTCCCGTTGAGCGCGCTTGAGCATCGCTTCGAAATCCAGCGCGCCCCAATCGGTCCATGTAGCCTCAAGGCCTTTCAGGGTTGCCGGGCGCGATTCGCCGATGCCTCGGTAGTCGTAGGTGATCACGTCGAAGCCGTTGGCGAACAGGTAATCGGCGAAGCGCGTGTAGTGTCGGCAGCGTACCGAGGTGGCAGCGTTGATGATGACCACCGGGCGTTGCGGGTCAGGCAGGGTGTGCTGCCAGGTGAAACCGCCGAGCACAAAGTCATCGGCGGCGACTTCCTTGAAGGCCTCACCTTGTTTGCCTGTCAACACCGGTGACGGTGACGGTGACTGCATGTCTTGCGTTGCTGGCGCATCCTGACAGCTCATCGCTTTCGACCCTTTCGCGGAGCTGTCAACAATAGCCTTCGCGCCACACGGGAACAATCCGCCGTTTCTATTCAGCGGATTGCAGGAGCAGGCGTTCTTCGATCAGAGCCTGTTCCCGATTGAGTTCGGCGCGCAGCTCTTCCTCACTCGGCAGTATCGTTTTGTAACTGCTGGCGAACAGTTGCTCATTGCCCTTGAGCATCGAGTAACGCGCGACCGAGTCGTTGCTCTCAGCACACAGAATGATCCCGACTGTCGGCTTGTCGCCTTCGCTGCGCTTTAGTTCGTCGTACATGCGCACGTACATGTCCATTTGTCCGACGTCGCGAGCGCTGAGCTTGCCGCGCTTGAGGTCAATGATCACGAAGCATTTGAGTACGTAGTTGTAGAACACCAGGTCGATGTACAGATCGTCACCATCGGTGCTGATGCGTTGTTGTCGAGCGACAAAGGAAAAGCCTTTGCCCAACTCCAGAAGAAAGCCCTGCAGATGGTCAATGAGAGCCTGTTCGAGACGACTCTCCCTGACCTTGCCGGCCGACGGTAGCCCAAGGAATTCGAGTATGACGGGATCGCGTATGAATTCGCGCGGATGGGGTTTCATGGCTGCAATGTTGGTGGTGGCTTCTTCGATCACATCGGCCTTGTCCCGGCTCATCAGCAGTCGCTCGTAGTAGAGCGTATTGATCTGGCGATCAAGGGCGCGGCTGGACCAGTTCAGGTTGGCAGACTCTTCCATATACCAATGGCGAGCCTTGTCACTGGTGACGCCCAAAAGCCGCCGATAGTGTGTCCAACTCAATTCGGAACGCACTGCGTTCCAAATGGGAAACAACTGATAAAAACTCCGCATATAGCGCAGATTTCGATCATCAAACCCCTTCCCGAACTGCGCCGTCAGATCCTTCGCCAATAAGGCCAGCAACCGCTTGCCATACCCCGCCCGCTGCGCCCCTTGCTGTTCAAACTCGACAATATGCCGGCCGATCTGCCAGCAGGTCTGCACTTGGATCGTATCCACCGCACGCAGCACTTTTTGCCGCGCCTGGCGGATCAGTTCGCCCAACTCTCCAAGCAATGAATCGATTTTCGGGTCTTGCGCATCATCAGTTTTTAACGGGTTCATCGGGTCTTCCGCATCATTGGAAACAGACGCAAAAGCATGCCGGGATTCACCGCTCGGCGATGTCGGGCGAGCCTGTGAAGTCAGCAGGAAGGCGGGATGGGTAGTGCAGGACGTTGCCGGCAAAAGGCGTATTGATAGCAATGGTCTGTAGTCCATTTCGTACATGCGCCAAGTACCAATCAATCTAAAACAAGCCTTGCGGTGCCAAATCTAAAAAAGGGTAACGATTGGGTTCTTCAGAACCCGGGAGTCGCCATCATGAAAAACATTCGTTCATTCATGCTGCCGCTCGCTGCTGTCGGTTGGCTGCTGTTGCCTGGCATGTCCCAGGCCGCCAGCCTGGAACCGGTCGACAGTGCCGGCGTGCAAGTCCAGCAACAACAGCAAAACGGCATCAACTACCTGTCCGGCGGGATTGGCCTGGACGAGTCAAAAGCCATTCAGCAAACCCCCGGTTACAACCTGCACATGACGTTTGCGGTGGGCGCGCAAGACCAGTACACCGCGGATGTCGATGTGACGATTCAAAAGGCACCGGGGCAAACCGTGCTGACCCTCACTCAAACGGGGCCGCTGGTGTACGTGCAATTGCCACCCGGTAAATACACTGTGGTCGCCACACGCAATGGCGAAACACGGCGTGACGTGACAGACGTTGGCAGCGGCACTGCGCGCAATCTGGTGTTCCACTGGAATGACGCTGGATAACGTCGGGTGTATTGAAAAGTCGAGGCGCGGGTACAATCCCGCGCCTTCCTTTACCCCCGCGTACGCTTGGCCTTCTGCTTGTCGCCGGGCTCGCGCGCCATTCGGTGAATCCACAATCCAATCCAGCCGACGGCTATCAGGAACAGGGTGCCAACGCACTGCGACACGATCTCGAACCAGAACATTCGGGGTTGCTGCGCCAGGGTGTAGGTATGCCGGGGGCCGGAGCGGTTCCAGGTGGTAATGGAGCCGCTGATCAAGCTGTGGACGATCAGATAAGTCGACGCGGCGATAAGAAAGGCGATCAGTACGCCGACCAGCACCGTCAGCCAGAATGCAATCCGGCTCTGGCGATAGGGTGGTGGATGGGGCAGGGGCACGCGGGTTCTTTTCTGGTTCATCGAGCGGATGACCCTCTTCCATAAGGTGCGGCCAAAGTAGCGCGTATCGACGATGGCCGAAACCCGTCGACGTTGAAAACTCGTTTAGAACCTGGAAGACGCCGAACTGCGCAATGGTTATTCCATCGATCTCGACCCGCGTACCAAGCGCGTGCTGTTCAACGCCAACTATCACCACAGCGATGTACTCGGGCAGGACTTCTACCTGCAAGCGTCTTACCGCAACGAAGACAACAACTTCTATCACTCGCCGACTTATGGCTCGGCGCATCTCTACGATTACCGGGGCGTGGGCGGATGTAAACGTCGAATTGGTCGATGGCTTATTGATCGACTAGAACGATAAAACCAGCGGTCCCATGGAGGATCGCGGGTTCTTCATCGGGAATAAATGTACGGATACGCAGCGTTTAGAGCGAAGCAAATGTCTGAGCTATGGCAATGCGCAATGGATTGTTCTCTACGCTAAGAAGTTTGATGGCCAAGGCGCAGCAAACCACGATCAACATCGGTTTGACCAACTTCGGCCCGACCCGAACGGCGGCACGAGCGCCCAACTGTGCGCCGATGAAGGCAGCCAGCGCCATCGCTAGAGCTACTGGCCAGATAATCACGCCCTTGGTGATGAAGACACAAAGCGAGCCGAGATTGCACGAGGCGTTGGCAAGTTTGGTAAAACTCATGGCCCGCATCATGCCCAGACCGCA
The DNA here is from genome assembly GCF_000282275.2 of Pseudomonas sp. GM30. NCBI lineage: Bacteria > Pseudomonadati > Pseudomonadota > Gammaproteobacteria > Pseudomonadales > Pseudomonadaceae > Pseudomonas > Pseudomonas sp. GM30. The sequence continues at coordinate 246,301 of NZ_AKJP02000027.1, read as the reverse complement.
GAGCAGTACAAACCCAACGATAAAGAACGATCCCACCCCGGGGCCGAATATTCCGTCGTAGAAACCGAGGATCGGCGCGACAGTAAAGGAGAAAAGCAGAATTCCTATTCTCTTGCGCCGATCTTCATTGGCCAGTTTCGGCGATAGAGCAAAATAGATCGCCACCAGAATCAGCATTACAGGCACGCAAGCTTCCAGATATCGTTTATCGATTGAACTGACCAGCAAGGCGCCGCTGGCTCCACCAATAAATCCGCAGACAACCAGGAAGCGTCCTTCACGCCATTCAATCAACCCTTTACGAGCAAAAGTCACTGTCGCCGAAATGGTTGCTGATGCTGCCTGAAACTTGTTAGTTGCAATCGCGCTGATCGGATCTACACCGGCCAGAAACAATGCAGGCAAGGTGATCAGTCCTCCACCACCGGCAATCGCATCAAAAAAACCGGCACAAAACGCGACAAGCGCCAGCATGCCAATGATGTCCCAAGACATTGCATTACCTCTTTAATGGTTACCAATCAATTTTATGCTTGCGAGAAGTTCCGTACCCGCCGTGCGCAGATCAGCCCCGCACTAGTAATGGATCTTCTGAAATGACAATCGGGGAGGAGAATTTTGAAAGTCCGAAAATACGCACCAGCACTCTTCTGTTGTCTTTAATCACATCGCGACAGTGCAGTGCCCGGGTGTTATTGATGACCATGGCTGATTCCTGAGTCAGCGCGTACTCCGCCGGAGTCGACTCCTCTACGCCTTGGCAAAGAGCGGAGTAAGCCGTTTTCACAATCTTCGACACATTACTGTTCATCGAGAAACGGTAAGAGTTGAATCGGGCCGAGAACCCGACTTTGTCGTTGAAAGCCAGAATCGACACGTCACGACCGTTTGCACCTTTGCCACTGACAAAGGAGTCGCTGCGAGTGAACTGGAAGTTTTCAGTGGTCAGCGCCAGACAGTTGATGACACCAATTCTTTCGAGGACAGGTGGGAGCGGGATGACCCGTGTAGGTTCAAGGGTGGGGTTCCACAGCGCAGAAAGTATTAGCGAAGACGGGGAGGGTGAATGCCCGTCCTTTGCATCTACGGCACACCAGTAAGGTGCTTCAGTGTGCGGGCCAAGCGCAAGGCCTGAGTGTGAACTCAATTCTCTGGATTCTGGCTCCGCCTTGATCCTTGTGAGGCCGCCTCCCTTGAAGTTGGCCACCAGCCGTACCAATTTCCCATCGTTGTCTATGTCGTAAGCGAACGCGTTGTTGTCCACCAGCTTCAACAAAATCTGATTGCGTGAAGCCAGACAAAGAACATCTGGACGAGTTTCCAGAGTGGCCAGATCAGGGAGTTCATCTGGAGGGTTGGAAGTGTTGATAGTCTTGAGGCCTTCGAATATCAACATCGAGAACAGGCTGTCGGAATACGCCTCGAGCAATGCACATTGGCGTTGCGAAAAGGAAGGCTTCAATTCACTGGCCGCGGCAGAGGCCAGGAAATTGGCACCAGGAGCCTGCGGTCCACCGATGGCTGCGATTTCCACAGAGAGTTGATGAAGCAATGCCGATTGCCGGCAATTGAAGGTGAAGGTTCTGGATTCTTGCCCAATGCATGAATCAGAGGTTTGGGCTTTGATCTTGCTAATCATCTGTTACATCCCTGTTATGCATCCGCTTCGGGCTACGCGGCAGCTCTGAGTCCAATTCTGCCCAATCCATGGGCGAGCGTATGTCGTCCATTTCCGCTAGGGCCTACGGAGCGTTCTGGCAGTTTTGAAAGAATTCAGGAAAGGGAGATTTTTGATATGGAGCGCAGGGACGGTTCGGTGCTTCGCAGAGGCGGGCGGCGTGCTTGATCAAATCGCAGGCATAAAAAAACCCTGAATCTTGCGATTCAGGGTTTTCGGTATTTGGTGCCCAGAGACGGAATCGAACCGCCGACACGGGGATTTTCAATCCCCTGCTCTACCGACTGAGCTATCTGGGCAACGGGGCGCATTAAAAGGGTTTTTCGGATTTACGTCAACGACTTTTTTAAAATTTCTTAAATTAATTCCGTCGCTTACGATTCGCCCCCCGATTTTGCGGGTTTACTCCGCAGGCGGAACGTAGCCTTCAGCTTTGGCGTAATCCTCGCCGGAGAAGTACTTGTCCATTTCGCCCTGCAGATATTTGCGGTCTTCGGCATTCATCATGTTCAGACGTTTTTCGTTGATCAGCAGGGTCTGGTGCTTCTGCCAGTCGGCCCAGGCCTTGGCCGATACGTGGTCAAAAATATCCTGACCTTTGGCGCCCGGGAAAGGAGCGCGGTCCAGCGCGGGCAGTTCTTCTTTGTACTTGCGGCACATGATGGTGCGGGTCATGACAACTCTCCTGCGTTCAATACGGCGGCCGCGCGTTCGAGCAAGGTTTTGACCGGGGCGGCAAGGCCCAGGCGCGGCGGGGTGGCGAGGTTATACCAGAGCCAGTCGGCCTCGGCCACGTGATGGCTGGCCTCCTGTACCTGAACCAGCCAGGGTTCGATGGACAACTGGAAATGGCTGAAGGTGTGGACGAGGCTTGGCAGCGCCTGCTGCTCGCCCATGGTCAGCGAATGCTGATCGGCCAGATGTTGCAGGTCGTCGAGGTCGTCGAGTTCCGGCAGGCTCCACAAACCGCCCCACAGGCCGCTGGAGGGCCGACGATAAAGCAGAATCGCGCCTTCTTTGTTGGCGAGCATCGGCATCAGCGTGTGTTTCTGCGGGATGGCCTTGCGCGGTTTGGGGATAGGGTAGCGTGTCTCCAGCCCGAGCATGTGCGCCTCGCAACCCTTTTCCAGCGGACACAGCAGGCAGCTGGGTTTGCTGCGGGTGCACAACGTGGCGCCGAGATCCATCATCGCCTGGGTGTAGGCGTTGACCCGATCGTGCGGCGTGAAACGCTCGGCATTGGCCCACAGCTGCTTGGCGACCTTCGGTTCACCCGGGTAGCCCTCTTGCGCGGTAAAACGCGCCAGAACGCGTTTGACGTTGCCGTCGAGGATCGGCGCGCGCAGGCCCATGCTGATGCTGGCGATGGCGCCGGCGGTGGACAGGCCGATCCCCGGCAGATCCGTCAGCTTTTCGACGTCACGGGGAAACTCGCCGCCGTACTGGCTGATGACGATCTTCGCGGTCTTCTGCAGATTGCGCGCGCGGGTGTAGTAACCGAGCCCGGTCCACAGGTGCAGCACTTCGTCCTCCGGCGCTTCGGCCAGCGCTTGCACCGTCGGCAGCGCGGCCATGAAGCGGTCGAAGTAATTGAGCACGGTGCTGACCTGGGTCTGCTGCAACATGATCTCCGACACCCACACCCGATACGGATTGATGTCCTGCTGCCAAGGCAAATCGTGGCGGCCGTGGCGGTCGAACCATTCCAGCACCGCCGTGGAAAACTGCTCCGCTCTCATCGCTTGAACAGCCCCTTCAATGCGTTTTTCAATTCCGGGCTGACCTTGTCGCCGAGTTTTTCATCGATCTTCTCGCTGAGTTTGTCGCCGGCCATTTTGGTCGCGACCTGGCCGAGACGTTCGTTGTCCACACGGCAGGCCTTGGCGCCCAGCTCCAGCGGGCCACGGCAGCGTAGCGGCCACTCGATACCGACGAATTTCTCGCCGACCTGACAGGCCGGATCCGGCATGGCACTGGTGTCGCCTTCGACGATGATGCCGACGCGGTAATCCATGCCCAGCACCCGCAGGTCGATGTCGCCATCGCCGTTGACGGTCATGCCCGGGATGCGCACTTTCAGGTCCGGGTTGCTGGCCACGCCGTTGCGGAAGGTCAGGTTGCCCTTGAGTTCCTGGAAGGGCGTGTCCTTACCCCGTGGCTCGCCGCTGAGGGTTTTGCGGTTGAGGGTGGCGATGCCTTTGCACAGTTGCTGTTCAAGGTTGGCGTTGAGCAGCACGCCGTTGTTGATCACGAAACTGGCGTTGCCGTTGAGGGTTTCGATCAGCGCCTGCTGGCTGTTGCCGCTGCCGGTGAGGCTGCTGGTCAGTGTGACCAGGCCTTTGACCGGCGGATTCTTGCCCTGGCTTTCGAGGATTTTCTCGGCCGGCACGCGGTTGATTCTGGTCTGCAGGTTCAGCACCGGCGCACTTGGGCGTACGTCGAGGGTGCCCTTGGCTTCGAAGTCGCCGTTGTACAGGCCGCCACGCAGATTCTCCAACGTCAGCAGGCCGCCCTGGCCCGTGGCTTTGAGTGCGGCGTTCTGGATCGGCAGTTTGTCCAGGGTCAGCTGGCCGAAGGTCAGGTCGGCATCGACGTCGAGTTTGGCCAGGCGCTCGACCGGCAGCAGACGCTCGGTGCTCCAGGCGCTTTTGCTTGGCTTGTCCGGCAGCGGAGTGCTGCCGGCGCCGGCCATGGCATCGGCTTCGGTGCTGGCGACTTCGGCCTGACGCACTTGCGTGGCGTTCTTGGCTTTTTCCGATTTCGGCGGCAGATAGCGGTCGACGTCGAAGGTGTCAGCCTTGAGGATCGCGCGCAGCGACTGCTTGGCGAAATCTTCCACGGCAATGCGTCCGCTGAAGCTGCTGTCGTCGAGTTTCAGGTTGATGTTGTCGAAGGCCACGCTGGTTGGCGTGGCGGCCACGCGGCTCACCAGTTCGACTTTGCTCAGGCTGCCGGGCGCCATGGCTGGCAGCGTCTGGCCGATGCTGTCGACAAATTTCGCCAGATCGAACTGGGCGATCGAGAGCCCGCCAGTGATCTGCGGGGTCTTGTCGAGGTCGTTGACCTTCAGCTCACCGAGCGCGCGCAACTGGTTGGCGGAGATCTTGATCCCGGTCCATTCGGCGACATTCGCTGCCTTGTCCAGAGAGATCTGGCCTTGGGCGGAGAAAGTCATGGCTTTGCCCTGCAGCGGATCGCCGGTCAGTTCGCCGGACAGTTTCATGTCTTCGAATTTGTAGCGCTGCAAGGCGCGCTCGATGCGCAGCTCGCCATTGAGTTCGGTACGCACGCGCAGAACAGGCTGATTGGTGCTCAGAAACGCCGTGGCTTTCAGCGGAATATTGGTCGAATCGTGTACCGCACCGGTGCTCAGCTGGATGCTTTCGGCGCTGTACTGCTTGCCGGTCTGCTCGTCGTTGTATTCAACCCGGGCGTTGTTGACGGTCAGGCTGTCGATGTCGAGGCGGATTGGCTGTGGCGGTTTTTCCGGCTGGGCGGGGGCCGCTGCAACAGGCGGGCTGGCAGGCGTCGGGCTGCCGACAGGCGTGGCGGGAGGTGGCAGCTTGCCGATGTCTTCCCAGTTGCCGTGGCCGTTCTTGTCGCGTTTGAGGCGCAGGTTCAGGCCTTCGACGCGCACATCGCTCATCTGCACTTCGCGGCGCAACAGCGGCAGCACGCGCACGGACAGGCCGAGCATCTGCAGGTCGGCATACGGTTCGGTCGGGTTGATCAGGGTGGCGATGCTGGCCTCATGCAGTTCCAGGCCGAGCCACGGGAACAGGCTCCAGCCGATATCGCCATTGAGCGTCAGCTCGATGTGGGCCTTGTCGCGAGCTATCTGGCGAATCTCGTCTTTGTAGTCGTTGGGATCAAACAGGTGGGTCAGGGCGAAGCCCGCCGCCACAATGATCAGCAACAGCCCGAGAAGTACCAGACCCAGGATTTTGCCGAACGCTTTCATGGGCGAGTCCTTGTAGTTAGTCGAATTCGTAATTTAGCCGGGGAGTATAGCGCTGCATCCGCCCGAATCGGGGCGCTGTCATGTCGCGATGACGTCCAGCGGCAATTGCAATTTGGTAGCCAGCGCCTGAGCTTCAAGGTGTCCGGCCGGTGCCAGCAGGCGCAGTTGGGCTCCCGCTTGCGACGCCATTTTCTGTGCTTGGTTCACCAGCCGCTCGGCTACCCCACGGCGCCGGGTGACTTTTCGTACACACAAATGTGACAAGTACCAAACCTTGTCGTGCCTTGTCAGGCGAGCCGCACCAAGCAGGCGATCATTGAAACGTCCTGTAATCAAAGACTCTCCAGCCAGACTGATTTCAATCAATTGGGCGTCCCCGGAGTACGGCGCGAACAGCCATGGCGGGGCGTCACCATAGATCTTCTGCAAGTCCTGTTGATCCTGGTAACTGGCGTCTTCAAGCATTTGAACGATGACAGGCATGATTTTCCCGTTTATGAGGCTCTATGCAGGCGCTGCCGCAGGCTGCGATCTTTTGACGTTGGCGATTTCAAAACAGATCAAAAGATCACAGCGTTCCGCAGCTCCTGCAGGGACGAGATCAGATGACACGAAAAAGGTGATATCAGTTTGGTTTTTCTGTCACGTGCAAATGGTAACCTTCGCCGGTTCGTCCGTCCTTCTGCGACTTAACGTCGCGCCTTCAAGGAGCTTCACCCGAAAAAACGGTCATGCCTGCGTGCATAAAGGCCGAGGGTGAGCAGTGGCTGGCGAACCATACTAATAATTGGGGGATACACAATGAGCACGAGCATCACGGCGGACGGCCTTCGCGCCGACCAGCCTGCGTTCCTGTCCAAGGAACGCATCATCGCCAAGCCCGGTTTCAACCGTTGGCTGGTGCCACCGGCCGCTCTGGCCATTCACCTGTGCATCGGCATGGCCTACGGTTTCTCGGTGTTCTGGCTGCCGTTGTCCAAGGCGCTGGGCGTCACCGCTCCGGTGGCTTGCGCGCCGGACATGAGCTTCATCGCTCAGGTCTTTTCTTCGCAATGCGACTGGCCGATCTCCATGCTCGGCTGGATCTACACGCTGTTCTTCATCTTCCTCGGCTGCTCGGCCGCGATCTGGGGTGGCTGGCTGGAACACGCCGGGCCACGCAAGGCTGGTGTGGTTTCGGCACTGTGCTGGTGCGGCGGTCTGCTGATCTCGGCGCTGGGGATTTATACCCACCAGATCTGGCTGATGTGGATCGGCTCCGGCGTGATCGGCGGTATCGGTCTGGGCCTGGGCTACATTTCGCCGGTATCGACCCTGATCAAGTGGTTCCCGGACAAGCGCGGCATGGCAACCGGCATGGCGATCATGGGCTTCGGCGGCGGCGCGATGGTCGGTGCACCGTTGGCGACTGCGCTGATGAGCCACTTCGCTTCGCCTGCCGGTGTCGGCGTGTGGCAGAGCTTCGTGGCCATGGCGGCGATCTACTTCGTGTTCATGATCGGTGGCGCCCTGGCCTACCGCGTGCCGCCAACCGGCTGGAAGCCTGAAGGCTGGACTGCGCCGGCGAAAAAAGCCTCGAACGCGATGATCACCCACCGTCACGTTCACGTGAATGTGGCGTGGAAAACCCCGCAGTTCCGTCTGGTGTGGCTGGTGCTGTGCCTGAACGTATCGGCCGGTATCGGCATCCTCGGCATGGCTTCGCCACTGCTGCAGGAAGTGTTCGGCGGCAAGCTGCTGGGCGTTGACGTGCCGTTCGGTCAACTGGACGCCGGGCAACTGGCTTCGATCGCCGCGATCGCTGCCGGCTTCACCGGTCTGCTGAGCCTGTTCAACATCGGAGGCCGCTTCTTCTGGGCTTCGTTCTCGGACTACCTGGGACGCAAAAACACCTACTTCGTGTTCTTCGCCCTCGGTTTTGCCCTGTACGCGCTGATCCCGAACATGGGCCATCTGGGCAATGTTGCGCTGTTCGTGGCGGCGTTCTGCATCATCCTGTCGATGTACGGTGGTGGTTTCGCGACCGTTCCGGCGTATCTGGCCGACCTGTTCGGCACGCAGATGGTCGGTGCGATCCACGGTCGCCTGCTGACTGCCTGGGCCGCCGCCGGCGTGCTCGGTCCGGTGCTGGTGAACTACCTGCGTGAGTATCAGCTGAGCATCGGCGTTGAACGCGCCGCCGCTTACGACATCACTCTGTACATCCTCGCGGGCCTGCTGGTGCTGGGTTTCCTGTGCAACCTGCTGGTGCGTCCGGTGGCCGACAAGTACTTCATGACCGACGCCGAACTGGCCGCCGAACAAGCGCTGGGTCATGACAAAGGTGCTGATGCCAGCACCGTGCTGGAGTGGAAAGCCGCACCGGGCAGCAAGCCGCTGGCGATTGCCGCGTGGCTGGCGGTGGGTATTCCGTTGGCGTGGGGTGTGTGGGTGACCCTGCAGAAGACGGCGGTACTGTTTCACTAAGGTGTTAGCTGGATAAACACCGAACCTGTGGGAGCGAGCTTGCTCGCGAAGGCGCAGTGTCAGTCGACATCAGTGTTGGCTGAACTACCGCATTCGCGAGCAAGCTCGCTCCCACATTTGTTTTCGGGGTGCCTGTAATGGCTTGTATGGACATGTCTACCCGCGACAGCCGGGGCTTCTGTCCGTCAGGCATCTCACGTCGCGTGTTTCTGTTTCGGCCCCGCGTGCCTATAATGGCTGCCTTTTTCGCCCAATGATTTTGCGGAGCTGGTGATGGCCGAACGTAAGGCGTCTGTCGAGCGCGACACTCTGGAAACCCAGATCAAAGCCTCGATCAACCTTGATGGCACCGGAAAGGCCCGATTCGATATCGGTGTTCCTTTTCTTGAGCACATGCTGGATCAGATCGCCCGTCACGGGTTGATCGACCTGGATATTGAATGCAAGGGCGATCTGCATATCGACGACCACCATACCGTGGAAGACGTCGGTATCACCCTCGGCCAGGCCTTCGCCAAAGCCATCGGCGACAAGAAAGGCATCCGTCGCTACGGCCACGCCTACGTGCCGCTCGATGAAGCGCTGTCGCGCGTGGTGATCGACTTCTCCGGCCGTCCAGGCCTGCAGATGCACGTGCCGTATACCCGCGCCACCGTGGGCGGCTTCGACGTCGACCTGTTCCAGGAATTCTTCCAGGGCTTCGTCAACCACGCCTTGGTCAGCCTGCACATCGACAACCTGCGTGGCACCAACACCCACCACCAGATCGAAACCGTGTTCAAGGCTTTCGGCCGCGCCCTGCGCATGGCCGTCGAGCTGGATGAACGCATGGCCGGGCAAATGCCATCGACCAAAGGCGTTCTGTAATGCAGACGGTTGCAGTTATCGATTACGGCATGGGCAACCTGCACTCGGTGGCCAAGGCCCTCGAGCACGTCGGCGCCGGCAAGGTGCTGATCACCAGCGATGCCGACGTGATTCGCGAAGCCGACCGGGTGGTATTCCCGGGCGTTGGCGCGATTCGCGATTGCATGGCGGAGATCCGTCGCCTTGGTTTCGATTCGCTGGTACGTGAAGTCAGCCAGGATCGTCCGTTTCTCGGCATCTGCGTCGGCATGCAAGCCCTGCTCGACAGCAGCGAAGAGAACGACGGTGTCGACTGCATCGGCCTGTTCCCGGGCGCGGTGAAGTTCTTCGGCAAAGACCTGCATGAAGACGGCGAGCACCTGAAAGTCCCGCACATGGGCTGGAACGAAGTGCAGCAGAAGGTCAGTCACCCGCTGTGGCACGACATTCCGGACATGGCGCGTTTCTACTTCGTGCACAGCTACTACATCGCCGCCGCCAACGCGCGGCAGGTGGTGGGCAGCGGTCATTACGGGGTCGATTTCGCCGCAGCGCTGGCCGAAGGCTCGCGCTTCGCCGTGCAGTTCCACCCGGAGAAGAGCCATACCCATGGCCTGCAATTGCTGCAGAACTTCGCCGCATGGGACGGTCGCTGGTAAATGGCTGCCAAGAAGTCCAAACCGCCGATCCTGACTCTCACGCCCGAACAGGAGAGTGAGGCCAATCGCAAGATTCAGCGGTTCATGGAAGACCATTTTGAACTCGACCTGGGTTCGTTCGAAGCGGCGGAAATTCTTGAGCTGTTTACCCGTGAAATTGCTCCGCACTATTACAACAGGGCGATTTTCGATGTGCAGACCCACCTCAAAGAGCGGTTTGAAAGCATCGAAAGCGACCTGTGGGCGCTCGAGAAAAACTGATTTCCGAGCCAAGCTGAACATTCAAATTTGAAGGTTTGCCAGATGCTGATTATTCCCGCTATCGATCTTAAAGACGGTGCCTGCGTACGTCTGCGCCAGGGCCGCATGGAAGATTCCACAGTGTTCTCCGATGACCCGGTGAGCATGGCTGCCAAGTGGGTGGAGGGCGGTTGCCGCCGTCTGCATCTGGTCGATCTGAACGGCGCGTTCGAAGGTCAGCCGGTCAACGGCGAAGTGGTCACCGCAATTGCCAAGCGTTATCCGACCCTGCCGATCCAGATCGGTGGCGGTATTCGCTCGCTGGAAACCATCGAGTACTACGTCAAGGCGGGCGTGAGCTACGTGATCATTGGCACAAAAGCCGTAAAAGATCCGGCGTTCGTCGCTGAAGCCTGCCGCGCGTTCCCGGGCAAGATCATCGTCGGTCTGGATGCCAAGGACGGGTTCGTTGCCACCGATGGCTGGGCTGAAATCAGCACCGTGCAGGTCATCGACCTGGCCAAGCAGTTTGAAGCCGACGGCGTGTCCTCGATCGTTTATACCGACATCGCCAAAGACGGCATGATGCAGGGCTGCAACGTACCGTTCACCGCTGCACTGGCTGCAGCGACGAAGATCCCGGTGATCGCGTCCGGCGGTATCCACAATCTGGGTGACATCAAGTCGCTGCTCGACGCCAAGGCGCCGGGCATCATCGGCGCCATCACTGGCCGGGCGATCTACGAAGGCACTCTCGACGTCGCCGAAGCGCAAGCTTTCTGCGACGCGTACCAAGGCTGAGGACTGACCATGGCGCTGGCCAAACGCATCATCCCTTGCCTGGACGTGGACAACGGCCGGGTCGTCAAAGGCGTGAAGTTCGAGAACATCCGCGACGCCGGCGACCCGGTGGAAATCGCCCGGCGTTATGACGAGCAGGGTGCCGACGAGATTACCTTCCTCGACATCACCGCCAGCGTCGATGGTCGCGACACCACGCTGCATACTGTCGAGCGCATGGCCAGCCAGGTGTTCATTCCGCTGACCGTCGGCGGTGGCGTGCGCACCGTGCAGGACATCCGCAATCTGCTCAACGCCGGTGCGGACAAGGTCTCGATCAACACCGCAGCGGTGTTCAATCCGGAGTTCGTCGGCGAAGCGGCGCAGCATTTCGGCTCGCAGTGCATCGTCGTCGCCATCGACGCGAAGAAGGTCTCCGGCCCGGGTGAAACCCCGCGCTGGGAAATCTTCACCCACGGCGGGCGCAAGCCGACCGGCCTCGATGCGGTCGAGTGGGCGAAGAAGATGGAAGGCCTCGGTGCCGGCGAGATCCTGCTGACCAGCATGGATCAGGACGGCATGAAAAACGGCTTCGACCTCGGTGTGACCCGCGCAATCAGCGATGCGCTGGGCATTCCGGTGATCGCTTCCGGCGGCGTCGGCAACCTGCAGCATCTGGCCGACGGCATACTTGAAGGCCACGCCAGCGCGGTACTGGCGGCGAGTATTTTCCACTTCGGCGAATACACCGTGCAGGAAGCGAAAGCGTATATGGCCAAACGCGGCATCGTGATGCGCTAAACCGTACAGGCCAGTGGACAGCATGGCGTACCCAAGGCACTCTTGGGCACGCCATGGATTCCGGTAGCCCCGACATGATCAAACGCCTGCTTCTTGTTCTCGCCAGTGCCTCTGTGTTGTTAATCAACACGGCGCGGGCCGAAAACAGTCCTGACACCGATCTGGTGCTCCTCACCGAAAACTTTCCGCCCTACAACATGGCGAAAGACGGCAAGAATTTCGCCAAGGGCGAGAACATCAACGGCATTGCCGCCGACATCGTGCGTGAAATGTTCAAGCGTGCCGGGCTCACCTACAGCCTGACGCTGCGCTTCCCATGGGAGCGCGTCTACAAGCTGGCGCTGGAAAACCCCGGCTACGGCGCCTTCGTGATGGCCCGCCTGCCGGACCGCGAAAACCTGTTCAAATGGGTCGGCCCGATCGGTCCGGACGACTGGATCATGTTGGCCAGGGCCGACAGCAAGATCACCCTCGACACCCTCAACGATGCGCGCAAATACAGGATCGGTGCCTACAAGGGCGATGCGATTGCCGAGACACTGACCAAACAAGGCTTGAAGCCTATGGTCGTGCTGCGCGATCAGGACAACGCGAAAAAACTGGTCAACGGCCAGATCGACCTGTGGGCCACGGGCGATCCTGCCGGGCGTTATCTGGCGCGGCAGGACGGGGTCACCGGCCTCAAGACCGTGCTGCGCTTCAACAGCGCCGAGTTGTACCTGGCGCTGAACAAGGATGTGTCGGATGCAACGGTCGCCAGGCTGCAGGCGGCGTTGGATCAGATGCGCAAGGACGGGGTTGTCGATGAAATCATGGGGCGCTATCTGTAGCCGTCGGTGCCGGCTGTTCCGCTGTATTGTGGGGACATTCGTGCGGTGGATATTGCAGTAGGTACAGATTTTCATCGTGGGTGTAGCCGAGATTGATCCCCACTTGCGAACCGTCTGCCCTCAGCAACTCGTAAAAACTCTCCAGTTGATAAACCGCCACGAACCTGCCTTTGCCTGCCATGGCAATTACATGGGTGACAGACGGCGCCTGCCAGCCGCTGATTGAAGTCTCGCTGTGGGTGAACTGACTGTCCAATCTCGCCGAGAACGGTAATGTCGGAAGCATATCTGCATGCCTTGTCCAGGGACCGACGAAATTCACCGTAGTCAGTTGAGTGAATAGTCGCAGCATTTTCGGATTCTGCAGCCGCTGCGTCGTCCATTTGAACGCCCGGCTTCCATCGCCCGTGTTGTGTCCGCTCCCAACCAGATAGTACTGGTCGGTTCTTTCCAGGCGATAAAACGGCGTGGTGCGCAATTGTTCGAGTGGTGACAAGTCATCCTTGACGGCAAACCATGGAAGCTCGACCACTTGAGCGATAGTCGCTGCGCCGTTTTTTTGCGGAGCATCCGCTGCGCTGAGCACCGGCAACTGTGGCGATGATTTGATCAGTGGGGTGATCTGCATCCGTAGCGAATAGACCCCGACATTGCTCTCGGGCCGGTTGAAAGTGTTTGCCGCAATAAAAGTACCTGGTGCGAAGTGAATCTCTCCCGGGGCTGCACCGGGTGGTGTGACACTCCATGCACTGAGGCTCTGTCGGGCGCCGCTGCCCCTGTCGTTCCAGATCAGTTCGCCGATGTCCGAGGCGATCACGAGATCGGCGCGCACGCAGCGAACCGCATTGAGTGAAGGTTTTTCGTGATCATTGGAGCAGACCGCGCCCATGGCCACATAACCTTGCGGGGCAAGCGGTCGCCATACGGCACCGTCTTTCTTCGAGCCTGAGCCGGAATCTTTCCAGATCAGCTCGAAATCCTCCGGACGGCACAGTGCCGGCCCATTCATTGAATCTGCACTGGGGAAATCGGCTTCGCAAACCACGGCGACGACGGTGCTGCCGTTGATGTTGTGGAGTCCGGCGGTGAACACGTCGCCGAGCGGAAAATAGCCCGGCAACACATCTGGCGCCGGAGTCGGGCGCCAGAAGGCCGCGGGTTTTGCCCGTGAGCCGGTGCTGTCCCAGATCCGGTGAAATTCCGAGGTGAAATGGATCAGCAGATTGTCGTGTCGGATCGGCTCGATTTGCCTGGATGGCGCTGCGGCCTGGTCATGAATGGTCATGGTCACTCCTGATAGTTGAACGGCGACTCAAGGGAGTCGCGACCCGTTGCAGGTCTCACTATCGGTGTTCGTCTCCGCTCTCTGGCGGTAACTATGTATGACGTCGTGACCAGTTGTTTCCGAAAAAACCGTTCCGTGCCATTGGCTGTCTTGCGCTCCCGTTTTGCCCATTAATGCGGAAGCACAAGGCGGGTGTCGCTGATCAGCTCAGGGGGCGCTGTTTTTGAGCGCTTCCCATTCCCGGACGTATTCCTTCAATTCTGAGCGCTGATTGTTGGGGTCGACAGCGTAAACGCAGAGCTTGAGGGGGAAGTTGCTTTCCGGACGCAGCCAATTGGAGGTCACACGCCTATAACCCTGCGGGTCTTCGCAGCTGACTTTTCCAGCAAGACCGTCTTTTACCTCGTAGCCATCAAAGCCCTCGTTCTTGCGTTTCGGCCAGAAAATCTGCGCCCTGTTTATTTCTTTGTTAAAGGATATATCTACGGTCGGAACAGGCGTCGGGCCTGCATCAATCAGGTAAGTGGGGACAGTGACGGCATTGCGATAAGTGCCGGCGGGCAATAGGTCCTCGATACTGTTGGTGGCAATGATACAAAGATTGTTAAGCCCGGTTTCAGGTCCCATTGGAACATTTAGCCGAGTGGGGGGGGTGTCAGTATTGATTGGCTGGCTGTAGCCTTGCGGAGTTTCGCAGTCGAGCGGATCAGTAGTTCGTTTGGTCCGGATAAAACGGGTGCTGGCGGTTACTTCAAAGTTCCAGGCGGGATAAGTTCATGGCCAGTCTTTAGCTAATGTGCGGGATATGAGACTGGCGCAGAATAAGGTGGTTTTGCCTTATTGCGGTTTCGGAGGTGTTGCTATTTGTTGGAGTTGCAAAGAGTTATTGGAAACCCGCTGCAAAAACTAACGGTAAATTCCGTTCTTTCCGTGTGCAGCGGTGGCTTTGTTACTGCGCACGCTGATCATCTGCTTGATGTCGATCCACTCGATGCCTTGCGCCTTGAGTTTCGGCATTTCACGTTCCAGCACTGCCAGTGTCTGCGGATAAGGGTGACCGATCATCACCGCCGAACCCTGCTTTTGCGCCAGGCTGATGGCCGTTTGCAGTTGGGTGAAGATGGCGGCTTCCGTGCGCTCGTCATCGAGGAACACATCCCGTGAAACACTGGCCAAGTCGATTTTCTGGGCCTGCTGCGCCGCCACGGTCTGGGCGCTGGTGCGGCTATCGACGAAGAACTTGTGACGGCGCTGCAACTCGCCCATCAGCCACGCCATTGCCACCGGTTGCGCGGTCATGCGGCTGCCCATGTGGTTATTGATGCCAGCGGTGTAGGGGACCATTTTGAACGCAGCGTTAAGGCGCCTCTCCAGCTCTTCGAGCGGCAGCTCGGGATGCCAGGCATACGGGCCGGTGGCCGGGTCCATGGGCATATGCAGGATCACGATCTTGCCGGCGCGATGGGCTTCGCGGGCGAATTCGGTAGCGTGCGGAGTGTCGGGCATGATCGCTGTGGTCACCGGGCCGGGCAGGGCCAGCACGCGGCGATCCCGGGGCAGGTTCTGTCCCAGGTCGTCGATGATCAGCGTCAGGTAGGCTTTTGGCGGGGACGTCCTGGCGGGTTCTGCGTGAGCAGCACCCGCCAGACAGCAGAGCAGGACGAAGAAGAAACGCAACGACATCCTCAACGGCCGGACGTGATGCTCAGCCCTTTGAGCAGGCTCAGGGCCTGGGCCAACTGGTAATCGTCATCCTGCGGCATGGCTTTGGCCTTGGCGCCGGAACCGGTCGGCTTGTCCGCACCGCCGTTGCCGTTGCCCAGGTGACCTTGCAGGTCGGCTTCCTTGAAGTAGTCGCCATCCGCTTCGTTGGTGATCTTGGCCTTGCGCACTTCGATGTCCGGGACGATGCCCTGGGCCTGGATCGAGCGACCGTTCGGCGTGAAGTACAGCGCGGTGGTGATCTTCAGCGCGCGGTCGTTGTTCAGCGGCAGCACGGTCTGCACCGAGCCTTTGCCGAAACTGGTGGTGCCCATGACCACGGCGCGTTTCTGATCCTGCAGGGCGCCGGCGACGATTTCCGAAGCCGAGGCGCTGCCACCGTTGATCAGCACGACCATTGGCACCGCTTCGCTTTCGTCCTTGCCGGTGGCGGAGAAGCGCAGCTCGGAGTTGGCGATCCGGCCCTTGGTGTAAACGATCAGGCCTTTCTTGATGAAGTGGTCGACCACTTCCACTGCTGCCTGCAGCACGCCGCCCGGGTTGTTGCGCAGGTCGAGGATGATGCCGTTGAGCTTTTTGCCGTTGTCCTTGCGCAGCTTGGCCAGGGCCTTGGA
This sequence comes from Pseudomonas sp. GM30, assembly GCF_000282275.2. Taxonomy (NCBI): domain Bacteria; kingdom Pseudomonadati; phylum Pseudomonadota; class Gammaproteobacteria; order Pseudomonadales; family Pseudomonadaceae; genus Pseudomonas; species Pseudomonas sp. GM30. The sequence goes on along the minus strand of NZ_AKJP02000027.1, from coordinate 230,419 downwards.
AACCTCTTCGCCGGTCTTGACCTGGAACTGGGTGATGCGGATGTAGCCGTAGCCAGATTCCAGCAGCTGCGCCTTGACGCTCTTCACCTGAATCACCGCGCGGGCCAGGGTCACGTCGAACGGCGTGCCACCGTCGCGCACCAGGGTCAGGGTGATCTTCTGGCCGATCTTGCCGCGCATCTTGTCTACGGCTTCGGTCATGGTCTGGCCGCGAGTTGGCTGGCCGTTGATCTTGACGATGAAGTCACCGGCCTGGATGCCGGCCTTCGACGCCGGGGTGTCGTCGATCGGCGAGACGACCTTGATGAAGCCGTCTTCGGAGCCGACTTCGATGCCCAGGCCGCCGAATTCGCCGCTGGTGCTTTCCTGCAGCTCGGTGAAGTCTTCAGGGCCGAGATAGGCGGAGTGCGGATCGAGGTTGCTGAGCATGCCCTTGATCGCGTTTTCCAGCAGGGTTTTGTCGTCCACCGGTTCGACATACGCTGCCTTGATCCGGTCCATGACCTCGGCAAAGGTGCGCAACTGTTCCAGCGGCAACGGTGCCTTGGCGGTCGCGGCAGTGCCTGCCGGAGCGACGGCCGGGGCCGGTTGAGCGGCGAACGCCAGAGGCGCGCCGATCACCAGGGCGATCGTCAGGGCCAGCGAGGTAAGGCGGGACAAATGCAGCATGTCGAACGAACTCCTGAATTAGGCGACGCGCTTATCCTTGCGCGTGACACCATTGCGCCGGATCACTCGGGTGACCCTGCTGACGAATTGCGAAATACAGCGCTGGCGTGTCCTGACCGCCACTGTTACCCACAGTGGAAATCGACTCACCGGCTTTTACCACGTCACCGGCCGACTTGAGCAGCGTCTGGTTGTGACCGTAAAGACTCAGAAAACCATTGCCGTGATCGAGGATCACCAGCAGCCCGGCGCCACGCAGCCAGTCGGCGAACACCACGCGTCCGCCGTGCACGGCATGCACCTGGCTGCCGGCAGCGGCGCTGATCATCACGCCATCCCACTTGGTCCGGGCATCGTCGCCACGGCTTTCGCCGAAGCGTGCCAGCAATCGACCATCAACCGGCCATGGAAGTTTTCCCCGGGTTGCAGCAAAAGGGCCACCGAAGGTCTCGCCGCTGCTGGACACCAGCGCGCCGGGGGTTGATCTGGCTGGTTTTCGTGGGGCGTCGCTGTTATCAGCCTGCGCCTCACGCAAACGCTTTTTTTCCGCTTCCTGCTGGGCAATCAGCGCTTTCTGTCGCGCTTCTTCTGCCTCACGGGCCTGGCGGGCCAGGGTTTCTTCAATGGTTTTAAGGACTTTAGACAGGTCTGCCTGATCCTGCTCGCGGGCGGCCAGTTTCTGGTCGCGGGCTTTCACGTCATCGTTGAGTTTGGCGAGGACTTGCTGACGTTCCTTGCGGACTTTTTCCAGCTCGTCGCGCTGGGTGTCGAGGCTGCTTTTCTGCACCAGCAATTGCGCCTGCTGCATGGCGATGTCTTTTTCGACATTGGCCAGTTGGCGCAGGGTTTCGTTGAAGTTCTTCAACTGCTCCAGGCGGGCCTGGCTCAGGTAATCGTAATAGGTGAGAGTGCGGGCGAATTTCTCGGGATTCTGCTGATTGAGCAGCAGCTTGAGGTATTCCTGACGGCCGTTCTGGTAGGCCGCGCGGGCCTGGATGGCGATCAGTCGCTGTTGTTCAGTGCGCGCGCTCTGGAGTTTTTTTTTCTCCGCATCGAGTCGCTGCAGCTCGGATTCGCTTTTCTTCAGCTCTTTCTGCAGGGCATCGACCTGCTTCTCGAGCTTGCCCATCTCGGTCTCGGTGCCCTTGAGCTCTTTCTGCACACCGGATTTTTCTTCCTGCAGCTTGCCCAGCAGCTTTTTCAGCTCGGCAATGTCCTGACGCGTGGCATCCAACTGCTGTTGGGTTTGCGCGCGCTCGTCAGCGAAGGCCGGTTGGAGCAGGCAAGTCAGAGCGAGGGCGATCAGGACGCGGAGCATAGAGGCGGGCGGCACCAGGGTAATGGACGGCCTAGTATGCCCGCCCGGGGCGGCAAAAAAAACGCCCAATTGGGCTTGTGTGATAACTGGAGCGGCGCAGAGGCTCATTTCCATTTCGAAAACCCCATAAACCACTGTGGGAGCTGGCTTGCCAGCGATGGCGTCTGCACATTCAACATAGCTGTTGGCTGTCAGATTGCTATCGCTGGCAAGCCAGCTCCCACAGGGTTTGGCGGTGTTTGATCTGGCGAATTAAACCAGAATCGAGGTGCCAGTCATTTCCGCCGGTTTTTCCAGACCCAACAGCATCAGCATGGTCGGTGCCACGTCCGCCAGTACGCCGCCTTCGCGCACTTTGAGGTCGCGCTTGCCGACATAAATGAACGGCACCGGCTCGGTGGTGTGCGCGGTGTGCGCCTGGTGGGTTTCCTCATCGGCCATTTTTTCGACGTTGCCATGGTCAGCGGTGATCAGCGCTTCGCCGCCCACCTTTTCCAGCGCTTCGACGATGCGACCAACGCAGGTGTCGAGGCATTCCACGGCCTTCACCGCCGCGTCGAACACGCCGCTGTGGCCGACCATGTCGCCGTTGGCGTAGTTGACCACGATCACGTCGTAACGCTGGTGTTCGATGGCATCGACGATGCGGTCGGTGACTTCCGGCGCGCTCATTTCCGGTTGCAGGTCGTAGGTGGCGACTTTCGGCGACGGGATCAGAATGCGCTCTTCACCCGGGAACGGCTCTTCGCGGCCGCCGGAGAAGAAGAAGGTCACGTGTGCATATTTTTCGGTTTCGGCGATGCGCAGCTGAGTCTTGCCGTTTTTCGCCAGATAATCGCCGAGCACGTTTTCCAGACTGCCTGGAGCGAAGGCTGCAGGGGCCGGGATGCTGGCGGCGTATTGGGTCAAGCCCACGTACTGCACTTTTGGCTGGCGCGCGCGCTCGAATTCCTTGAAATCGTCTTCGACAAATACGCGGCTCAGCTCGCGGGCACGGTCGGCGCGGAAATTCATGAACACCACGGCATCGCCGTCTTCGACCTTGACCGGCTCGCCGATGGTGGTGGCCTTGACGAACTCGTCGCTCTCGCCACGGGCGTAGGCGGCGTCGAGGCCTTCCTGGGCGGTGGCAGCGTTGAATTCGGCGTTGCCGTCGACGATCAGGTTGTAGGCCTGGGAGACGCGGTCCCAACGGTTGTCACGGTCCATCGCGAAGTAGCGACCGATGAGGCTGGCGATGCGGCCCTTGCCGAGTGCCTGGAAGGTCGCGTCGAGCAGTTCGATCGACGACGCGGCGCTTTTCGGCGGGGTGTCGCGGCCATCGAGGAAGGCGTGCAGGTAGATCTTTTCGGCGCCGCGCTTGAAGGCCAGTTCGGCCATGGCGATCAGGTGATCCTGGTGGCTGTGTACGCCGCCATCGGACAGCAGGCCCATGAAGTGCACGGCTTTGCCGGCGGCCACGGCTTTATCCACGGCGGCGCAGATGGTCGGGTTTTCGAAAAACTCGCCGTCGCGGATCGCTTTGGTCACGCGGGTGAAGTCCTGATACACCACACGCCCGGCGCCGAGGTTCATGTGGCCGACTTCGGAGTTGCCCATCTGGCCGTCCGGCAGACCGACGTCCATGCCGCTGCCCGAGATCAGGCCGTTCGGCACCGTGGCCCACAGACGATCGAGCACAGGTTTCTTCGCCGCATACACGGCATTGGATTCGTGGCTGTCACTGTGACCGAAGCCGTCGAGAATCATCAGGACCAAAGGTTTAGGCGTGGTAGTCATGGAATCCACTCGTGGCTAATAAAGAAGAGGGCGATGGAAAAGGGAGTGGCGAGTTTAATGCTTAGTTCCGACCACGTCACCGCCGGACGGGGTTTGGCCCACCTTGGGGGCTGTGTATACTGGCCGACATTTTAACGCCCTGGAACCTCCTTCGATGGTTGCTCACCTGATTGAATTTGCCACTAACCACTACATTCTTGTCGGTATCTTCGTCGTATTGCTGGCTTTGCTGCTGGCGCACACGATGCAGGGCGGCGGTAAAAGCCTGAGCACCGGCGAACTGACCGCACTGGTCAACAAGGACGCAGGCGTGGTGGTGGACATCCGTCCGGCGAAAGATTACGCCGCCGGCCATATCGTTGGCGCGATCAACATTCCTCAAGACAAGCTGGCTGCGCGTACCGGCGAGCTGGAAAAGCACAAGGCCAAGACCATCATTCTGGTCGATGCTTTGGGCCAGACCGCCGGCACCCACGCCCGCGAGCTGATGAAATCCGGCTTCACCGCCGCCAAGCTGTCCGGCGGGATCTCCAGCTGGAAAGGCGACAACCTGCCGCTGGTGAAGTGATATGAGCGAAGTCATCGTCTACTCCAGCGACTACTGCCCTTACTGCATGCGAGCCAAGCAATTGCTCGCGAACAAAGGTGTGGCCTTCGAAGAGATCAAGGTCGATGGCAAGCCGCAGATTCGTGCTGCCATGAGCCAGAAGGCCGGACGCACGTCCGTGCCGCAGATCTGGATCGGCGAAAAGCACATCGGCGGTTGTGATGATTTGTATGCCCTGGAGCGCGCCGGCAAGCTCGACGCGCTGCTCAAGGCCTGAACGGCTGCACCCACGTACAGCAATCCCTAAAAGACCCAAGATCAGAAAGGATCTGAGATGACTGACCAACAGAACACTGCAGCCAGCGAAGAAGAAACCGCACCGCAATTCTCCTTGCAGCGCATCTACGTACGCGATCTGTCCTTCGAAGCCCCGAAAAGCCCGGCGATCTTCCGCCAGCAGTGGGACCCGACCGTCGGTCTGGATCTGAACACTCGCCAGAAAGAGCTGGAAGGTGATTTCTACGAAGTCGTGCTGACCCTGTCCGTGACCGTGAAAAACGGCGACGAAGTGGCCTTCATCGCTGAAGTGCAACAGGCCGGTATCTTCCTGATCAAGAACCTCGACGCGGCTTCGATGAGCCACACCCTGGGTGCGTTCTGCCCGAACATCCTGTTCCCGTACGCTCGCGAAACCCTGGACAGCCTGGTGACCCGTGGTTCGTTCCCGGCCCTGATGCTGGCGCCGGTGAACTTCGACGGCCTGTACGCGCAAGAGCTGCAGCGCATGCAGGCTGCGGGCGAGACCCCGACCGTTCAATAAGCGGTTTGAGCGACAACGAAAAAAGCGCCGTAACAGGCGCTTTTTTCTTGGGTTGGAATACAGACTTCATGACTTCATGTAGGAGCTGCCGAAGGCTCGGGTGGTTATTTAAAGTCGTTCTGCCGCCACGCTTCGTACACGGCCACCGCCACGGTATTGGACAGGTTGAGGCTGCGGCAGCCTTCACGCATCGGCAGGCGCAGGCGTTGTTCGGCGGGCAGGGCGTCGAGCACTTCCGGCGGCAGGCCACGGCTTTCCGGGCCGAAGATGAACGCATCACCCGGGACGAACGCGGCATCGTGAAACGGCCGCGAGCCTTTGGTGGTGAACGCGAACAAGCGTGGGTAGCCGAGGCTTTCCAGGCAACTGGCGAGGTCGGCATGGCGCTGCAACGTGGCATATTCGTGGTAGTCGAGGCCGGCCCGGCGCAAGCGTTTGTCGTCCATCTCGAAACCCAGCGGTTCGATCAAATGCAGGTGGCAGCCGCTGTTGGCGCACAGCCTGATAACGTTGCCGGTGTTCGGCGGAATTTCTGGTTGAAAAAGGATGACGTGAAACATGCACGGCTCCGAAGGTAAAGATGACGCGCATTCTACGCCGCAAGCCGACCCGCGTTCGAAACTATTCCCGCGGGTAATCGGTTCGCTGGCAATTTTCGGGCTGATGATCGGTTTGATGATCGGTCGCCTGACCACGCCGGATCCGACTGTGTTGCAGCAGGTCGAGGTGAGCGATGACGGCCTGGTGGTGTGGTTCAACAACGAACCGCAACTGCACGGCGAGATCATCGACGGCACCGTGGCCCTGTTGTTCCAGGCTGAAGGCCGCGCGCAGAAAGGCCAGTTGAAACTCAACGGCAAGGACGTGAACTGGCGAACGCGGGTGAGTGACGGTGGGCTGTTGCTGACGGTGCTGGCGGCGCGGCCGCTGCACGGGGAGTGGGCCGGCAGCAAAGTCGAGGACCGCTGGCGGCTGCAGATCCATCTCCGTGAGCAATAAAAGCGGGAATCCCCGGCCTGCCTGTACCAGGGTTCCCAAAACGGGGGTGGACTTCGCTGAGAGCGTCGGTCCGGTGTAAAGAGGGAACCCCCGGCCTGCCTGTACCAAGGATCCCAAAAGGGTGAGTTCGCCGCGTTGCGGTTTTGAACCCGGTGTAAAGAGGGGAATCCCCGGCCTGCCTGTACCAAGGTCCCCGAAAGGGTTGGTGAATCGAATCACCTGTAAGCGTTACTGCAGGTGGCGTGCCAGTTTTAGTATTTCGAAACAGAAAAAAGCCTAAGAGCCGCGAAAGCCCCGTGAATCGGGGATTTGATGCCTCTGCTTGGTTGAAGCTTTGATCTTGTTGGTGTTTTTTTGATCAGTGAGTCATGCCCAATTGCGGTTCGCCGTGCCTTGTGGCGGTGCACACAAAAAAAGATCGCAGCCTTCGGCAGCTCCTACAGGGATATGCGTTCTCTGTAGGAGCTGCCGAAGGCTGCGATCTTTTCGCGGACGACTAGAGTGCCGAGTTAACCCTCATCCCCCTCATCATCATCCCCACCATCCACTTTCATCCCCAATTCCTTGATCTTGCGCGTCAGGGTATTACGCCCCCAGCCGAGCAATACCGCCGCATCACGACGGCGACCGGCCGTGTGCTTCAGTGCAGTCTCGATCATGATCCGCTCGAACGCCGGCACCGCGCTGTCGAGCAGGCTCGACTGGCCGCGGGCCAATGCCTGATCGGCCCACTGGCGCAGCGCCTGCTCCCAGTTGGTCACCGGCGCCGAATCCTGCGGCAGGCTCAGCAGTTCCGGCGGCAGATCACTGATGTGCACTTCGCGCCCGGAGGCCATCACCGTGATCCAGCGGCAGGTGTTCTCCAACTGCCGTACGTTGCCCGGCCATGGCAGGTTCTTCAGGTATTCCTCGGTCTCGCTCTTGAGCAGCTTCGGCTCTACCGCCAGTTCTTGTGCGGCGCGGCTGAGGAAGTGCTTGGCCAGGGTCGGGATGTCTTCGCGACGGTCCGACAGACGCGGGATGTGGATGCGGATCACGTTGAGGCGGTGGAACAAGTCCTCACGGAATTTCCCGGCATGCACCAAGGTTTCCAGATTCTGGTGAGTCGCGGCAATGATCCGCACATCGACCTTGACCGGCACATGCCCGCCAACGCGATAGAACTCGCCGTCGGCCAGCACCCGCAGCAAACGGGTCTGGGTATCGGCCGGCATGTCGCCGATTTCGTCGAGGAACAGCGTGCCGCCGTCCGCCTGTTCAAAGCGCCCGCGACGCAGGTTGGCCGCGCCGGTGAATGCGCCTTTTTCGTGGCCGAACAGCTCGGATTCCATCAGGTCCTTGGGGATCGCCGCCATGTTCAGCGCGATGAACGGCGAGGCCGCGCGCGGGCTGTGGCGGTGCAGGGCGTGGGCCACCAGTTCTTTACCGGTACCGGATTCGCCGTTGATCAGCACGGTGATGTTGGAGTGGCTCAAGCGGCCGATGGCGCGAAACACCTCCTGCATCGCCGGCGCTTCGCCGATGATTTCCGGGGTGCGGGTCAGCGCCGGCACCACCTCCAGGCCTTGCTGCTCTTGCGCATGCTGATTGGCGCGCTTGACCAGCGATACCGCCTCGTCCACGTCGAAGGGCTTGGGCAGGTATTCGAAAGCGCCGCCCTGATACGAGGCCACTGCGCTGTCGAGGTCGGAGTGCGCGGTCATGATGATCACCGGCAACCGTGGGTGTTGCTCGCGGATACGCGCCAGCAGGTCGAGGCCACTGGCGCCCGGCATGCGGATGTCGGAAATGATCACATCAGGCTGCTGACGGGCCAGACGACTCATCACGCCATCGGCGCTGTCGAAGCTCTGCGTGGTCATGCCTTCCTGCTGCAAGGCTTTTTCCAGAACCCAACGGATAGAACGGTCGTCATCGACGATCCACACGGTTTCACTACGGCTCATGTCGATGTGGCTCCTTGTTCCAGTGGCAGAAAGATCGAGAACGTGGTGTGGCCGGGGTGGCTGTCACACTCGATCAGGCCCTGGTGCTGGCTGATGATGTTCTGGGTGATGGCCAGGCCCAGCCCGGTACCATCCGGGCGGCCGCTGACCATGGGAAAGAAGATGGTTTCCTGAAGTTCTGCAGGGATCCCCGGGCCGTTGTCGATGATCTCGATCTTGGTCACCAGGCGATGGCGGACGTGGCCGATGGTGAACTGGCGCATGGTCCGGGTGCGCAGGCTGATGCGGCCCAGACGCAGCTCGTTCTGGCTGCTGATCGCCTGCATCGCGTTGCGCACGATATTCAGTACGGCCTGAATCATTTGCTCACGGTCGATCAATACGTCGGGAATGCTCGGGTCGTAGTCGCGCACCAAGGTGATGCAACCCTGGCTTTCCGCTTCGACCAGTTGGCAGACGCGTTCGAGCACTTCGTGGACGTTGCACAGTGCCAGCGACGGCAGTTTGTTCGAGCCGAGCATGCGGTCGACCAGATTGCGCAGACGGTCGGCCTCTTCAATGATCACGTTGGTGTAGTCGCGCAGGCTGTCTTCCGGCAGTTCGCGGGCCAGCAATTGCGCGGCGCCACGGATGCCGCCCAGCGGGTTCTTGATCTCGTGGGCGAGGCCGCGCACCAGCATCTTGCTGGTTTCCTGCTTGGACAGTTGCGCCTCTTCCTTGGTGATCCGCAGCAGGCGATCACGCGGGTGCACCTCAAGCAGAAGCATGGTCGCGCCGTTGCTGAGGATCGGTGTCACCGCATAGTCCACGGTCAGGGTCTGGCCGGTGAGGGCGGTGAGCATCGCTTCGCGTTTGGTGAACGGGTGCGCCTGTTCCACCGCCTGACGCAGTGAGTTGAGCGCCTCGGTGGACTCGGTGAACAGCTCGCTGATGAACTGCCCATGGCTGCGCTGGCCGCTGATGGCCAGCAGCATTTCAGCTGCCGGGTTCATGTACTCAAGGCGTAGTTCGGCATCGAGCAGAATGGTGGCAGTGGTCAAGTTGTCGAGCAGCAAACGGTGGATTGCGTCGCTAATAGTCATCGGAGCCTCTTTTGGGGGCGGAGCGTGCGCAAGAAGCAGGCGTCGTTAAACGGAAAATGCAAAAACCAAACCAAGGCTCCGAAAAGAAGCGTTCAACCCCTGAAACAGGCGTTTGACGCTCGTTTGCGTGGCGCTCAATGCACGCGAGCGGGAAGTTTCGAACCAAAATGGGTTGGAATATGGGTACGGTGCAGTCTCGTGCACCAATATAGTGCGCAAAGCTGAACGGCGTTAGAAGAAACGCAGGAAGGGGTTTTTTTCTTCGACCGGTTTGTCTTTCAGCGGGCATTCCGGGCGTACGCCGTAGTCTTCGGTGACGCAGGGTTTGACCTGGCGCTTCTGCGCCAGGGAGATGCGCAGCATGTGGAACGGCTGGTTGGCGGTGCGCTCGACGGTGCGACCCTGCTCATCGAGGATTTCCACCGACAGGTTGTGGCTGCCGCGATCAATGTTGCTCAGCGGGAACACCGGACTCAGGCCCGGCTCGCCGGTGGCCTGGCCGTCCAGTAGCAGGCGATAGCGATGGCCCTGCTGCAGGCCCGGTTCGCTGGTGACGCTGACGATCACCTCGCCGGCGCTGCTGCGAAGGGTCGCGTCCGGCTCGGGAATCAGGATGCGCAGCATGTCGTAGTGGAACAATGGTTGTTCCGCGACCTTTTTCGCAGTGCTGATCGGAACTGCAGCCGTGGGGTTGGCCGACATGCGATTACTGGTCGCGACAGGTACGCGCTTGGCATTGCCGCGTGGCTGGTCGGTGTAGACGCGATTGCCCTGTGCATCGATGTAGGTAAAGACCTCGGCGTGCACGGACTGGGCGCACAGGCACAGGATCAGCCAGAAAATCCTCATGGCTTGTGCACCCGCTGCAAGGTGAACACTACCGCCGGGCTCTGCTGGATGATCGCTTCGCCGTCGATCACTTGCACCGCGAGACGATGCTCGCCGCGATCGACGTTCACCAGTTGCAGGATCGGCACATTGCTCGGCTGGCCGTAAGGTGCGTCGTCCAGGACCAGCCTTAACTGGTGCGGCGCCTGCAGGCGCGGCTTGATCAGCACGCTGACGGTGAAGGTGCCATTGTTGGCGCGCAGGGCCTCTTCGGTGGGCAGGCCGGTCAGCTCCAGCACTTGATAGGCATTGCGCGCTGGCGCACGGCTGGCGGTGTCTGAAGGAGGCGCACTCGGTGTCTGAGGCTGAACGCGGTTGAGCGGCGGCAAATCCACCGGCTGCGCTTGTACGCCGTCCGGCGCATGATCGCTGTACACCGTGTTACCGCTGGCGTCGGTGTACTTGTAGATCTGTGCTGATGCGGTACACGTGCAAGCCAGCAACAGAATTAACAGCAATGACCGCATTCGGACGTCCTGTGAGCAGCGGATATCACTCCGACAATGGAATACCCTCGCCGCCAGCATAGAACACAACCAGCTCTACGGGTTCATCCCCGGTGACGCCGCGATGACTGCGGTCGACCATCTCGGCAACGGCCTCGCCCTGCTTGAAACGCTGGCTGCGGCCATCGTCCCGGCTTTCGATCGTCAGTTCGCCGGAGAGAATATAAGCGGCGTTGGGTGTCGGGTGGGTGTGCCATTGGAGCTGGGTATTGGCGGGGATCCTGAGTTTGAGCACCGACAGTTCGGGGGCGGCGTTGGGATAGCGTACGTAGGGCGTTCCATCCCAAGACGTGCTGCTTTCAAGCAAGAGCTTGCGCTCTATCTGCCCGGGTTTGTCGGGAGAGGTGCAACCCAGCAGGGTGAGAGCGGCCAGAGTCGCCAGCAGCGTTTTGAAGGGGTAGTTGTTCATCGCGTTATTCCTCGAATGGTCTTAGGAGGAAAAGGCTACGGGCGGTTCACCAAGATTGATGCCGGACGATACGCAAGTTGTTCGCGAATTTGTGGATTGAGGCTGTCGGAATTTTCCTCAAAAAAAGGCCTCCCGAAGGAGGCCTCTTTCTGTCACGCCGCGTAGCGCGGCGCTACCGGATCAGCAGCTGTAGTACAGCTCATATTCCAGTGGGTGTACGAAGGTGCGGACCTTGATTTCTTCTTCGGATTTCAGCGCGATGTAAGCGTCGATGAAGTCGTCGGAGAACACGCCGCCCTTGGTCAGGAACGCACGGCCCTTGTCCAGCTCTTCCAGGGCTTCTTTCAGGCTGCCGCAAACTTGTGGGATCTCTTTCGCCTCTTCAGGCGGCAGGTCGTACAGGTTTTTGTCAGCAGCATCGCCTGGGTGGATCTTGTTCTGGATACCGTCCAGACCGGCCATCAGCAGTGCTGCGAAAGCCAGGTACGGGTTGGCAGCCGGATCCGGGAAGCGTGCTTCGATACGACGGCCGCGCGGGCTGTTGACGTAAGGAATACGGATCGATGCGGAACGGTTGCGCGCCGAGTAGGCCAGCATCACCGGAGCTTCGAAACCTGGCACCAGACGCTTGTAGGAGTTGGTGGCCGGGTTGGTGAAGCCGTTCAGGGCCTTACCGTGCTTGATGATACCGCCGATGAAGTACAGAGCAGTTTCGGACAGGCCGGCATAGCCTTCACCAGCGAAGGTGTTCTTGCCGTCTTTGGCGATGGACATGTGCACGTGCATGCCCGAGCCGTTGTCGCCGTACAGTGGCTTCGGCATGAAGGTCGCGGTTCGGCCGTAAGCGTCGGCAACGTTGTGGACAACGTATTTCAGAGTCTGAACTTCGTCAGCTTTCTTCACCAGGGTGTTGAACTTGACACCGATTTCGTTCTGACCGGCAGTCGCCACTTCGTGGTGGTGAACTTCAACGGTCTGGCCCATCTCTTCCAGTGCGTTGCACATGGCAGTACGGATTTCGTGGTCGTGGTCGAACGGCGGAACCGGGAAGTAGCCACCTTTGACGCCTGGACGGTGGCCTTTGTTGCCGCCTTCGATGTCCTGGTCGGACATCCACGAGCCTTGTTCGGAGTAGATCTTGAACATCGAGCCGGAGATGTCGGACTTGAACTTCACTTCGTCGAAGATGAAAAATTCTGGCTCTGGACCGGCGAAGACGGTGTCACCGATACCGGTGGTCTTCAGGTATTCCTCGGCGCGGTGCGCGATGGCACGCGGGTCGCGATCGTAACCTTGCATGGTCGAAGGTTCGATGATGTCGCAGACCAGGATCAGGGTCGCGTCTTCGGTGAACGGGTCGAGAACGGCAGTATCGTCGTCCGGCAGCAGGATCATGTCGGAGGCTTCGATGCCTTTCCAGCCAGCGATGGAGGAACCGTCGAACATCTTGCCGACTTCGAAGAAGTCGTCTTCCAGCGCATCGCGAGCCGGCATGGTCACGTGGTGCTGAGTGCCTTTGGTGTCCGTGAAGCGCAGATCAATCCACTTGACGTCATGATCTTTGATGAGTTGAACCGACTTCGACATAGTGTCCTCCGGGTGGCTTAGGGCTTGGTAGTGGATGCCCTTAATAGGGGTGATGCCGGCGCAGATACTCTGCCAAGGCAACCTGCCTCACAAGGGAGCAAATTGCATGCCAGTGCCCCAGCATGGGTTTTTTGCCCCAAATTCACGCTTGCAGCACTGCAAAGCGTCATAAAGGCGAAAATCTCGCCCCTTAATGTAGCGCCTCAAATCAAAAATGACCCGTTTTGGTGCAAGTGAAACCTTCTGCATATTAACTGGTTAAACCTTGAGCAATTTCCGCTATAATCCGCGCCCCCCTTTTTCGGCTGGCCCTGCGCGCGCTGTTTTCATGAAACTAATCGTAAAAGTCTTCCCCGAGATCACCATCAAAAGCCGCCCTGTCCGGATGCGTTTCATCCGCCAGCTGGCCAAGAACATCCGCGCCGTGCTCCGCGATCTGGACCCGGCCGTGGTGGTGAACGGTGTGTGGGACAATCTCGAGCTGGAAACCCGCGTTACCGACCCCAAAGCCTTGAAAGAGATGGGCGAGCGCCTGGTCTGCACCCCCGGTGTCGCGCACTTTCTGCAGATCGACGAGTACCCGCTGGGCGACTTCGACGACATCACCGAGAAGTGCAAGCAGCACTACGGCAATGAGCTGGCCGGGAAGATTTTCTCGGTGCGCTGCAAGCGTGCCGGCAAGCATCCGTTCAGCTCGATGGACGTCGAAAAATACGTCGGCAGCAAGCTGCGTCGTGAGTGCGGTGCGGCCGGAATCGACCTCAAAGACCCGCAAATCGAAGTTCGCATCGAAGTTCGCGACCAACGGTTGTTTGTGATCCACAGCCAGCACAATGGCATCGGCGGCTACCCGCTCGGCGCTCTGGAGCAGACGCTGGTATTGATGTCCGGCGGCTTTGACTCGACGGTTGCCGCGTATCAGATCATGCGCCGCGGCCTGATGGCACATTTCTGCTTCTTCAATCTGGGTGGGCGTGCCCACGAATTGGGCGTGATGGAAGTCGCGCATTTCATCTGGAAGAAGTACGGCAGCTCGCAACGCGTGCTATTTGTCAGTGTTCCCTTCGAAGAGGTTTTGGGCGAAATTCTCGGCAAAGTCGATAACAGTCATATGGGCGTCGTATTGAAGCGTATGATGTTGCGCGCATCCTCGGCCATCGCCGACCGCCTGCACATCGACGCGCTGGTCACCGGCGAAGCGATCTCCCAGGTATCGAGCCAGACGCTGCCGAACCTGTCGGTGATCGACTGCGTGACCGACAAACTGGTCCTGCGCCCACTGATCGTGGCACACAAGCAGGACATCATCGACACGGCCAACGAGATCGGCACCGCCGATTTCGCCCGGCACATGCCGGAGTACTGCGGGGTCATCTCGGTCAATCCGAAGACCGCCGCCAAGCGCCACCGTGTTGAGCACGAAGAGAAAGAATTCGACATGGCGGTCCTCGAGCGTGCGCTCGAAAACGCCAAACTGGTGCCGATCGATCGAGTGATCGACGAATTGGGCCAGGACTTGCAGATCGAAGAAGTCGGCGAAGCGCTGGCCGGTCAGATCGTCATCGACATCCGTCACCCGGATGCGGCCGAGGATGACCCGCTGGAACTCGCCGGCATAGAAGTACAGACGATGCCGTTCTACGCAGTGAACGCTCGTTTCAAGGAGCTGGATCCGACTCGCCAGTACCTGCTGTATTGCGACAAAGGCGTGATGAGTCGCCTGCATGCTCACCATTTGCTCAGTGAGGGGCATGCCAATGTGCGCGTTTATCGACCGAGCTAAGTGCCCGGGGCTGTTTGCCTGTGGCCTGCGTCACCGGCCCCCCGACACCGCCGTCAAGCTGTAACGGCCATGCCGGACACTACTGTTAATCGCTGCCAAGACTTGTCAGCAAACCGAATCCTCTGATCGAGATACACAAGTGATCGAAAATCTACGTAACATCGCCATCATTGCCCACGTTGACCATGGTAAGACCACCCTGGTAGACAAACTCCTGCGTCAATCCGGCACCCTGGAGCGCAACGAGCTCAACGACGAGCGCGTGATGGACTCCAACGACCAGGAAAAAGAGCGCGGTATTACCATTCTGGCGAAAAACACCGCCATCAACTGGAACGGCTACCACATCAACATCGTGGACACCCCGGGCCACGCCGACTTCGGCGGCGAAGTAGAACGCGTAATGTCGATGGTTGACTCCGTTCTGCTGCTGGTTGACGCTCAAGACGGCCCTATGCCGCAAACCCGTTTCGTGACCAAGAAGGCGTTCGAAGCCGGCCTGCGTCCAATCGTGGTCATCAACAAGGTTGACCGTCCAGGCGCGCGTCCGGACTGGGTTCTGGACCAGATCTTCGACCTGTTCGACAACCTCGGTGCTACCGAAGAACAACTGGACTTCCAGGTTGTTTACGCTTCGGCCCTGAACGGCATCGCCGGTCTGGATCACACCGCCATGGGCGAAGACATGACTGCGCTGTACCAGGCAGTGGTCGACCACGTTCCGCCTCCGGCCGTTGACCGTGACGGTCCGTTCCAGATGCAGATCTCCGCTCTGGACTACAACAGCTTCCTGGGTGTTATCGGTGTTGGCCGTATCGCTCGTGGTCGCGTCAAGCCGAACACCCCGGTTGTCGCGATCAGCGCCGACGGCAAGCGCCGCAACGGTCGTATCCTGAAGCTGATGGGTCACCACGGTCTGCACCGCATCGACGTTGAAGAAGCAGCTGCCGGCGACATCGTCTGCATCAGCGGCTTCGACGAGCTGTTCATCTCCGACACCCTGTGCGATATCAACACCGTCGAGGCGATGAAGCCGCTGACCGTTGACGAGCCAACCGTTTCCATGACCTTCCAGGTAAACGACTCGCCATTCTGCGGTAAAGAAGGCAAGTTCGTGACCTCCCGTAACATCAAGGATCGTCTGGACAAAGAGCTGCTGTACAACGTTGCACTGCGCGTTGAAGAAGGCGACTCGGCTGACAAGTTCAAGGTTTCCGGCCGTGGTGAGCTGCACCTCTCGGTACTGATCGAAACCATGCGTCGCGAAGGCTTCGAGCTGGCCCTGGGCCGTCCTGAAGTGATCATCCGTGAAGTTGACGGCGTGAAGCAGGAACCGTTCGAAAACGTCACCATCGACATCCCTGAAGAATCGCAGGGCAAGGTCATGGAAGAGATGGGTCTGCGTAAGGGCGACCTGAGCAACATGGTGCCGGATGGCAAGGGCCGTGTTCGTCTGGAATACAACATCCCTGCTCGCGGTCTGATCGGTTTCCGTAACCAGTTCCTGACCCTGACCAACGGTGCTGGCATCCTGACCTCGATCTTCGACCGTTACGCTCCAGTGAAGTCGGGCCACATGTCCGGCCGTCAGAACGGCGTTCTGGTTTCGGTTGAAACCGGCAAGGCACTGACCTACTCGCTGGAAACCCTGCAGGCTCGTGGCAAGCTGTTCGTAGAACACGGCCAGGAGATCTACAACGGTCAGATCGTTGGTCAGAACAGCCGCGACAACGACCTGGGTGTGAACCCTACCAAAGGCAAGAAGCTCGACAACATGCGTGCTTCGGGTAAAGACGAAACCATCGCTCTGGTGCCACCTGTTCGCTTCACTCTGGAACAGGCTCTGGAATACATCCAGGAAGACGAGCTGTGCGAAGTCACTCCTAAGTCCATCCGTCTTCGCAAGAAGATCCTGGACGAAAGCGAGCGTACCCGCGCTGCCAAGAAAGCCAAGGCGTAATTTAGCCCGAGCTTGAAAAAACGCCCCGGTCGCGAGACCGGGGCGTTTTTGTTTGTCTGGGGTTTACGCGTTGTTTGTGCTGGCCTCATCGCTGGCAAGCCAGCTCCCACAGGGTTTTGCGTCGCACATGAATCTTGTGTACGACATCAATCAATGTGGGAGCTGGCTTGCCAGCGAAGGCGGCCTGACAGGCGCCGAACATTTCAGGAAAGGTCAGAACTTCTCGATCGACCGCGAATTCTGCACCCGCTCGACTTCTTTCGGCTTGTACGCGCAATACCCCGGCCGCGGGCCGATTTTCGGGTGGTTGCGGCAGGTGTCCGGGCGCTTGTCATAAATGGTGCACAGGCGGCTCTTACGATCGAGGTAGTAGCAATCGTTGTTGCTCATGCGCTGCAGGGTGAAGATCCCCGACTTCTGGTTGAAGCGCTCGACCAGCCCTTCCTTTTGCAGACGCTTGGCGATGTTTTTCGGCGGATCGCCCAGCTCGAACTCGTCGACCACGCCGATGCGCACCAGGTCCTTGATCTTGACCTCGACCGGCAGGGTGCAGCAGCTGGAGACACAAGAACCGCACATCGGGGCCGAATATTTGGCCCACGTATCGAGACGGTCGATCTCGGCGGCGGCAATCAGGTTGGGCTTCATCATCGGGGGTTACCAGGCGTGTGTGCATCAGGGCGCGCGATCATACCGGGACTGGTGGATTTTTGAACAACCTTTCGCCAGATTTTTGCAAATGCAGCGCTTGTGCCATTCAGTCCGGCACGGCCCCTGCATTCATTAGCCCACTCGCCAAGCTAATGCCGGGCTATCTCATCGTCTTCGGAAAAACTGCCGAACCTGCGCCTCTACCGTCGGTCAGACCGTCTAGGCTCAGACAATTCCCCGCTCGCTCGAGGTCCTATCGATGACTCAAGAACCACTAGTTCGCGAAGCAGAGGTGGCCGCATTTCGCGACGCCGTCCTGACCAAGCTCACCTATGCAGTGGGTAAAGACCCGGATCACGCCTTCGACCATGACTGGTTCGAAGCCATTGCCCTGGCGGCGCGCGACCACATGGTCGAACACTGGATGGACCACACCCGGCAGATCTACCGCAAAGGCCAGAAGCGGGTGTATTACCTCTCGCTGGAATTTCTCATCGGTCGTTTGCTCTACGACAGCCTGAGCAATCTCGGCCTGCTCGACGTCGCCCGTGAGGCGCTGACCGAACTGGGTGTCGATCTGGAACGCATTCGCCTGCTGGAACCCGACGCGGCACTCGGAAATGGCGGCCTCGGACGTCTGGCGGCGTGCTTCATGGAGAGCATGTCGACCCTCGGCATCGCCGGGCACGGCTACGGCATTCGCTACGAACATGGTCTGTTCCGTCAGGCCATCGTCGATGGCTGGCAGCAGGAACAGACCGAGCACTGGCTGGATTTCGGCAACCCGTGGGAATTCGAGCGTCCGGAAGTGGTGTACACCATCGGCTTCGGTGGCAGCGTCGAAACTGTCACCGATGCCAGCGGCAAATCCAAGCAGGTCTGGTCGCCAGCGGAAACTGTCCGGGCGATTGCCTATGACACGCCAGTGGTCGGCTGGCGCGGGGCGAGCGTCAACACCCTGCGCCTGTGGCGCGCGCGCGCCATGGAAGACTTGCACCTTGAGCGCTTCAACGCCGGTGACCACCTGGGCGCCGTGGCTGAAGTGGCCCGCGCCGAAAGCATTTCCCGGGTTCTCTATCCGGCCGACAGCACCGAAGCCGGGCAGGAGCTGCGCCTGCGTCAGGAATACTTTTTCGTGGCGGCCTCCCTGCAGGATTTGTTGCGCCGTCATCGCAACATGCACACCTCGGTGCTGACCCTGGGCGATCACGCGGCGATCCAGCTCAACGACACCCACCCTTCGATCGCCGTTGCCGAACTGATGCGGCAACTGGTCGACGTCTACGACGTGGCCTGGGATGCGGCGTGGCAAGTCACCGTCGATACCTTGTCGTACACCAACCACACGCTGCTGCCCGAGGCGCTGGAAACCTGGCCGGTCGGTCTGATGGAACGCATGCTGCCGCGGCACATGCAGATCATTTATCTGATCAACGCGCAGCACATCGACTCGCTGCGCGCCAAGGGCATCCACGATTTCGACGTGCTGCGCGCGGTGTCGCTGATCGAAGAGGACAACGGGCGCCGGGTGCGCATGGGCAACCTCGCGTTCCTCGGTTCGCACAGTGTCAACGGCGTGTCCGGGCTGCACACGCAGTTGATGCGCAAGACCGTGTTCGCCGAACTGCACAAGCTCTACCCGGAGCGGATCAACAACAAAACCAACGGCATCACCTTCCGCCGCTGGCTCTTCCAGGCCAACTCCGAATTGACCTCGATGCTGGTCGATTCCCTCGGCCCGGACGTGCTGGATAACCCGGAAGAGCGCCTGCTCGATCTGGAACCGTTCGCGGAGAAGCCTGCGTTTCGCAAAGCCTTCGCCGAACAGCGACTGCACAGCAAAAAGGCCTTGGCCTACTTGATTCATGAGCGGCTGGGGATCGCGGTCAATCCGGCGGCGATGTTCGACGTTCAGGTCAAACGGATCCACGAATACAAGCGCCAGTTGCTCAACCTGATGCACACCGTGGCGCTGTATCAGGCGATTCGCGCCGAGCCTGAAGTCGACTGGGTACCTCGGGTGAAAATCTTCGCCGGTAAAGCGGCGGCCAGTTATCACCAGGCCAAACTGATCATCAAACTGACCAACGACATCGCCCGGGTGGTGAACAACGACCCGACCGTGCGGGGGTTGCTGAAGGTGGTGTTTTTGCCCAACTACAACGTCAGCCTGGCGGAAAGCATCATTCCGGCGGCGGACTTGTCCGAGCAGATTTCCACGGCCGGTTTCGAAGCTTCGGGCACCAGCAACATGAAGTTCGGCCTCAACGGTGCGCTGACCATCGGCACCCTCGATGGTGCCAACGTGGAGATGTGCGAGCGTATTGGCGCCGAGCACATGTTCATCTTCGGCCTCAGCGCGCAGCAGGTTGAAGCCCGCAAGCAGAACCACGAGTTCAGCGCTGCACCGGACATTGCCGCGTCGCATCGTTTGAGCGACGTGCTGCAAGCGATTCGCAGTGGTGTGTTCTCGCCGGATGACACGTCGCGCTACACCGGGCTGATCGATTCGCTGGTGGACTACGACCGCTTCCTGGTCTGCGCTGACTTCGATTCCTACTGGGAAGCGCAAAAACGCGTCGATGCGCACTGGCACGATGCCAACAACTGGTGGCGTTCGGCAGTGCTCAACACGGCGCGGATGGGCTGGTTCTCGTCAGACCGGACGATTCGTGAGTACGCCACGGATATCTGGAAGGCACTGGAGTAACTTTCGGCAACAAATGTGCGCAAAGCCCAACGTTTGTTGGGCCGGATCGATATACTGAGCGCCGGTTACCGGCAGCGCCAGTCACCACCAATCAATGTGGGAGCGAGCCTGCTCGCGAAGCGATTGTCATGTTAAACAGAAATGTTGGCTGACAAACCGCTTTCGCGAGCAGGCTCGCTCCCACAGGGTTTGTGCCTAGACTGAAGCAATCGCCGGACTCGCCCCGCCTCGGGCTGCTTAGGGATATCGACCATGCAATGGATGTTCATGTTGATCGGGCTGCTGCTCGGCTGGCTGCTCGACGAGTCGTTCAGCGCCGCGTTGCTGGGTGCACTGCTCGGGCTTGTGATTGGGCAGACGCTGCGCATCGCCCGGCTTGGCTCGCAGGCTGCAGAGCAACAGCGCCAACTTGAACAGACAAAAGCGGCTTTGCAAGGCGTCGCTCAGCGCCTGTATCTGCTGGAAGGCTCCCCCTCTCACGCGGTGCCAGCAGCAGGCGCGGAACCGGTCGTCGAACCCGTCATCGTCGCCGAACCGGCACCCGCCGTCACACCGGATCTGGTCTGGGAACTGCCACCCGAACTCGAACCGGTCACCGTCGCTGCGAGCGAAACCAGCCAGCCGCTGCCGGCCGATGTCTGGCATCTGGACGCCGTTACAGACGAGCCAGCAAAACCTGCACCACCCGCCGAGCCCCGTGGCCCGAATCTGATCGAGCGCGGCATCAGCGCTGCGCGCAACTGGCTGTTCGGTGGCAACACGGTGCTGCGGGTCGGCGTGGTGCTGTTGTTCTTCGGGCTGGCGTTCCTGTTGCGCTATGCCACCGAAGGCATGGTGGTGCCGATCGAATTGCGTTACGCCGGCGTCGCGGCGGCGGCCTTGGCCCTGCTGGCGCTGGGCTGGTGGCTGCGTACGCGCAACAGCAGTTATGCGCTGATCCTGCAGGGCACCGGGATCGCGGTGCTGTACCTGACGGTGTTTGCGGCGATGCGTCTGCATCCGTTGCTCGATCCGTCTGCCGCGCTGGGTTTGCTGGTCGCAGTGACGGTGTTTTCGGCGATTCTCGCCATCACTCAGGATGCGCTGGGGCTGGCGGCCGCCGCTGCGCTCGGCGGCTTCGCCGCGCCAATCCTGACCTCGACCGGCGCCGGCAATCATGTCGCGCTGTTCAGCTATTTCGCGCTGCTCAATGCCGGCATTCTCGCCATTGCCTGGTTCAAGGCCTGGCGCCTGCTCAATCTGATCGGTTTCGTTGGCACGTTCGGCATCGGTTTCGCCTGGGGCTTGCGTTCCTATGCGCCTGAGCTGCTGTGGAGCACCGAGCCGTTTCTGATTCTGTTCTTCCTGATGTACCTGGGCATTGGCCTGTTGTTTGCCCGGCGCAAGTTGCTCGACATGCCCGATGCGCCAGCGGACGGTGACCGCGAGGCGCTGCTGCACTGGTCGGCGCGCAAGGGCGACTACGTCGACGGTACGATGCTGTTCGGCCCGCCGATCGTCGGCTTCGGTCTGCAGTTTGCGTTGGTGCAGCACCTGGAGTTCGCCGCTGCGTTCAGCGCACTCGCACTGGGCGTGATCTACATGGGCCTGGCCCGGGTGTTGATGGGCGGTCGCGCTTTGTTGCTGGGCGAAACCTGTCTGGCGCTGGGGGTGATTTTCGCCAGTCTGGCGATCCCGCTGGGCCTCGATGCACGCTGGACGTCGGCGGCGTGGGCAGTGGAGGGCGCGGGGATTTTCTGGCTCGGCCTGCGTCAGCAACGACCGTTCGCCCGAGCGTTTGCCTTGCTGCTGCAACTGGGGTCGGCGCTGGCGTTCCTCAGTCAGTTGCGGGTTGGCGAAAGCAGCCTGCTCGACGGCGCACCGCTGGGGGCGTTGATGCTCGGCATCGCGCTGCTGTTCAGTTTCTATCAATTGCGCAAAGCCTCGGCGGAACAGGCTTCGCCGTGGGAGCGCCAGGGTTTGCCGGTGCTGGCGGCACTGGGTCTGACCTTCCTGTACCTGTTGGCGCCGCTGTTTTTCCTGGTTCAGGCAACAGCGATCAGTTGGGCCCTGGCCGGACTGGTGACCTTGTTTGTCGGCCTGCGCCTGCAATCGCGCACGTTCCTGTTCACCGCGTTCGCCGTGCAGTTGCTCGGTGGTGCGTTGTTCCTGTTGCGCCTGCAAGGTGCAGGCGAGGATTCGGCGGCGGTGTTCAGCGCCGGCTGGAGCGGTTTGCTCAGCGCATCGCTGATCGGTCTGGCGTTGATCGCCGGCATGTTGCTGGCGGCGCGCGACGAGATGGTGCGCGGCGATGTGCGGCTGCTGCGCGGCTTGTCGGTGGTGTTGCTGGCGGGGTTGGTGCTGATCAATCTGGCGGTGCTGTTCGTGCTGCCGTGGCAAACCGCGAGTGCGGTGTGGGCGGCCAGCGGATTGCTGATCATCTGGTTGAGCCTGTACCTCAAGCAGCGCGTGAGTTTTGTCTTCGGGCTGTTGTTGCAGTTGATCGGCGGCGCAGCGTTTTTGCTCGCCGGCCCCGAGTTGCTCGGGCCGCTGTCCAGCGAAGGTCTGCGACCGTTGGCCCACGGCGGCTTCTGGACGCCGCTGGTATTGGGGCTGGCCGCGATGATCGGTGCCTGGCGCCTGCAACTGGGCAATCACGCCTCGGCCTTCGATGCGCTGAGTTTGCAGCGTCTGTCTGAAGTGCTGCTGGTGTGGGGCGCCGGTTGGTGGGCGTTGGCGTGGGTCAGCGAAGTGCTGCGTTTTGCGCCGTTGAATCTGCAGGCGACGCTGTTGCTGCTGGTCGCTGCGCTGAGTGTAGCGCTGTGGACATTGCTGTCGCTGCGTCTGAAATGGCCGGCGCTGGGCCTGCTCTGCACGTTGCTGATTCCGGCGGCGGGGCTGGTGCTGCTGGCGGCGTGGCAGGCGCGTTATCACCCGGCGTCGAATGTTGGCTGGCTGGTGTGGCCACTGGTGTTCGTCGTGCACTTCTTCAGCCTGCGGCGTCTGGCACCGATGCTGCCGGCACGCGCCTTGAGCACGGCGCACGTGCTGGGTTGCTGGCTGTTGATCGGCGTGCTGGCGCTGGAGTTGCGCTACGGCCTGCTGCTGTTGTCCGAGCAATACAACGCCTGGCGCTGGCTGGGCTGGGCAATCCTGCCGAGCCTGTATCTGTTGCTGGCCGCGGCTCCGCGCAACTGGCCATGGCCGGTGGCAGCGTTCCCCCGCGAATATCGTTTGTATGCCGCTGCGCCGCTGGCAGTGCTGATGCTGGCGTGGTTCTGGCTGGCCAACGGCTTCAGCGACGGCAATGCCGAACCGCTGCCGTACGTGCCGCTGATCAACCCGCTGGAATTGGGCCTGCTGTTCGCCCTGTTCGGGGTGTACGTGTGGTCGCGTCATGCGGTGACGCAGTTCGCCCTGCGCAAGGATTACGCCGAGTACGCCACGCAACTGGTCGCCGGGGTTTCGCTGTTCGCTTTCTGCACCGCTTTGGTGACCCGCGCCGCACACCATTGGGCGGGGATTCCGTTCGAGCTGGAGCTGCTGCTCGAATCGATGCTGGTGCAGGCCGGGTTGTCCATCGTCTGGACCCTGATGGCGTTGGGGCTGATGATCGGCGGCCATCTGCGTCACCGTCGCGAAGTGTGGCTGATCGGTGCGGCGCTGATTGCGCTGGTGGTGGCCAAACTGGTTTTTGTCGAATTGAGCAACCGTGGCGGTCTCGCCCGGATCGTCTCGTTTATCGGGGTCGGCGTGTTGCTGCTGGTGGTGGGCTACTTTGCGCCGCTGCCACCGAAACGCGTCGAAGCCGAACCGGTGGCGGACAAACCCGTGCCGGATACCGAAGGAGTTTCATCTTGAGTCGCATGCTGAATCTGGGGTGGTTGCTGCTGGGCGTGGTGATGGCTGCCGGCGCCCAGGAAAAACCGGCGGACTTCGCCACGCAGGTGCCGCTGACGGTGAGCGGCAATGGCCCGTGGTATCGCCTCGACCTGCCGCTGAGCGCGCAATTGCAGGCACGCCAGACCGATCTCAGTGACCTGCGCGTGTTCAACGCTGCCGGCGAGCCGCAGGCTTACGCCCTGGCCCGGGAATCGGCGCAGACCCGCGACGACGGTCAGTTGCATGAAGTGAAGTGGTTCCCGCTGTACAACGCCGCCGACGCCAGCGAGCGCGCGCCGAACGTGCGCGTGCAATCGACCACCACCGGCACGTTGGTGGAAGTGCAGCCGTCGACTCAACTGGAGGCTGGTGAAGAGGTGCTGCGTGGCTGGCTGCTCGATGCCAGTGCGATCAAGGCGCCGCTGCAGCAACTGATCCTCGACTGGACCAGCGAACGCGACGGCTTCCAGCGCTTCAGCATCGAGGCCAGTGATGACTTGCAGCATTGGCAGACGTGGGGCGAGGGGCAGGTGGCGCGGCTTACCTTTTCCGACGAGCGCATCGAGCAGCATGAGGTGACGCTGCCGGGGCAATCGGCGCGTTATCTGCGCCTGCTGTGGGATGCGCCAACCTCGGCGCCAATCCTCACGTCGGCGCAACTGAAAAGCAGCGATCCACGCAACGTGCCGCTGCCGTTGGTCTGGTCGCAAGCGCTGGCCGGCAGCAGCACCAAGTCCGGCGAGTACACCTGGCAATTGCCGATGGGGCTGAATGTCGAGCGGGTGCAGGTCGAACTGAAACAACCGAACAGTCTGGCGCCGGTCACTCTCGCCGGTCGCCGAGAAAGCAGCCTGCCGTGGCAGACCCTGAGCAACGGTTTGCTGTATCGCCTGACCCAGAACGGTCAGGACGTGGTGCAGAACGAATTGCAGTTGTACGAGCAGACTGTGCAGCAGCTGAAACTGAGCGTGGATGAGCGTGGCGGCGGTCTGGGCGAGCAGGCACCGAGTCTGAAATACGCGGTGCGGGCGACGCAGGTGATTTTCCTGGCGCGTGGTGACGGGCCGTACAGTCTGGCGCTGGGCAATCCGACGGTGAAAACCGCGAACCTGCCGCTGAGCACGCTGATTCCGGATTTCAAAGCGGAAAAACTCGCGGCGCTGGGCAAGGCCTCGGTGCAGGGTGAAGTGGTTGCCACGCAGGCTGCGCCGACGACTACGGCGGCAGTGGCCGAGACCAACTGGAAGAAGATCGGTCTGTGGGCGGTGTTGCTGGTGAGTGTGGTGTTCCTCGGGGCGATGGCCGCGAGTCTGCTGCGCAAACCGCCAGCCAATTCCTGAGAATGGCTGGCGCTGCGCGCCAATCGCTGGCAAGCCAGCTCCCACAGGTTATTTGGTGTACACAAAACAGGTGAGCGACCGAAGTCCTTGTGGGAGCTGGCTTGCCAGCGATGTCGGTCGATCAATCAACAAAAATCCGCAAACTGCCGCTATCAACTCAACCACCACCCGTCCCGAACCGGACTACGCTGATTGCGGTGCCTGAACTCTCTCGACCCGATCACGTCTGATAGAGGCAATTGCGCCCCAACGCACGTTACCGGGCGTCATCGCTCGCTACGTTTTCAGACTCCCTGTAAACTGCGCGGGTTTTTAGCCCCCCATTCCACCGGAGCCGTCCATGTCCCGCGTTACCCTGAGTCGCTATTTGATTGAGCAGACCCGCAGCAATAACACTCCTGCCGATCTGCGCTTCCTGATCGAAGTGGTGGCGCGTGCCTGCAAAGAGATCAGCCACGCCGTGTCCAAAGGCGCCCTGGGCGGTGTTCTGGGCAGCATGGGCACTGAAAACGTCCAAGGCGAAGTGCAGAAGAAACTCGACGTGCTGTCCAACGAGATCCTTCTCGAAGCCAACGAATGGGGCGGTCACCTGGCCGGCATGGCGTCCGAAGAAATGGACAATGCCTACCAGATCCCGGGTAAATACCCGAAAGGCGCCTATCTGTTGGTGTTCGACCCACTGGACGGCTCGTCGAACATCGACATCAACGCTCCGGTTGGCACCATCTTCTCGGTACTGCGTTGCCCGAACGAATACCTGAGCCAGAACGAGCCGCTGAACGAAAAAGCCTTCCTGCAGCCAGGCACCCAGCAGGTGGCTGCCGGTTACGCCATCTACGGCCCGCAGACCATGCTGGTACTGACCCTGGGCGACGGCGTCAAAGGCTTCACTCTGGACCGCGAAATGGGCAGCTTCGTGCTGACCCACGAAGACATCACCATTCCTGAAACCACCCAGGAATTCGCGATCAACATGTCCAACCAGCGCCACTGGGAAGCCCCGGTACAACGCTACGTCAGCGAACTGCTGGCCGGCGAAGAAGGCCCGCTGAAGAAGAACTACAACATGCGCTGGGTCGCGGCGATGGTGGCCGACGTGCACCGCATCCTGACCCGTGGCGGCCTGTTCATGTACCCACGCGACAGCCGCGAGCCATCCAAGCCGGGCAAACTGCGTCTGATGTACGAAGCCAACCCGATGTCGTTCCTGGTGGAACAGGCCGGCGGCGCGTCCACCGACGGTCACCAGCGCATCCTCGACATTCAGCCGGAAGGCCTGCACCAGCGCGTAGCGGTGTTCCTCGGTTCGAAAGAAGAAGTCGCCCGCGCCACGGCTTACCACAAGGAATAAACCATGACTGCGCCCTGGCAGCCGTTGCTCGATTGGTGGTTCGGACACGCCGAATCACCGCACGAGATATCGGCTGACAAGGGCAAGTTGTGGTTCGGCAAGAAAGACAGCCAGGACCTCGAAGCGCGTGAGCGTTTCGGGGTCTTTGTCGATCAGGCCCTCGCTGGCGAATTGACCGAGTGGACGCAACGTCCCGAAGGTTGGCTGGCGGTGGTGCTGCTGCTCGATCAATTGCCGCGCATGATCTTTCGCGATACACCCAAAGCATTCTCTGGCGATCTTCGTGCGCAGAAACTTGTCGCGCAGGGCATTGCCGCGGACTTCGATCGGCAACTGAAGCCGATTCAGCGGGTATTCATTTATCTGGTGTTCGAACACTGCGAAAACCTCGCGGTGCAGAACGAAGCCGTTTCGCGCTTTATCGAACTGCTGGCTGAACAGCCGGAAGCCGAGCGGGCGGTGTTTGCCGACAATCTGGACTATGCCGAGCGGCATCGGAACGTCATTGCACGGTTTGGAAGGTTTCCGCATCGCAATGCGGTGTTGGGGCGGGAGTCGACGGCTGAGGAGCTGGCGTTTCTTTCTGAGCCAGGTTCCAGGTTCTAAATCTTCACTGCGGCTGAATCCCTCTTCGCGAGCGGGCTCGCTCCCACAGTTGAAATGCATTCCAATGTGGGAGCGAGCCTGCTCGCGAAGGGACCAGTGGCATCGCTTTAAATGCGGAAGCTGCCGACCAACTGCTTCAACCGCGCCGCCTGCTGCTCCAGATCCGAACAAGCGCGCAAGGTCGCCTGCAGGTTCTCCACACCTTCCTGGTTCAGCGTGTTGATTTCGTTGATGTCGACGTTGATCGACTCGACCACCGCCGTCTGCTCCTCGGTCGCGGTAGCCACTGACTGGTTCATCCCGTCGATCTCGCCGATGCGCTGGGTCACGCTGCCTAGACGTTCGCCGGCCTGGTTGGCGATGCCGACGCTGCTTTCGCTCTCGCGCTGGCTCTCGGTCATGATGCTCACGGCCTGACGTGCGCCGACTTGCAGTTCTTCGATCATCTTCTGCACTTGCTGCGCCGAGTCCTGGGTGCGGTGGGCGAGGTTGCGCACTTCGTCAGCGACCACGGCGAAACCACGGCCAGCCTCACCGGCGCGGGCCGCTTCGATCGCAGCGTTGAGTGCCAGCAGGTTGGTCTGCTGCGAGATGCTGGTGATCACTTCCAGAATCTGCCCGATGTTCACCGTGTTGCTGTTGAGGGTTTCGATGTTGCCGCAGGAGTCGCTGATTTTTGCCGACAGCTGCTGCATGGCGTGGATGGTTTTATCCACAACCTGCTGACCGTCGACCGCCAGGCTGCGCGCATCGCTGGAGTGCTGCGAGGCGAGGGCGGCGTTCTGGGCGATTTCCTGGGCGGCGGCGCCGAGCTGGTTGATCGCCGCGGCCACGCTGTTGGTGCGGGTCGCTTGCTGGTCGGAGTTGTACATCGACGAGTTCGACGCCGCGACCACGCGCAGGGCGACTTCGTTGACCTGGCCGGTGGCCGAGGACACTTCACGGATCGAGGTGTGAATACGCTCGACGAAGCGGTTGAACGACAGGCCCAGTGCGCCGAACTCATCGTGGCCGTGGATCACCAGGCGTTTGGTCAGGTCGCCTTCACCTTCAGCGATGTCATGCATGGCGCGGCCCATGGTCAGCAACGGTTGCATCAGGACACGGATGAGCATACCGAGCAGGGCGATGATGATCACCACGGCAATCACCATGGCGATCAGCGCCGAGGTGCGGAATTCGCTGAGCATCGAGAACGCGGTGTCCTTGTCCAGCACCAGCGCCACGTACCAGTCGGCCGATGGCACGCCGTTGACGCGAGTGAACGAGATCAGTTGGGTCTTGCCGTCGAATTCGACTTCTTTCAGGCCCGGGCTGACTTTCGGCGCGCCGTTCGGGTAGGCCTCGGCGAGGGTTTTGAGCACCAGTTTGCTGTCCGGGTGAATCAGGATCTTGCCGTCGGCGCTGACAATGAACGCATGGCCGTGGCCGCCAAAGTTGAGCGAGTTGATGATCGCGCTGACGCTGGTCAGATCGATGTCGGCACCGGCCACACCGATCATCTGGCCCTGACGCTGTACCGGGGTGGCGACGGTGATCACCAGTTTGCCCGACGACGCGGCGATGTAGGGTTCGGTGACGATGGTCTGCTGGGCGCTGTTGGCGGCCTTGTACCAGCCACGGGCGCGCGGGTCGTAGTCCGGCGCACGGTTGCCGGCGGGCACCGAGAACATCACACCGTCAGCGCCTCCGAAGTAGCTGAGCTGGAAATTACCGGTGTAGGCGGGCAGGTCAATGATGCGTTTCAGGCTGGCCGGGGCGCTGCCGTCGGCGGCGACCTGTTGCGACAACGATTGCAGCAACTGGATACGGCTTTCCAGCCAGGTCTGGATGTTGCTGGTGGTCAGGCTGCCCAGCTCCTGCATCGACGCTTCGGTGCTGCTGCTCAGGGCTTCGCGCTGTCGATAGTCGTTGAACAAAATGAAACAGGCGAACGCAACGGCCACCACGAGGGCGGCAGCCAACAAGATCTTGTGGCTGAATTTCATGTTTCTGGTCATCGAATGAACTACCGCGAAGGGGCTGGTCGAGAAAGGGCGGCAATTTGCCACACTCGGGGGCTTTGCGCTGCTCTTATTTCGACCGCCGTGCGCCAAAGATTAGGCGTCTTTAGGGAAATGCGACGAAATGCTCAATGGCCCTACAAAGTGTCTGATTTAAAGGTAAAAGCCAGACGAGCGGGCAAATAAATAGCCCTCGTTGCACGGAACCAGATGAGGGTTTTCTCTTCTAAGCTTCTGGTTGGCACCATGCCATCCCCCCTCGTTCCAGGAGTTACTTCATGTCGCTGCGATCTATCGCCCTTCTGACTTTTTGCGTGCTGCTGGCCGCGTGCAGCAAGGTCAATCAGGAAAACTATTCCAAGCTTTCGGCCGGCATGGCCAAGGCCGAAGTGGAGACGCTGCTCGGCAAACCCACCGACTGCTCGGGCGCGCTCGGCATGTCCAGTTGCACCTGGGGCGACCAGAAAAGCTTTATCAGCGTGCAGTACGCCGGTGACAAAGTGTTGATGTTTTCCGGCCAAGGCCTGAAGTAAACCGGGGCCAAGCGCCCACGGGAGAAAAATAATGAAGCGGTTATTGTTTGTTCTTTTTGCCGGCCTGGTACTGGCCGGCTGCGCCACGCATGGTGAAGATCCGCTGGCGCCCAAGACAGTTCACAGCGTCAACCTCAAGCGGTATCAGGGCACCTGGTATGAACTGGCGCGCCTGCCGATGTACTTCCAGCGCGACTGCGCGCAATCCGAAGCGCATTACTCGCTCAAGCCCGATGGTAACGTCGATGTGCTCAATCGCTGCCTGACTGCGGACTGGCAATGGGAGGAGGTCAAGGGCACGGCTTATCCACAGGTGCCGGGCAAGACCGACAAGTTGTGGGTCGAATTCGATACCTGGTTCTCGCGCTTGATTCCGGGTGTGGCGAAAGGCGAATACTGGGTGTTGTACGTCAGCGACGACTACAAGACCGCCATCGTCGGCGACCCGAGCCGCAAGTACATGTGGTTGCTGTCGCGCACGCCGACCGTCAACGGTGTGGTGCGTGAAGAGTTGCTGAGCAAGGCGCGTCAGCAGGGTTACGACACTACGCGACTGATCTGGCGGGCGTCGGATCGGCAGATGGCGAAGACTTCGAACTAAAGCCATCACAAATCAAATGTGGGAGCGAGCTTGCTCGCGAAGAGGGCGTGTCAGTTGATTGAAATATTGACTGATACACCGCTTTCGCGAGCAAGCTCGCTCCCACATTTTTGTTTTGTGTCAGCCTAAAAGGTCACGCAGAACCTGGGTGAACGCCCGAGCGCTTTGCTCTTCGCCCGCATGCCGGCCATCGCGCACCACCCACTGGCCGTTGACCAGCACATCGCGCACCTGACGATCGCCACCGGCGAACAACCAGCGATTCAGAATCCCGTCGCCACTGGCGGTGGCCAGATACGGGTCATTGCCATCGAGCACAATCCAGTCCGCCCGCTTGCCGACTTCCAGCGCACCAATCGGCTGTCCCAAAGCCTGGGCGCCGCCCTCCAGCGCCGCGTCATACAGCGTGCGCCCGACCATCGGCTGATCCGCGCCATACAAACGGTTACGCCGCTGATCGCGCAGACGCTGGCCGTATTCCAGCCAACGCAATTCCTCGACCACGCTGAGCGACACATGGCTGTCGGAACCGATGCCCATGCGCCCACCCTGGGCGAGGAAATCCACTGCCGGGAAAATCCCGTCGCCCAAATTCGCTTCAGTGGTCAGGCACAGACCGGCGATGGCGCGACTCTTGGCCATCAGCGTGACTTCTTCGGGATTGGCGTGGGTCGCGTGAACCAGGCACCAGCGCTGATCGACTTCGGTATTTTCGTAGAGCCATTGCAGCGGACGGCGACCGCTCCAGCTCAGGCAGTCATCGACTTCCTTCTGCTGTTCGGCGATGTGGATATGCACCGGGCATTGCTTGTCGCTGGCGGCCAGTACTTCGCTGATTTGCTGTGGAGTGACCGCGCGCAACGAGTGGAAGCACAGACCCAGCGATTGCGCTTTTTGCTGAGCCAATAATGGCTGCAAGCGCGATTGCAGGTTCAGGTAATTTTCGGTGCTGTTGATGAAGCGGCGCTGACCGTCGTTCGGCGTCTGGCCGCCGAAACCCGAGTGGCTGTAGAGCACCGGCAGCAGGGTCAGACCGATGCCGCTTTCGCTGGCGGCCTGACTGATGCGCAGCGCCAGCTCGGCCGGATCGGCATAAGGCTGGCCGCTGCTGTCGTGGTGCACATAGTGGAATTCAGCGACCGAGGTGTAACCGGCCTTGAGCATCTCGATGTACAGCTGGCGGGCGATAACGCCGAGTTGCTCGGGGCTGATTTTTCCGACGAGCCGATACATCAGGTCGCGCCAGGTCCAGAAACTGTCATTCGGATTGCCGGCCACTTCGGCCAGCCCGGCCATCGCACGCTGGAAGGCGTGGGAGTGCAGATTGGGCATGCCCGGCAGCAGCGGACCGCTCAGCCGTTCGGCGCCGTCTGCAGTGGAATCGGCCTGAATCCGGGTCAGCACGCCATCGGCGCTGACCTCAAGACGTACATTGTTGGCCCATCCGTTAGGCAGCAGCGCGCGTTCGGCAAAGAAAGCGGACATGGTTCAGCACCCCATCGTGTGTTATTTGTATATACATATACAGACGTTTGCCTGCCCGGTAAACTCCGGCAAGCTAGCAACCTTCATCAATGAACAGGGATCAACCGTGCCGACTCCGCCTCCAGTCTCCCCGTTGGCCGCGAACATGGGCGACAGTCCGGCGCCCTTGTACGCCCGCGTCAAGCAGATGATCACCCAGCAGATCGACAGCGGTAACTGGCCGCCGCACTACCGCGTGCCGTCGGAAAGCGAACTGGTCAGCCAGCTCGGTTTCAGCCGCATGACCATCAACCGTGCCCTGCGCGAGATGACTGCCGACGGCTTGCTGGTGCGCATGCAAGGCGTCGGCACGTTCGTCGCCGAACCGAAGAGCCAGTCCGCGTTGTTCGAAGTGCACAACATCGCCGACGAGATCGCCTCCCGTGGCCATCGCCACACCTGCCAGGTGATCACCCTCGAAGAAGAGGCCGCCGGCTCCGAGCGCGCGCTGGCGCTGGACATGCGCGAAGGGCAGAAGGTGTTCCACTCGCTGATCGTGCATTACGAAAACGATATTCCGGTGCAAATCGAAGACCGTTTCGTCAACGCGCTGGTCGCCCCGGAATACCTCAAGCAGGACTTCACCCTGCAAACGCCTTACGCCTATCTCAACCAGGTCGCGCCGCTGACCGAAGGCGAACACGTGGTCGAGGCGATCCTCGCCGAATCGTCCGAGTGCAAGTTGCTGCAGATCGAAAAAGGCGAGCCGTGCCTGCTGATCCGTCGCCGCACCTGGTCGGGGCGTCAGCCGGTGACCGCCGCACGTTTGATTCACCCAGGTTCCCGTCATCGTCTGGAAGGACGCTTTCATAAATGAGTCAGGTAAAGGTTTTACGCGCTGAAGGCTACCCGCGCATGCCGTGGAAAAACGGAGGCGGCAGCACCGAAGAAATCACCCGTGATTCCGGTGCAGGTCTGGATGGTTTCGGCTGGCGCCTGTCGATTGCCGACATTGCCGAGTCCGGTGGCTTTTCGACCTTTGCCGGTTACCAGCGAGTGATCACGGTATTGCAGGGTGACGGCATGACCCTGTGCGTCGACGGCGACGACACCCGGCCGCTGTTACCGCTGGACCCGTTTGCCTTCAGCGGCGAAAGCCAGGTGTCCTGCACCTTGCTCGGCGGCGCGATCCGCGACTTCAACCTGATCTACGCGCCACAGCGTTACAGCGCGCGGTTGCAGTGGCTGGATGGCGAGCAGCGGTTTTTCAGCTCGGCATCGACGGTGCTGGTGTTCAGTGTCAGTGAGCTGCTGCAAGTACAGGTTGCTGACAGTTCTGCGCAGCTCGGCCGCCATGATTGCCTGCAACTGGACGGTAACACCGGGCTGGTTGAAGTGGCGGTGAATGCAGCGTGCTGCGTGATCGAGCTGACCGCGCGCTGATCCAACTCTGGTAACACTCCTGTGGTGAGGGGATTTATCCCCGATGGCGGCGCAGCAGACCTTTTGGGACCGCTACGCGCTCCATCGGGGATAAATCCCCTCACCACAATTGCATTCCAGTTCCTGTTTCCCTCGGCGCACCAACTTGTTACCGAACGCCCCAGCGTGGCGCAAAACCACGGGTTCGTAGCGATCCGCCGAATCCTCAATTCCTCCCCGCAAAAATTTTCATCCACGCCGCAACCCTTGTCTCAGGCGCTCTGCAGCCCTGTCCGCCATTTTTCCTGAACGCGCCTCCAACAAGTTGGCCGCTTGATTGCATATGCTTGTATGTACAAGTAAAGACGTATGCGTATAAGTCCGCAGCGTCCACTGATTCGCTTGTCGCGCATTGAGGCGCACAGGCTGCTTGCCCACTGCCAGGGTTGGTTTGAATTGATCGCTGAGGAGTCTTTTTCGTGACTGACACAAAACCTACTAAATACCGTGACGTCGAGATCCGCGCTGCACGCGGCAACAAGCTGACCGCCAAGAGCTGGCTGACCGAAGCGCCGCTGCGCATGCTGATGAACAACCTCGATCCGGAAGTGGCCGAGAACCCGAAAGAGCTGGTGGTCTACGGTGGTATCGGTCGCGCTGCGCGTAACTGGGATTGCTACGACAAGATCGTCGAGAGCCTGACCAAACTGAACGACGACGAGACCCTGCTGGTGCAGTCCGGCAAACCGGTCGGCGTGTTCAAGACTCACAGCAACGCCCCGCGCGTCCTGATCGCCAACTCCAACCTGGTGCCGCACTGGGCGAGCTGGGAACACTTCAACGAACTCGACGCCAAGGGCCTGGCCATGTACGGCCAGATGACCGCCGGCAGCTGGATCTACATCGGCAGCCAGGGCATCGTTCAGGGCACCTACGAAACTTTCGTCGAAGCCGGTCGCCAGCACTACAACGACAACCTCAAAGGCAAATGGGTGCTCACCGCAGGTCTGGGTGGCATGGGCGGTGCTCAGCCACTGGCCGCTACCCTGGCCGGTGCCTGCTCGTTGAACATCGAATGCCAGCAGGTGAGCATCGATTTCCGCCTGAAAAGCCGTTATGTCGACGAGCAGGCCAAAGACCTCGACGACGCCCTGGCGCGCATCGCCAAATACACCGCCGAAGGCAAAGCGATCTCCATCGCCCTGCTGGGCAACGCGGCAGAAATCCTGCCGGAGCTGGTCAAGCGCGGCGTGCGCCCGGATATGGTCACCGACCAGACCAGCGCCCATGACCCACTCAACGGCTACCTGCCGGCGGGCTGGACCTGGGACGAGTACCGCGCCCGCGCCAAGACCGAGCCGGCTGCCGTGATCAAGGCCGCCAAGCAGTCGATGGCCGTCCACGTCAAAGCGATGCTGGCGTTCCAGAAACAAGGCATTCCGACCTTCGACTACGGCAACAACATCCGTCAGATGGCGCAAGAAGAAGGCGTGGAAAACGCGTTCGACTTCCCAGGCTTCGTACCAGCCTACATCCGCCCACTGTTCTGCCGTGGCATCGGCCCGTTCCGCTGGGCGGCGCTGTCCGGTGACCCGCAGGACATCTACAAGACCGACGCCAAAGTCAAAGAGCTGATCCCCGACGACGCGCACCTGCACAACTGGCTGGACATGGCCCGCGAGCGCATCAGCTTCCAGGGTCTGCCGGCACGTATCTGCTGGGTCGGCCTGGGCCTGCGCGCCAAGCTCGGTCTGGCGTTCAACGAAATGGTGCGCAGCGGCGAGCTGTCGGCACCGATCGTGATCGGTCGCGACCACCTCGACTCCGGTTCGGTCGCCAGCCCGAACCGCGAAACCGAATCGATGCAGGACGGTTCCGACGCCGTGTCCGACTGGCCACTGCTCAACGCTCTGCTGAACACCGCGAGCGGTGCGACCTGGGTCTCGCTGCACCACGGCGGTGGCGTGGGCATGGGCTTCTCGCAGCACTCGGGCATGGTGATTGTCTGCGACGGTACTGACGAAGCGGCCGAGCGTATTGCGCGCGTGCTGCACAACGACCCGGCGACCGGTGTCATGCGCCACGCCGATGCCGGTTACCAGATCGCTATCGATTGTGCGAAGGAGCAGGGTCTGAACCTGCCGATGATTACCGGCGGCAAGTAACACGCTTTGGCTTTATGTGGGAGCGAGCTTGCTCGCGAAAGCAATCTGTCAGCCAGCACAGATGTTGAATGTGCTGGCCAATTCGCGAGCAAGCTCGCTCCCACAGAAAAGCAGCCCTACCGAAGCTCAGTGAACAATTAAAACAATCCACAGAGGTTGAATCATGGCTGTAACCCCCGATCGTGCAGGCAACAAACCGTTGATTGAAAGGCGTTCGATCGACTACATCCCGGAAGCGGAAAGACACGGTCGTCTGTTGAGCCAGTTCACCCTGTGGATGGGTGCGAATCTGCAAATCACCGCGATTGTCACCGGGGCTCTGGCCGTGGTGCTGGGCGGGGATGTGTTCTGGTCGTTGATCGGTCTGTTGATCGGTCAACTGCTGGGCGGCGGGGTGATGGCGTTGCACGCGGCGCAAGGGCCGAAACTTGGCTTGCCGCAGATGATTTCCAGCCGCGTGCAATTCGGCGTCTACGGCGCGGCGATCCCGATCGTGCTGGTGTGCCTGATGTACCTGGGCTTCACCGCCACCGGTACGGTGCTGTCCGGCCAGGCGCTGGGCCAGTTGTTTGGCGTCAGCGACACCGTCGGCATCCTGCTGTTCGCCAGTGTCATCGTGGTGGTCACCGTGCTCGGTTATCGGGTGATCCACTGGATCGGCCGGGTCGCCAGTGTCATCGGCGTGATTGCCTTCGTTTACCTGTTCAGCCGTCTGCTGAGCCAGGTGGATGTGGGCGCGCTGTTGCAGCTCCGCCACTTCAGCTGGAGCAGCTTCCTGCTGGCGGTGTCACTCGCGGCGTCCTGGCAGATCGCTTTCGGCCCTTATGTGGCGGATTATTCGCGTTACCTGCCGAGCAAGGTTTCCTCGGTGAAAACCTTCTTTGCCGCTGGCGCAGGTTCGGTCATCGGCGCGCAGGTGGCAATGGTGCTGGGCGTGTTCGCAGCAGCTTCGGCCAACGGCCAGTTCGCCGGCCATGAAGTGGCCTACATCGTCGGACTGGGCGGCACCGGCGCCACCGCCGCGCTGCTGTACTTCAGCATCGCCTTCGGCAAGGTCACCATCTCGACGCTGAACTCCTACGGCAGCTTCATGTGCATTGCCACCATCATCAGTGGCTTCCGTGGGCATCTGACGGTCTCGCGCCTGCAGCGTCTGGTGTTCGTGCTGGTGATCGTCGGCGCGGCCACCCTGATCGCGCTGCTCGGTCAGCACTCGTTCCTCGGTGCATTCAAGTCGTTCATCCTGTTCCTGCTGGCGTTCTTCACGCCCTGGAGCGCGATCAACCTGGTCGATTACTACTGCATCACCCGCGAGCGCTACGACGTGCCGGCGCTGGCTGATCCGAACGGTCGCTACGGGCGCTGGAACCTGCTCGGGATCAGCGTCTATGTGTTCGGCGTGCTGGTGCAACTGCCGTTCATCTCCACCAAGTTCTACACCGGCCCGCTGGTGGCTGCCCTCGGTGATGTGGATATCTCCTGGATCATCGGTCTGGTGCTGCCTGCTGCCCTCTATTACGTGTGCGCAAAAAAATGGCACGGCTCGGTGCCTGATCAACTGATTCTGCCGGTCGAGCAGAACAGCGTTGTACCACCTGAAAAAAGTGGGGCCGGGCGCGCTGCGGCGCAGGCCTGATTGGACGTGGACAGGGCTGGATGCCTCTTGACTGCCGTAAGCCAATTCATGATTAGGAGCGTCGCAACAATGAAATCGAACAAGACCCTGCTCACCACACTGTTGTCCATGGGCCTGCTGGCCAGTGCCGGTGCCACTCAGGCAGCCGGTTGGTGCGAGTCCGGTAAACCGGTGAAATTCGCCGGCCTGAACTGGGAAAGCGGCATGCTGCTGACCGACGTGCTGCAAGTGGTGCTGGAGAAAGGTTACGACTGCAAGACCGACAGCCTGCCGGGCAACTCCATCACCATGGAAAACGCCCTGAGCAGCAACGACATTCAAGTGTTCGCCGAAGAATGGGTCGGCCGCAGCGAGGTCTGGAACAAGGCCGAGAAGGCCGGCAAAGTCGTCGGTGTCGGCGCCCCGATCGTCGGCGCAATCGAAGGCTGGTACGTGCCGCGCTATGTGATCGAAGGCGACGCCAAACGCAAGATCGAGGCAAAAGCCCCGGACCTGAAAAACATCGCCGATCTGGGCAAATACGCGGCTGTTTTCAAAGACGCCGAAGAGCCGTCCAAGGGCCGTTTCTACAATTGCCCGGCGGGCTGGACCTGCGAGCTGGACAACAGCGAAATGCTCAAGAGCTACGGCCTGGAAAACACCTACACCAACTTCCGCCCGGGCACCGGCCCGGCCCTGGATGCGGCGGTGCTGTCGAGCTACAAGCGTGGCGAGCCGATCCTGTTCTATTACTGGTCGCCAACCCCGCTGATGGGCCAGATCGACGCGGTCAAGCTTGAAGAAAAACCGGGCGTCGACAAGAGCGTGAGCATCAAGGTCGGCTTGTCGAAAACCTTCCATGAGCAGGCGCCGGAACTGGTGGCCGTGCTGGAAAAGGTCAACCTGCCGATCGACCTGCTGAACCAGAACCTGGGACGCATGGCTAAGGAACGTATCGAGTCGCCAAAACTGGCGAAAATCTTCCTCAAGGAACATCCTGAGGTCTGGCACGCGTGGGTCAGTGACGACGCAGCCAAGAAAATCGACGCGGCGCTGTAGGTCGATACCTCCCGGTCAACCGTGAGGCTGGCCGGGAGATATGCCGTAAATCGCTTGATTGAGATTTCTGATTGAGAGCCGCTTATGTTTCCCGAAAGCTTTACCTTTTCCATCGCCGACTGGGTCAACGGTTGGGTCGATTCGCTGGTCACCAACTACGGTGATGTGTTCCGCCACATCTCGGACACCCTGCTGTGGGCCATCGTCAACCTCGAAGGTCTGCTGCGTGCGGCGCCGTGGTGGCTGATGCTGGCGATCGTCGGCGTCGTCGCTTGGCACGCCACGCGTAAAGTGGTGACCACTGCGGTCATCGTCGGTCTGCTGTTCCTCGTGGGCGCTGTCGGCCTGTGGGACAAACTCATGCAGACCCTGGCGCTGATGATGGTCGCGACGATCATTTCGGTGCTGATCGGCATTCCGCTGGGGATCCTCTCGGCGCGCAGCAATCGCCTGCGTTCGGTGCTGATGCCGTTGCTCGACATCATGCAAACGATGCCAAGTTTCGTGTACCTGATCCCGGTACTGATGCTGTTCGGTCTGGGCAAGGTCCCGGCGATTTTCGCCACGGTGATCTACGCCGCGCCGCCGCTGATCCGCCTGACTGATCTGGGCATTCGCCAGGTTGACGGCGAAGTGATGGAAGCCATCAACGCCTTCGGTGCCAATCGCTGGCAGCAACTGTTCGGTGTGCAACTGCCGCTGGCCCTGCCAAGCATCATGGCCGGGATCAACCAGACCACCATGATGGCCCTGTCGATGGTGGTGATCGCCTCGATGATCGGCGCCCGTGGCCTGGGTGAAGACGTGCTGGTGGGGATTCAGACCCTCAACGTCGGACGTGGCCTCGAAGCCGGTCTGGCGATCGTGATTCTCGCAGTGGTCATCGACCGCATTACTCAGGCGTACGGTCGGCCACGGCATGAGGTGAGCAAATGAACAACGCAACCGTGAGCAAGATCGAAGTCAAAAACGTCTTCAAGATTTTCGGCAACCGCGCCAAGGACGCACTGGCGATGGTCGGCCAGGGCAAGACCAAGGATCAGGTGCTGAACGAAACCGGTTGCGTGGTCGGGGTCAACGACCTGTCGCTGAGCATCGGCACCGGTGAGATCTTCGTGATCATGGGCTTGTCCGGATCCGGCAAATCGACCCTGGTGCGCCACTTCAATCGTTTGATCGACCCCACCAGCGGCGCGATCCTGGTCGACGGCGTGGACATCCTGCAATACGACATGGAAGCGCTGCGCGAATTTCGCCGGCACAAGATCAGCATGGTGTTCCAGAGCTTCGGCCTGCTGCCGCACAAGACCGTGATCGAGAACGTCGCCTACGGCTTGAAAGTGCGCGGCGAGAGCAAGCAACTGTGCGCCGAACGCGCGTTGCACTGGATCAACACCGTCGGCCTCAAAGGTTACGAAAACAAATACCCGCACCAGCTCTCCGGCGGCATGCGTCAGCGCGTGGGCCTGGCCCGTGCGCTGGCGGCGGATACTGACATCATCCTGATGGACGAAGCGTTCAGTGCGCTCGACCCGCTGATCCGCGCCGAGATGCAGGACCAGTTGCTGGAGCTGCAAAAGACCCTGCACAAGACCATCGTCTTCATCACCCACGACCTCGACGAGGCCGTGCGCATCGGCAATCGCATTGCGATCCTCAAGGACGGCAAGCTGATTCAGGTCGGCACCCCGAGAGAGATCCTGCATTCGCCGGCGGATGAGTATGTTGACCGGTTCGTGCAGCGGCGTGCGGCGGTGGTTTAGTGGACTAAGGGCGAGACTGCTTTTGTGGCGAGGGAGCTTGCTCCCGCTCGAGCGCGCAGCGGTCGCAAAAATTTTGGGCCTGCTTCGCAGTCCAGCGGGAGCAAGCTCCCTCGCCACAGGTTGGTGTATCAACAGAATTGGCATGAGGTTTTAGATGTCCCAGGCTGAAAAAATCATCATCACCGGCAACCCCCTGCGTTGGCAGGACGTGGTCGCCGTCGCCCGTCACGGCGCACAACTGGAGCTGTCGAGCGAGACCTGGGCGCGCATCGAAAACGCTCAGGGCATCGTTCAGCGTATCGTCGAAAGCGGCGAGCGTGCCTATGGCGTCAACACCGGTCTGGGCGGTCTGTCCAACGTCTCGCTGAAGGACGAGCAACTCAGCCAGCTGTCGCGCAACACCTTGCTCAGCCACGCCTGTGGCGTCGGCCCGGTGCTGCCCGATGAGCAGACCCGCGCGATCATCTGCG
The DNA here is from genome assembly GCF_000282275.2 of Pseudomonas sp. GM30. Classification (NCBI taxonomy): domain Bacteria; kingdom Pseudomonadati; phylum Pseudomonadota; class Gammaproteobacteria; order Pseudomonadales; family Pseudomonadaceae; genus Pseudomonas; species Pseudomonas sp. GM30. Next base: position 190,512 of record NZ_AKJP02000027.1, on the reverse strand, counting down.
CGGCGATTCACAACTATAGCCACGGCAAATCCGGCATTCATCGCCGCGTGGTCGAAGGGCTGCTGGCGCTGCTCAATCGCGGCATCACCCCACAGGTTCCATCGCAAGGTTCGGTCGGTTACCTGACGCACATGGCACACATCGGCATCGCCCTGCTGGGCGTCGGTAATGTCAGCTATCGCGGGCAGATCACCTCGGCGCAACAGGCGCTGGCCGAAGAAGGCCTGCAACCGGTGCAGCTCGGTGCGAAAGACGGCTTGTGCCTGGTCAACGGCACGCCGTGCATGACCGGCCTCAGTTGCCTGGCGATTGCCGACGCGACACGCCTGGTGCAGTGGGCCGATGTGATCGGCGCCATGAGCTTCGAAGCGCAGCGCGGGCAGATTGCCGCGTTCGACGCCGAGATCATCGCGCTCAAGCCGCACCCGGGCATGCAGCAGGTCGGGAGCAATCTGCGGGCCTTGCTCGATGGCAGTGAAGTGATCGCGGCGAGCAAAGGCATTCGCACTCAGGATGCGCTGAGTATCCGTTCGATCCCGCAGGTGCACGGCGCGGCGCGCGATCAACTGGACCACGCGATTAAACAGGTGGAAGCCGAGCTCAACGGCTGCACCGATAACCCGTTGCTGTTGGGCACGCCGGAGAATTTCCGGGTGATGTCGCAAGCCAACCCGCACGGCCAGTCGGTGGCGATGGCGGCGGATCTGCTGGCGATTGCCATGGCTGAAATAGGCTCGATTGCCGAGCGCCGCCTCGATCGTCTGGTCAACCCGCACGTCAGCGGTCTGCCGGCGTTTCTGGTGGCCAACCCGGGGGTGAACTCCGGGATGATGATCGTGCAATACGTCGCCGCTTCGCTGTGTGCCGAGAACCGCCAATTGGCGCAACCGGCAGTGCTCGACAACTACGTCACCTCGGGCCTGCAGGAAGACCACCTGAGCATGGGCACCAGCGCCGCGCTGAAGCTGCACCGCGCCCTGGAAAACTGCACGCAGATTCTCGCCATCGAGTACCTGCTGGCGGCACAGGCCTTTGAATTCCTCAAGGAGCAGCGCTTTGGCGCGGGCACTGACCGGGCGTGGCGCCTGCTGCGTGAAACCGTCCCGGCCTACGATCAGGATCGCTGGCTGGCGCCGGATATCGCCGCCGCCGCCAGCGTGCTGAAAAACCCGAATGCGCTGCACAACGTATTAACGAATCTGCACTGACAACTACCCATACCAGCGTGCCAAGGCGCGGATCGTCCACAAGACGAGAAACGACGGATAACGGAATGCTCCGGAGCGACTGGTAGTTAATAACAATGTTCAAAAGGAGCATTTTAATGACTGCGCTGAACCTGATTCCGGGCCAACTGAGCCTGGCCCAACTGCGTGACGTTTATCAGCAACCGGTCAAGCTGACCCTCGACCACAGCGCTGCGGCGCAGATCGAGGCCAGCGTCGCCTGCGTCGAGCAGATCCTCGCCGAGAATCGCACCGCCTACGGCATCAACACCGGGTTCGGCCTGCTGGCTTCGACCCGCATTGCCAGCGAAGACCTGGAAAACCTCCAGCGTTCGCTGGTGCTGTCCCACGCCGCCGGCGTCGGCCAGCCGATCAGCGATGAGCTGGTGCGCCTGATCATGGTGCTCAAGGTCAACAGCCTCAGCCGTGGTTTCTCCGGCATCCGCCGCGTGGTGATCGACGCGCTGATCGCGCTGATCAACGCCGAGGTGTATCCGCACATTCCGCTCAAAGGTTCGGTGGGCGCTTCTGGCGATCTGGCACCGCTGGCGCACATGTCGCTGGTGCTGCTGGGTGAAGGCAAGGCGCGTTACAAGGGCGAGTGGATGGAAGCCACCGAGGCGCTGAAAGTCGCCGGTCTGACCCCGCTGACCCTGGCGGCGAAAGAAGGTTTGGCGCTGCTCAACGGCACTCAGGTATCCACCGCATTTGCCCTGCGCGGTCTGTTCGAAGGTGAAGACCTGTTTGCCGGTGCGCTGACCGTTGGCGGGCTGACGGTGGAAGCGGTGCTCGGTTCGCGCTCGCCGTTCGATGCACGTATTCACGCCGCTCGAGGCCAGAAAGGTCAGATCGATGCTGCAGCCGCATATCGCGATCTGCTCGGCGAGCGCAGCGAAGTGTCCGATTCGCACCAGAACTGCGAAAAGGTTCAGGACCCGTACTCCTTGCGCTGCCAGCCACAAGTCATGGGCGCCTGCCTGACCCAGTTCCGCCAGGCCGCTGAAGTGTTGGTGGTCGAAGCCAACGCCGTCTCCGACAACCCGTTGGTATTCGCCGCTGAAGGCGATGTGATTTCCGGCGGTAACTTCCACGCCGAACCGGTGGCCATGGCCGCCGACAACATGGCCCTGGCCATCGCTGAAATCGGCTCGCTGAGCGAACGCCGTATCTCGCTGATGATGGACAAGCACATGTCGCAACTGCCGCCGTTCCTGGTGGCCAATGGCGGTGTGAACTCCGGTTTCATGATCGCTCAGGTGACCGCCGCTGCATTGGCCAGCGAGAACAAGGCGCTGGCGCATCCGCATTCGGTCGACAGTCTGCCGACTTCGGCCAACCAGGAAGACCACGTGTCGATGGCTCCGGCCGCCGGCAAGCGTCTGTGGGAAATGGCTGAAAACACTCGCGGGATTCTTGCGGTGGAATGGCTGGCGGCGGTGCAGGGGCTGGATCTTCGCAACGGTCTGAAGACCTCGGCCAAGCTGGAACAGGCGCGGGCGATTCTGCGGCGCGAAGTGCCGTTCTATGAGAAGGACCGCTTCTTTGCGCCGGACATCAATGCGGCGACTGAACTGTTGGCGTCGCGGTGCTTGAGCGAATTGGTTCCGGCGAAATTGCTGCCTAGCCTGTAATGGCCTCTTCGCGAGCAGGCTCGCTCCCACAGGGGAATGCATTTCAACTGTGGGAGCGAGCCTGCTCGCGAAATCGATTCTGAATACTGTGGAGACTAAGGGATGAAAACCCTCTGGCAACACTGCCACGTCGCAACCATGGCGCAGGGCGTCTACTCGATCATCGAGGATGCGGCCATCGTGACGTCCGGTGCGCACATCGAGTGGATCGGTCCGCGCAATCTGCTGCCGTCCGGCGAATACCCGGCGGTCAATGATCTGCAAGGCGCGTGGGTGACCCCGGGCCTGATCGACTGCCACACCCACACGGTGTTCGGCGGCAACCGCAGCGGCGAATTCGAAAAGCGTCTGCAAGGTGTCAGCTATGCCGAGATCGCGGCGCAGGGCGGCGGCATCGCCAGCACCGTGCGCGCCACCCGTGAAGCGACTGAAGACGAGCTGTTCGCCAGCGCCGCCAAGCGCCTGAAAAGCCTGATGCGCGACGGCGTGACCACGGTCGAGATGAAGTCTGGCTACGGTCTCGATCTGGCCAGCGAACGCAAGATTCTGCGGGTCATTCGTCGCCTGGAAAAAGAGCTGCCGATCAGCGTGCGCAGCACCTGTCTGGCCGCCCACGCGCTGCCGCCGGAGTACAAGGATCGCGCTGACGACTACATCGAGCACATCTGCGCCGAGATGCTTCCGGCGCTTGCCGCCGAAGGGCTGGTCGATGCGGTGGATGCGTTCTGCGAGTACCTGGCGTTCTCGCCGGAGCAAGTCGAGCGGGTGTTCATCACCGCACAAAAACTTGGTCTGCCGGTAAAGCTGCACGCCGAACAACTGTCGTCGCTGCATGGTTCCAGTCTGGCGGCGCGGTATCACGCGTTGTCCGCCGATCATCTGGAATTCATGGATGAAGACGACGCCATCGCCATGGCCAAAGCCGACACCGTCGCGGTGTTGTTGCCGGGAGCGTTCTACTTCCTGCGCGAAACCCAACTGCCGCCGATGGACGCGTTGCGCAAGCACAAGGTCAAGATCGCCATCGCCAGCGACCTCAACCCCGGCACCTCACCGGCGCTGTCGTTGCGCTTGATGTTGAACATGGCCTGCACCTGTTTCCGCATGACCCCGGAAGAAGCCCTGGCCGGTGCGACTATCCATGCCGCACAAGCGCTGGGTATGGCTGACACCCATGGCTCACTGGAGGTCGGCAAGGTCGCGGATTTCGTCGCCTGGCAAATCGATCGTCCGGCGGACCTGGCCTATTGGCTCGGTGGTGATCTGGACAAACGCGTCGTGCGTCACGGCGTCGAATCAAGTCTGTAGGAGAGCGGTTGTGGATAAGGTTCTGAGTTTCAAACAAGGTCGCGTGCCCCTGCTGATCAGCATGCCGCATGCCGGTGTGCGCCTGACGCCTGCGGTCGAGGCCGGGCTGATAGCGGATGCGAAAAGCCTGCCGGACACCGACTGGCACATTCCGCAGCTCTACGATTTTGCCGAAGAGCTGGGTGCCAGCACCCTGGCGGCCGAGTACTCGCGGTTTGTCATCGACCTCAACCGTCCGTCCGATGACAAGCCGTTGTATGCCGGCGCCACCACCGGGCTGTACCCGGCGACGCTGTTCGATGGCATTCCGTTGTTCCGCGAAGGGCTGGAGCCCACCAAAGCAGAACGCGCAACTTATCTGGAACATATCTGGGCACCGTATCACCGCACCCTGCAGCAAGAGCTGGCACGGCTGAAGGCTGAATTCGGTTACGCGCTGCTGTTCGACGCGCATTCGATCCGTTCGATCATCCCGCACCTGTTCGACGGCAAACTGCCGGACTTCAACCTCGGCACCTTCAACGGCGCCAGTTGCGATCCACAGCTGGCGACGCAGCTCGAAGCAATCTGCGCGCGGCATGGCAATTACAGTCACGTGCTCAACGGACGCTTCAAGGGCGGCCACATTACCCGCCACTACGGCAACCCGGCCGAGAACATCCACGCCGTGCAACTGGAATTGGGCCAGTGCACCTACATGGAAGAATTCGAACCGTTCCGCTACCGCGCCGATCTGGCCGAGCCGACGCGGGTGGTGCTCAAGGAGTTGCTGCAGGGCTTCTTGAACTGGGGCAAATCCCGCCATACCACCTGACTCGCAGAGAAAATTGTGGCGAGGGAGCTTGCTCCCGCTCGACGGCGCAGCCGTCGTAAACCGGCAATCCGGATTCAACCGGAACACTCGGCTGACTGTTTTGGGGCTGCTCCGCAGCCCAGCGGGAGCAAGCTCCCTCGCCACAGATTTTGATTCATGTCCTCAGGCATGCTCATTGACGTAAATCGGGTTTATGATGCCGAACGGCAGAATAATAGAAGTCCCCCCAGGGATGACCTCGACCCCTTACGGAGCGCGCAATGCAGACATTGTTTCCGCAGATCAAACCCCACGCCCGGCACGATCTGGCTGTCGATGACACCCATACGCTGTACGTCGACGAAAGCGGTTCGCCGGAAGGCTTGCCGGTGGTGTTCATCCACGGCGGCCCGGGTGCCGGTTGCGACGCGCAGAGCCGTCGCTATTTCGATCCGAACCTGTATCGCATTGTCACCTTCGACCAGCGCGGCTGCGGACGCTCCACCCCGCACGCCAGCCTGGAAAACAACACCACCTGGGATCTGGTCGCCGACCTTGAGCGTATCCGCAAGCACCTGGGCATCGACAAATGGGTGCTGTTCGGCGGTTCCTGGGGTTCGACCCTGGCGCTGGCCTACGCGCAAACCCACCCGGAGCGCGTACACGGTCTGATCCTGCGTGGGATCTTTCTCTGCCGTCCGCAGGAAATCGAGTGGTTCTATCAGGCCGGTGCCAGCCGTCTGTTCCCCGATTACTGGCAGGATTACATCGCGCCGATCCCGCTGGAAGAGCGCGGCGATCTGCTCAGCGCTTTCCACAAGCGCCTCGTCGGCAACGACCAGATTGCCCAGATGCACGCGGCCAAGGCCTGGTCGACCTGGGAAGGGCGCACTGCGACCCTGCGCCCGAACCCGCTGGTGGTCGACCGTTTCTCCGAGCCGCAGCGCGCCCTGTCGATCGCGCGGATCGAGTGCCACTACTTCACCAACAACGCGTTCCTTGAGCCGAATCAGCTGATTCGCGACATGGGCAAGATCGCCCACCTGCCGGGGGTGATCATTCACGGTCGCTACGACGTGATCTGCCCGCTGGACAACGCCTGGGAACTGCATCAGGCCTGGCCGAACAGCGAGCTGCAGGTGATTCGCGACGCCGGTCACGCCGCCTCCGAGCCGGGCATCACCGATGCGCTGGTACGCGCCGCGAGCAAAATGGCTCGCCGCCTGCTTGACCTGCCGCCCGAAGAAGCATGAAGGGCCTGTTACAGCGCGTGTGCGGTGCACGGGTCGAAGTGGCGGGCGAGATCGTCGGCGCGGTGGATCAAGGATTGCTGGTACTGGTGGCGGTCGAACCCGACGATACCCGTACCAGCGCCGACAAACTTCTGCATAAGCTGCTTAACTATCGGGTATTCAGTGACGCCGAGGGCAAGATGAATCTGTCCCTGGCGGATGTGGGCGGCGGGTTGCTGCTGGTCTCTCAGTTCACCCTGGCTGCCGACACCAAGAGTGGGTTGCGTCCGAGTTTCTCGACCGCGGCCCCTCCGGCATTGGGCGAGGAATTGTTCGACTATCTATTGGGCAAAGCGAAACAGATGCATGGCACTGTGGCATCAGGTAGATTCGGCGCGGATATGCAGGTGCACCTGGTCAACGATGGCCCGGTAACCTTCCTGTTACAGACATGAAAGCGCTTGAAACATCTTTTCAAGGGCTTTTCGACTGAAAACAGGCGTTTTTCGCGATAAATACTTTGTTACCCCTGATGCGTTGTCACGCGGGCTACTAGATAATCGCGCGCTATGGGGATCAGCGTTCGCTGTTCCATTTTTGACTTAGGTAGAGGCTTGTCTGGATCCGATTGGGGAATCATTTTGCCCCAGCGGAGTCGGAACAATGCTCGCCAACTTGGCAAGGGTGCGCTGGGAGGTCGGCTTTTCAAAGTCGAAAACCCCACAGGCACTTAATCTGGCCGTTGGTTTTTTGATCTGTTTTCGGCGAGGGTTGCTCGTGATTGTTAGTCCCTGTAATGCAGCAAAAATGTCTGCCAAACGCATGCGAAGTGCCCTGGTAGCGGGTTCGGCGCTCCTGTGCCTGCTCAGCGCCGGCCAGCTTTGGGCGTTCAATCTTGACGATGTATCAGCCAAGGCTAAAGAGCTCGCCGGGCAGAAATTCGAAGCCCCGCGCAGCAACCTGCCGAACGAATTCCGCGACATGAAGTTCGCGGACTATCAGAAAATCCGCTTCCTCACCGAAAAGGCTGAGTGGGCCGATCAGAAGACCCCGTTCAAGCTGTCCTTCTATCACCAGGGCATGCACTTCGATACGCCGGTGAAAATCAACGAAATCACGGCGAACACCGTCGAAGAGATCAAGTACGATCCGACCCGCTTCGATTTCGGCGACCTCAAGTTCGATCCGAAAGCCACTGAGCAACTGGGCTACGCCGGTTTCCGTGTGCTGTACCCGATCAACAAGGCCGACAAGCAAGACGAAATCATGACCATGCTTGGCGCGAGCTACTTCCGCGTCGTTGGCAAGGGTCACACCTACGGTCTGTCGGCCCGTGGTCTGGCCATCGATACCGCGCTGCCGTCGGGCGAAGAGTTTCCGCGTTTCCGCGAGTTCTGGATTCAACAGCCGAAGCCGGGCGACAAGCATCTGGTGATTTTCGCTCTGCTGGATTCGCCGCGCGCCACCGGTGCCTACCGCCTGATCCTGCGTCCGGGCAGCGACACCATTGTCGACGTCAAGGCGCAGATGTTCCTGCGTGACAAGGTCGGCAAACTGGGCATCGCACCGTTGACCAGCATGTTCCTGTTCGGCGCCAACCAGCCGTCGAAAGTCCTCAACTACCGTCGTGAACTGCACGACTCCAGCGGTCTGTCGATCCATGCCGGCAACGGCGAGTGGATCTGGCGTCCGCTGAACAACCCGAAACACCTGGCCGTGAGCAACTTCAGCGTCGAGAACCCGCGTGGTTTCGGTCTGCTGCAGCGTGGTCGCGACTTCAGCCACTACGAAGACCTCGACGACCGTTACGACAAGCGTCCAAGCGCCTGGATCGAGCCGAAGGGCGAGTGGGGCAAGGGCACTGTTGATCTGGTAGAGATTCCGACTGCCGACGAAACCAACGACAACATCGTTGCGTTCTGGAGCCCGGAAACCATGCCGGAGCCAGGCAAGCCGCTGGACTTCGCCTACCGTCTGCACTGGACCATGGACGAAGCGGCGATTCACGCCCCGGACAGCGCCTGGGTCAAGCAGACCCTGCGTTCGACCGGTGACGTCAAGCAGTCGAACCTGATCCGTCAACCGGATGGCAGCGTTGCCTACCTGGTCGACTTCGAAGGTCCATCGCTGGCGGCTCTGGCCCCGGATGCCGACGTACGCAGTCAGGTCAGCGTTGGCGACAACGCCGAGCTGGTCGAGAACAGCGTGCGTTACAACCCGGAAACCAAGGGCTGGCGCCTGACCCTGCGGATGAAAATCAAGGACGCGAGCAAGTCCACCGAGATGCGTGCCGCGCTGGTACAGCCAGTGGTCACCGCTGATCTGGCCAAGTCTTCGGTACCGGCGTCGAATTCGTCGGTGGCCAAGGCGGACAAGGTTGCGGCCAAGCAACAAGAGAAGGACGAGAAGGAAGCCAAGGCAGCCGAGGCCAAACAGGCCGACGCCAAGCCAGCCGCAGATGCCAAGGACAAGGCCAACAAAGACGCCAAGCAGCCAGCGGCTGCGAATGCGGCCCCAGCCACACCGGAATCGGCACCGACTGAAGAAGTCCTGACCGAGACCTGGAGCTATCAGTTGCCTGCCGATGAGTAACTCTCAAGTACAGCCAGAGACTCTGTCCGAGTATCTGGCGCATCTGCCGATGACCGACGAGCAGCGCGCGGAACTCGCGGGCTGCCAGTCCTTCAGCGAATTGCACCAGCGCCTGTCGTCGTCAACGTTCGACGCGCCTGCCGAAGCCGCCCAGGCTTCGGTGGGCAAGCGCCTGACCCTGAGCACCGCCGAGGAGCTGGAAGAGGCGGAAATGCTGGTGCTCGACGCCAGCGGTCGGGTCAGTATGAAGGCGACACCGCCGATCCGTCGGACCAAAGTCGTGCCGGAGCCATGGCGCACCAATATTCTGGTGCGTGGCTGGCGCCGCCTGACCGGGCGCACCAATCCGCCACAGCCGCCGAAGGACGAAAACGTGTTGCCGGCGGCGCGCTGGCGTACCGTCGGTTCGATCCGTCGCTACATTCTGTTGCTGCTGATGCTCGGCCAGACCATCGTTGCCGGCTGGTACATGAAAGGCATCATGCCGTACCAGGGCTGGTCGTTCGTCGATCTGGACGAAGTGCTGCACCAGCCGCTGCTGCAAACCGCCACGCAAGTGCTGCCGTATGCGCTGCAGACTAGCATCCTGATCCTCTTCGGGATTCTGTTCTGCTGGGTCTCGGCCGGTTTCTGGACGGCACTGATGGGCTTCCTCGAGTTGCTCACCGGTCACGATAAATACCGTATCTCCGGCAAAAGTGCGGGCAACGAGCCGATTCCGAAAGACGCCCGTACTGCGCTGGTAATGCCGATCTGCAACGAAGACGTGCCTCGGGTATTCGCCGGTCTGCGCGCCACCTTCGAGTCGGTCGCCGCTACCGGTGATCTGGATCGCTTCGACTTCTTCGTCCTCAGCGACAGTAACGACACCGATATCTGCGTCGCCGAGCAACAGGCCTGGCTGGATGTCTGCCGCGAAGCCAAAGGCTTCGGCAAGATCTTCTATCGCCGCCGCCGTCGTCGCGTCAAACGCAAGAGCGGCAACCTCGACGACTTCTGCCGTCGCTGGGGTGGTGACTACAAATACATGGTCGTGCTCGACGCCGACTCGGTGATGAGCGGCGAGTGCCTGACCAGTCTGGTGCGCCTGATGGAAGCCACGCCGGACGCCGGGATCATCCAGACCGCGCCGCGTGCGTCGGGCATGGACACCCTGTATGCACGCATGCAGCAGTTCGCCACCCGCGTGTACGGCCCGCTGTTCACCGCCGGTCTGCACTTCTGGCAGTTGGGTGAATCCCACTATTGGGGTCACAACGCAATCATTCGGATGAAGCCGTTCATCGACCACTGCGCCCTGGCGCCGTTGCCGGGCAAAGGTGCGTTCTCCGGGGCAATCCTGTCTCACGACTTCGTTGAAGCCGCGCTGATGCGCCGTGCCGGTTGGGGCGTGTGGATTGCCTACGACCTGCCGGGCAGTTACGAAGAGTTGCCGCCGAACCTGCTCGACGAGCTCAAGCGTGACCGTCGCTGGTGCCACGGCAACCTGATGAACTTCCGCCTGTTCCTGGTCAAAGGCATGCACCCGGTGCACCGCGCGGTGTTCCTGACGGGCGTGATGTCCTACCTGTCGGCGCCGTTGTGGTTCTTCTTCCTCGTGCTGTCCACCGCGCTGCTGGCGGTGAACACGCTGATGGAGCCGCAATACTTCCTTGAACCGCGTCAGCTCTATCCGCTGTGGCCGCAATGGCACCCGGACAAAGCGATCGCGCTGTTCTCGACCACCATCGTGCTGCTGTTCCTGCCGAAACTGCTGAGCATCATCCTGATCTGGGCCAAGGGCGCGAAAGAGTTCGGTGGCAAGTTCAAGGTGACCCTGTCGATGCTGCTGGAGATGCTGTTCTCCATGCTGCTGGCGCCGGTACGGATGATTTTCCACACCCGTTTCGTCCTCGCCGCGTTCCTCGGCTGGGCCGCGACCTGGAACTCGCCGCAGCGTGACGACGACTCCACGCCTTGGAGCGAGGCGGTCAAGCGCCACGGTCCGCAGACCCTGTTGGGCTTCTGCTGGGCGCTGCTGGTGATCTGGCTGAACCCGAGCTTCCTGTGGTGGCTGGTGCCGATCGTCGGTTCGCTGATGCTGTCGATCCCGGTGTCGGTGATTTCCAGCCGTGTCGGTCTGGGCCTGAAGTCCCGTGACGAGAGCCTGTTCCTCATCCCAGAGGAATACAATCCGCCACAGGCGCTGCTGGCGACCGATCAGTACACCCACGAGAACCGCTGGCATGCACTGAACGACGGCTTCATCCGCGCCGTGGTCGATCCGCAGCAGAACGCCCTGGCGTGCTCGCTGGCGACGGCCCGTCACGGTCAGGCCGAGCCGATCGAGTGGCTGCGTCAGGAGCGTGTGCGTCACGCCCTGAAGGCGGGGCCGGCAGCCCTGAGCAACCATGATCGCTTGCAACTGCTGAGCGATCCAGTAGCGCTGGCGCGTCTGCACGAGTTGGTCTGGTCCGAAGATCACAAGGAATGGCTGGATGCCTGGCGTGCTTCGGTGAAAGCCGATCCGCATGCGCCGCTGCTGCCACTCAAGCCTGTGAGCTTGCAGGCGCAACCGGCCTGATGAAGAAACCCCGCTAACTAGCGGGGTTTTTTTATGGCGCTGAAAAGCCCCCTCACCCTAACCCTCTCCCGGAGGGAGAGGGGACTGACCGGATTGGATATTCGAGTTGCATCGACCTGAGAAATCGAGTCGAACTTAGCTTTCGAATATTTCCCCGATCGGCTCCCTTTCCCCCTCTCCCCTCTGGGGAGAGGGCTGGGGTGAGGGGTGGCCTTTGAATGTTAAACAAATCGTCCATTAAACCTTGTGCAAAAAATCGAGTGCGTTAGCATCCGTCCCCGAATTGGCGCACCCGGACAATCTTGTCCATTTTTGTCGGTTTTCGCGCCGCACATGCAATGGTTTTGGGGACTTGAAGATGAAGAAGTATCTGTCGATGCTGCTGGTCGGCGTCACGGCACTGGTTGCAGTCAATGCGGCGCACGCCGGTGCAATCGATGACGCGGTCAAGCGCGGCACGTTGAAAGTCGGTATGGATCCGACCTACATGCCGTTCGAAATGACCAACAAGCGTGGCGAGATCATCGGCTTCGAAGTCGACATCCTCAAAGCCATGTCCAAGGCCATGGGCGTCAAGCTCGAGCTGGTCTCCACCGGTTACGACGGGATCATCCCGGCCCTGATGACCGACAAGTTCGACATGATCGGCAGCGGCATGACCCTGACTCAGGAACGCAACCTGCGCCTGAACTTCAGCGAACCGTTCATAGTGGTCGGCCAGACCCTGCTGATCCGTAAGGAGCTGGAAGGCACCATCAAGTCCTACAAAGATCTGAACACCGCCGACTACCGCATCACCTCCAAACTCGGCACCACCGGTGAAATGGTTGCCAAGAAGCTGATCGCCAAAGCCAAGTACCACGGCTACGACAACGAGCAGGAAGCCGTGCTCGACGTGGTCAATGGCAAGGCCGACGCGTTCATCTACGACGCGCCGTACAACGTGGTCGCGGTGAACAAGGTCGGCGCCGGCAAACTGGTGTTCCTCGACAAGCCGTTCACCTACGAGCCACTGGCCTTCGGTCTGAAGAAAGGTGACTACGACAGCATCAACTTCATCAACAACTTCCTGCACCAGATCCACGAAGACGGCACCTACGATCGCATCCATGACAAGTGGTTCAAGAGCACCGAGTGGCTCAAGGACATGGAATAACGCCGGTCAGCCAGACCGCGTCGTCTCCTTCGCGAGCAAGCTCGCTCCCACAGTGTTTTAGGTGAACACAAATTTTGTGTCCGGCACTGAGCTTGTGGGAGCGAGCTTGCTCGCGAAGAGTGCCTCCCAGGCAACACAAATTCCGGAACCTGCAATGAAACAGAAAAAAGCCCAATGGCCCTGGCACGTCCTGACCGTGCTGGTGCTGGTCGGCCTGGCGGGCGCGTTGTATTACGCCACGTCGCTGATGTCCTACGAATGGCGCTGGAACCGTGTGCCGCAGTACTTCGCCTATCAGGCCGAAGAAACCCAGCGTGCCACCGATATCTCCACCGTCACCGAGCTGGTGCGCAAGGGTGGCAGCGCGCAAGTCACTCTGCGCAACGACGCCGGTGACGAGCAGCACCTGACCGTCGACGAAAACAGCCTGCAATTCGCTCAGGGCGACGATGTGGCGGAAGGTGACGTCGTGGGCGTGACCCGGCATTGGGCGGCAGGTCCGCTACTGTGGGGCCTTTGGACGACGCTGTGGCTTTCGGTAGTGTCCGGTGTACTCGGGCTGTTGATCGGACTGATCACCGGGCTGTGCCGCCTGTCGAACAACCCGACCCTGCGCGACCTGTCGAGCATCTACGTTGAGCTGGTGCGCGGCACGCCGTTGCTGGTGCAGATCTTTATCTTCTACTTCTTCATCGGCACGGTGATGAACCTGTCCCGCGAGTTCGCCGGGATCGCCGCGCTGTCGCTGTTTACCGGCGCCTACGTGGCCGAGATCATCCGTTCCGGCGTGCAGTCGATTGCCCGCGGGCAGAACGAAGCGGCGCGTTCGCTGGGTCTGAGTGCTGGCCAGTCGATGCGCCATGTGGTGCTGCCGCAAGCGTTCAAACGCGTGCTGCCACCGTTGGCCGGGCAATTCATCAGTCTGGTCAAGGACACCTCGCTGGTGTCGGTGATCGCGATTACCGAACTGCTGAAAAGCGGCCGTGAAGTCATCACCACCTCGTTCTCGCCGTTCGAGATCCTGTTCTGCGTTGCCGGCCTGTACCTGTTGATCAACCTGCCGCTGTCGAAAATCGCCAGCCGTCTTGAGCGGAGGCTCGCGCAAAGTGATTGAAGTCCGCGATCTGGTAAAAGTCTTCGACACCCGTGGCCAGGTAGTCCGGGCGGTGGATAACGTCACCACGTCTGTCGCCAAGGGCGAAGTGCTGGTGGTGATCGGGCCGTCCGGCTCGGGCAAGTCGACCTTCCTGCGTTGCCTCAATGGCCTGGAAGAATTCGACTCGGGCTCGGTGAGCATCGACGGCCTGCAACTGGCCGACCCGAAAACCGACGTCAACGCCTACCGTCGCGAAGTCGGCATGGTTTTTCAGCACTTCAACCTGTTCCCGCACATGACCGTGCTGGAAAACCTTTGCCTGGCGCAGAAAGTCGTGCGCAAGCGTGGGCAGAAGGAAAGTGAGGCCAAGGCCCTGGCGTTGCTGGAAAAGGTCGGTATTGCGCAGAAGGCGCGGGAATACCCGTCACGCCTGTCCGGCGGTCAGCAACAGCGCGTGGCAATTGCCCGGGCGCTGGCGATGGACCCGAAAGTGATGCTGTTCGACGAACCGACGTCGGCCCTCGACCCGGAAATGGTCGGCGAAGTGCTGGATGTGATGAAGAACCTGGCCGTGGAAGGCATGACCATGGTCTGCGTGACCCACGAAATGGGTTTCGCCCGGGAAGTGGCGGATCGGGTGCTATTCTTCGATCACGGCAAACTGCTGGAAGATGCTTCGCCGGCGGAGTTCTTCGATGCACCGAAGGATCCGCGCGCCCAGGCCTTCCTGCGTCAGGTCCTTTAAAAGCAGCGGCCTTGGAGGCCGCTAATCGCGAGCAGGCTCACTCCTACAGTGGTTTTGTGTTGTTGCACAAAAGGTGTGAACACCGCAAAACCTGTAGGAGTGAGCCTGCTCGCGATGGCTTTCCCTCGGTCCACAGTGAACCGAGGTCGATGCATCACCTCAAACCTTGAACCGCCCCACCAGCATCTGCAGATGCGTCCCCAGCCGCGCCAGCTCAACACTCGACGCCGCCGTTTCTTCACTCGCCGCCGACGTCTGGTCCGACACATCCCGCACATTCAGCACGCTACGGTTGATCTCCTCAGCCACAGCGCTCTGCTGCTCGGCCGCTGCGGCGATCTGCTGGTTCATCGCCTGAATCGCCGATACGGTACGGGTGATGCTTTCCAGTGAGCCACCGGCACGGCGGGTCAGTTCGACGCTGCTGTCGGTCAGGCTGCGGCTGTTGTCCATGATCGTCGCCACTTGCTGGGTGCCGTTCTGCAGGCCGACGATGAGCTCTTCGATCTCTTCGGTGGACTTCTGCGTGCGCTGGGCGAGGCTGCGCACTTCATCGGCGACCACCGCAAAACCACGTCCGGCCTCACCGGCGCGGGCCGCTTCGATGGCCGCGTTGAGCGCCAGCAGGTTGGTTTGCTGGGCGACGGACTTGATCACGTCGAGCACGCTGCCGATCTTGTCGCTCTCGCGCTTGAGCTCGCCCATGGCCTCGGTGGAGTGGCCGACTTCAACTGCCAACCGCTCGATCTGCGCGATGGCTTCACCGACCACCTTGTCGCCTTCGCGGGCTTGCTGGTCGGCCGCCACGGCGGCTTCGGAAGCCTCCTCGGCGTTGCGCGCGACTTCCTGCACGGTGGCGGCCATTTCGTTCATGGCGGTGGCGACCTGGTCGGTCTCGACTTTCTGATTGTTGACCCCGGCACTGGTCTGCTCGGTGACCGCCGACAGTTCCTCGGCAGCGCTGGCGATCTGCGTGACGCCGTCGCTGATGCCACCGATCAGCTCGCGCAGGCCTTGGGTCATGCTCTGCATCGAGCGCTGCAGTTGGCCGAGTTCGTCGCGGCGTTGCGAGACCAGATTGTGGGTCAGGTCGCCAGCGGCCACGCGCTCGGCGACCTTCAGGGTCTGGTTCAGTGGAATGATGATCTGCCGGGTGATCGCCCACGCGGCCAGCAAACCGAAGGCCACGGCCAGCAGGGTGGCGATGATCAGCATGTTCTTGGCGTGCGCGGCATCGGTATCGCGCACCACGGTTTGTGATTCGGTGAGCTTTTTGCTGACGTCGAGCAGGATGTCGCCCTGAGCGGTCATGGTTGCCCCGGCCTTGGCATTGTTGACCTGCGAGTCGCGGAACTGAGCGACCGCCGCGCGATAAGCCTTGATCGAGTCGGTGGCCTGTTGCAGGTTGGCGATGTGCTGTTCGGGCAGTTTCGCCGGCAGGCTGTCGAGGTTTTTCAGCGCATTGTCGATGGCGTCCAGCGCGGGCTGCTCCGCCTCGGCCTTGCCGCTGTAGGTGTAGCCGCGCACCTGATAGCGCGCTTGCTGCAACAGTTTGCTCAGTTCGATCACGCTGTTGAACTGCGCGACGCTGTCACCCTGCAGCATGGATTTCTCGACTTCCGAGACTTTGGCCACGGCATTGTCGGCGCTGGCGCCGAGCTTGCTGCGCGCGTCCTCACGCTGCACGGTGGCCTGTGTCATGTCGGCGAAGGCGCGTTTGTACTCGGCGACAGCGGCCAGTTGCTGATCGACCATGGCCGCATCTGCGGGCTGCTCGATCAGGTCGCGCGCGGTTTGCAAGCCGCTGGCGAGTTTGGCCAGTAACTCGTTAACCGCGCCCGGGCCTTGTTCGCCACGACGCGCTTCATAGTCCAGGCGCGCCAGGCGCAGGTCCTTGGTCAGTTCATTGAGGCTGGAGATGAAGCCGAGCTTGTCGCCACGGCTGATGATGCCGCTCATGCCGGTCCAGCCGGTAAAGGTAATCAGCAGGGTGAGCAACAGCACCAGGCCGAAACCGATGCCCAGCTTGCGTTTGACGCTGACGTTCCCAAGATTCTCGGCTAACCAACGGTACATGCGACGACTCCCCTCGGACCACTAATTGGACTTATGGGGACTGTATCGGCTGGGTGATGGCAATCTATAACCCGATTTGTCGGAAGCGCAGCGACATTGTGGCGATGGAGCTTGCTCCCGCCCGGCGGCGCAGCCGTCGCAAAACTGACAAACACATTTTCATCTGAGGGAAGAGCAATGGCCGCTTCGCGCCCAAGCGGGAGCAAGCTCCCTCGCCACAGTACTTTAGAACAGGCGGGCGAGCAGGGCGGTGACGGCGGTTTCGACGCGCAGGATGCGCTCGCCCAGTTGCACCGGTTTCAGGCCGGACTTGCCCAGCAGGTCGATTTCGTAGGGGATCCATCCGCCTTCGGGGCCGATCGCCAGCGTTACCGGTTCGCTCAACGCACGCGGGCACGGCGGGTAGTTGCCGGGATGGCCGACCAGACCGAGGGTGCCTTCGCTGATCGCTGGCAGACGATCTTCGACGAACGGTTTGAAGCGCTTCTCGATGATGACTTCCGGCAGCACGGTATCGCGGGCCTGTTCGAGGCCGAGGATCAGGTTCTCGCGAATCGCTTCCGGCTCGAGAAACGGCGTCTGCCAGAAACTCTTCTCGACCCGGTAGCTGTTGAGCAGAATCACCTTCGACACGCCCATGGTCGCCACGGTCTGGAACACTCGCCGCAGCATCTTCGGCCGTGGCAGGGCCAGCACCAGGGTCAGCGGCAGTTTGGCCGGCGGTGGTTGATCGAGGGTGACACGCAACTCGGCTTCGCCAGCTTCAAGGCGCAGCAGTTCAGCCGAACCCATCAGTCCGTTGATGCGGCCGACGCGCAGGCTGTCCCCGACTTCCGAGCGGTGCACTTCCTGCATGTGGGTCAGGCGCCGGTCACGCAGCACGACGCGGTCGGCCGCGATGAAGTCGGCCTCTTCGAGCAACAGCAGGTTCATGCCTGGGTCGCTGGCGGCTGGTCGTTGTGATCGTCGGCTGGCGTTTCGTCCGGGCGTTCGCGCTTGCTGATCAGGCCGCCGAACAGAATGCCGATTTCAAACAGCATCCACATCGGTACCGCCAGCAGGGTCTGCGAGAAGATGTCCGGCGGGGTGAGGATCATGCCGACCACGAAGCAGCCGATGATCACGTACGGGCGGATCTTCTTCAGGTATTTGACGTCTACCACGCCGATCCACACCAGCAGCACCACGGCCACCGGAATTTCGAACGCGACGCCGAAGGCGAAGAACAGCGTCATGACGAAGTCGAGGTAACTGGTGATGTCGGTCATCATTTCCACGCCGGCCGGGGTGGCGGCGGCGAAGAACTTGAAGATCAGCGGGAACACGAAGTAATAGGCGAACGCCATGCCGGTGTAGAACAGCAGGATGCTCGACACCAGCAGCGGCACGGCGACGCGTTTCTCATGCTTGTACAGGCCCGGCGCGATGAAGCCCCAGATCTGATGCAGGATCACCGGAATCGCGAGGAACAGCGAGACCATCATCGTCAGCTTCAGCGGCGTCAGGAACGGCGACGACACGTCAGTGGCGATCATCGTCGCACCGACCGGCAGGTACTGGCGCAGCGGCGTCGAGACGAAGGTGTAGATCTGCTGGGTGAACGCGAACAACCCGGCGAAGATGATGAACACCGCCGCCACACAACGCAGCAGGCGGGTGCGCAACTCGGTGAGGTGCGATACTAGCGGCATGTGCTGGTCGTTTTCGGGAAGATCGCTCATGGGGCTCGCGGCGGCAATGTAGGGTCGTGAGGGGCCGGCGCTAAGGGCGCGGCGGCTGGAGCAACGTGTTCAACCGAGATTTCTGCAGATGCGGGCACCGTTTCTGCCTGTGTGGCGGGTGCAGGTGTCACCGGAGCGACTGCGGCAGGGCTGTGAATCGTCTGCTCACCCACATGCTCAACCGGGGTCGGCTCTTGCTGAACCGGCGTGAAAATCTTCCGCGCCTCCTGCTCCAGCGACAGAATGTGCTCGTTGTGCAGTTGCCGACGGATCTCGTCGGCACCGATTTCACGCTCAACTTCCTGTTTGATCGCGTTGAAGCTGCGCTTCAGCCGGCCGACCCACAGGCCAGCGGTGCGCGCAGCGCCCGGCAGACGCTCGGGGCCCAGCACCAGCAGGGCGACGAGGCCGACGAGCAGCAGTTCAGAGAAGCTGATACCAAACATTTGTCAGTCTCACACGTCTTTGCGGATCGGCTCTTCGACTTTCTGCGCCTGCACGTCGATGGTGTGCGGCGGGTTGGCCTGAGCGGTGGCTTGCGGCTGCACCGGTGGTACTGGCTGCGCAGGCGTCACGGTCGGATCGGCGGCTGGCTTTTCGTCATCGTTCATGGCTTTGCGAAAGCCCTTGATCGACTCGCCGACGTCGGTGCCGAGGTTTTTCAGTTTCTTGGTGCCGAACACCAGCACCACGACTACCAGAATGACGATCCAGTGTTTCCAGTCAAAAATGCCCATGTTGCTGTTCCTCTCTAAAAATTGTTCAGGCGGACGGACGCGAGGCTTTCTCGACGTGTCCGGACAGGCCGAAGCGACGATCCAGTTCATCCAGCACGGCCTGCGGATGCTGCCCCAGTTGGGCGAGCATGACCATGCTGTGGAACCACAGGTCGGCGGTCTCGTAGATCACATCGCTGCAGTCACCGCTGATGGCGGCGTCCTTGGCGGCAATAATGGTTTCGACCGACTCTTCGCCGACTTTCTCCAGAATCTTGTTCAGGCCCTTGTGATACAGACTAGCTACATATGAGCTGTCGGCCGCTGCGCCTTTGCGCTCTTCGAGCACTTCGGCCAGGCGAGTCAGGGTGTCACTCATGTTTGTGTCCTGCGGAATAGATGGCGTGCGGGTCTTTCAGAACCGGGTCGACCGTTTTCCAGTCGCCGTTTTCGTAGACGCGGTAAAAGCAGCTTTGACGGCCGGTATGGCAAGCGATGTCGCCGATCTGTTCGACCATCAGGATGATCACGTCGGCGTCACAGTCCAGACGCATTTCATGCAGGGTCTGTACATGGCCGGACTCTTCGCCCTTGCGCCACAGCTTGCCACGGGAACGTGACCAGTAGATTGCACGGTTTTCCGCAGCGGTCAGTTCCAGCGCTTCGCGGTTCATCCAGGCCATCATCAGCACGCGTCCGGTCTTGTGATCCTGGGCAATCGCCGGCACCAGGCCATCAGCGTCCCACTTGATCTCGTCCAGCCAGTTTTTCATCTTCGACTCCGACAGCGAACCCGTACTTCAATAGTCGGGTTCAGGCGTTGAAACAGTGTGCCAGCCGATCAGCGAACTGGCTATCGGCGAACGACCAGATACAAGCCGACGGCCACCATGATGCCCGCCGGCCAATGCCCCAGTTCGTGCAGCGGGCCACCGGCGGCGAGGATCGTCCCGCCGGCCAGATGTGCGCAACCGAGCAGGCGCAGGAACCAGTCGTCCTTGCGTTTGTGCCACGGTGGCGGCGGGTCGTAGGCGTGCGGTTGCGACATGCGTTCGAGCAGATCGCGGGCCATGTTGGCCAGATGCGGCAGTTGTTCGAACTGGCTCTGCACGTTGCCGATCAAGGCTTTGGGGCTGACGCGCTCGCGCATCCAGCGCTCGAGGAACGGCTGCGCGGTGTTCCACAGATCCAGATCCGGGTACAGCTGACGACCGAGGCCCTCGATGTTCAACAGAGTCTTCTGCAGCAGAACCAGTTGCGGCTGCACTTCCATGTTGAAACGGCGCGCGGTCTGGAACAGGCGCATCAGCACCTGGCCAAATGAAATATCTTTTAACGGTTTTTCGAATATCGGCTCGCACACGGTACGGATCGCCGCTTCGAATTCGTTGAGCTTGGTTTCCGCCGGGACCCAGCCCGAATCGATGTGCAACTGCGCCACGCGGCGGTAGTCGCGCTTGAAGAAGGCGAACAGGTTGCGCGCCAGGTAGTCCTGGTCTTCCGGGGTCAGGCTGCCGACGATGCCGCAGTCGATCGCGATGTACTGCGGGCTCCACGGATTGACGGTGCTGACGAAGATATTGCCCGGGTGCATGTCGGCGTGGAAGAAACTGTCGCGGAACACCTGGGTGAAGAAGATCTCTACGCCGCGCTCGGCGAGCATTTTCATGTCGGTGCGCTGGTCGGCGAGGGTCGCCAGATCGGTCACCTGAATCCCGTAGATGCGCTCCATCACCAGCACTTTCGGCCGGCACCAGTCCCAATAGACTTGCGGCACGTAGAGCAGCGGCGAGCCTTCGAAGTTGCGCTTCAACTGGCTGGCGTTGGCCGCCTCGCGCAGCAGATCGAGTTCGTCGTAGATGGTTTTTTCGTAGTCCTGCACCACGTCCACCGGGTGCAGCAGGCGGGCGTCGGCGGAGACTTTCTCCGCGGCGCGGGCGAGGATGAACAGCCACGCCAGATCCTGGGCAATCACCGGTTTCAGGCCCGGGCGGATCACCTTGACTACCACTTCTTCGCCGGTCTTCAGTTGTGCGGCATGCACCTGCGCCACCGAGGCCGAGGCCAGCGGTTCGACGTCAAAGCGACTGAACACTTCGCTGATCTTCTTGCCCAGTTGCTCCTCGATCAGCTTGATCGACAGCTGCGAATCGAACGGCGGCACACGGTCCTGCAGCAGCATCAGCTCATCGGCGATGTCTTCCGGCAGCAGGTCGCGACGGGTCGAGAGAATCTGCCCGAACTTGATGAAGATCGGCCCCAGATCCTGCAGCGCCAGACGCAGGCGCGCGCCTCGGCTCAGCTCCAGCGGCTTGCGCGGCAACCAGCGCCACGGCAGCACGTAGCGCAGCGCCAGGAGAAACCAGGGCAGCGGCAGATCGAACAGCAGGTCATCGAGGCGGTAGCGGATCACGACGCGCTGGATGCGCAACAGACGGCGGACGGCAAGCAGCTTCATGCGTTATCGCTTGGGTCGAGGGATCGGGAAAGGCGCTCGAAGCGCGCCTCGAGACGTTCCAGATCAACTTTGATCCGGTCCAGTTCGCTGAACCGCGCTTCGGCTTCGCGCTGCCCGACCAGGGTGCGCGATTCTTCAGCGAGGTATTCGGCGAGGTTCTGGTTGAGGCTGGCAAATCCTTGTTGATACCAGCGTGCGCGGCTGCGCAGATGACCGCCAATCAGTTGCGTGGCGACCGGGCCGAGCCAGCGTGAGAGTTCGTACTCCCAGTCCAGCTCGAGGTCCTGCAGCACCCCGGCCAGTTCCAGCAGCACGCCGCTGTCACCGTCGAGCTCGACTTCCGGGGCGTGCAGCACCGCGGTCTTGTCTTTGCTCACGGCCAGTTTCACCAGGCTCGACGCCGGGGCGCGCAGGGTGCAGTCGACGCCGGTTTCCCAGTGCGAGGCGAGCATCAGGCCTTCATCGCTGGGCAGGATGAACAGTTGCAGCGCCGGGCTGCGGCAGTCGACGGCAATCACCTTGCCGGTCAGATGCGCCAGCCGCGGCAGCGCCGTGCTGTCGAGACGCAGCACCCGGTTGAGGCCGAGTTCGACGCTGGCGAGCAGCCCGGTGAGCAACATCAGGGCTTGATGCCGCGGTGCAGGGCGACGATGCCTGCGGTCATGTTGTGATAGGTCACGCGGTCGAAACCGGCGTCGACCATCATCGACTTCAGGGTTTCCTGATTCGGGTGCATGCGGATCGATTCGGCCAGGTAGCGATAGCTTTCCGAATCGTTGGTGATCAGCTTGCCCATCAGCGGCATGAAAGCGAACGAGTAAGCGTCGTAGGCTTTCGACATCAGTGCGTTGGTCGGCTTGGAGAACTCCAGCACCAGCAGGCGGCCGCCGGGCTTGAGCACGCGCAGCATCGAGCGCAGGGCGTCTTCCTTGTGCGTCACGTTGCGCAGGCCGAAAGCGATGGTCACGCAGTCGAAGTGATTGTCCGGGAACGGCAGTTTTTCCGCGTCCGCCTGAACGAATTCGACGTTGCCCGACACACCCAGGTCCAGCAGGCGGTCACGCCCGACCTTGAGCATCGATTCGTTGATGTCGGCCAGTACCACCTGACCGGTCGGGCCGACCAGATGCGAGAACTTTTTGGTCAGGTCGCCAGTGCCGCCGGCGATATCGAGCACGCGGTTGCCTGCACGCACACCGGACAGTTCGATCGCGAAACGCTTCCACAGACGGTGCATGCCGCCCGACAGAAGGTCGTTCATCAGGTCGTACTTGGCGGCTACGGAGTGGAATACCTCAGCGACTTTTTCCGCTTTCTGGCTTTCCGGAACGTTTTTGAAGCCGAAGTGTGTGGTGGGTTCGGCATCGCTGCCTTTGCGCTGATCAGTCATATCGCTGTCACCAAAAGAGAATGCGCGACATTCTAATCCCCAAGCCATGCTTTGTCTTGGAATGGCTAAAGGTAAGATGGGCAACCTTCGGGACGATTTGCCGCAGACGCGGTCAAGATTTACCGTCACCTATTCATCAAGCAGGAGTCATTCGATGGCCAAAATCAGTGTTGAGCGTGCCCATAGCCTGGGCAAGGAAGCCGCCCGCGAGAAGGCCGACAAGCTGGCGCAGAAACTCTCCGATCAATATGGCCTGGAGCCGCAGTGGTCGGGTGACACCCTGAACCTCAAACGCTCGGGCGTGAAAGGCGCGGTGCATGTGGCTGACGATTCGATTCGTGTCGATGTGGAGCTGGGCATCATGATGTCGGCCATGAGCGGCATGATCAAAGCCGAGATCGAGAAGGCGCTGGACAAAGCGCTGGTCTGATTTCTGTCTGAAACAAGATCTCCTGTAGGAGTGAGCCTGCTCGCGATAGCGTCGTGTCAGCCAATAATTCTTTGAATGACACGACGCTATCGCGAGCAGGCTCACTCCTACATTTGTTTTGTGGTGCTCCCGGGCTTTTATGTCAGTTGTTAGGGTGCCGTTTCTAATTTTTCTCCCTACTTTGTGCCTGAGCCCGACACTTTTGCGGGCAGTTCCTCAAACCTTCTGCGCGTGAGGTGCACCATGGCCAAAGTCATTCTGAAGAAAAAAATCGACGCTTCGACTTCTGCTCTGAGCGACGTCAAATCCTATGCCCGCAAGATCTGGCTGGCAGGCCTGGGTGCCTACACCAAGGTCGGCCAGGAAGGTAGCGACTACTTTCAAGAGTTGATCAAGGCTGGTCAAACTGTTGAAAAGCAAGGCAAAAAAGCCGTCACCGAAAAACTCGAAGCCGCCAACGCCGAGATCGACGAAGCCAAGGATGAAGTCAGCTCGTTCAAAGGTCGCGTCGAAGTTCAGCTCGACAAGGTCGAGAAGGCGTTCGACTCCCGTGTAGCAAGCGCCTTGAATCGTATCGGCATTCCGTCTAAACATGACGTTGAGACACTCTCTGCTAAGCTCGATGAGCTGACGGCATTGCTCGAACGCGTCGCGCGTAAATCTTAAGGAGAACGGGATGGCTGGTAAAAAGAACACCGATAAAGAAGGCAGCTCGTGGATTGGGAAAGTCGAAGACTACTCCCGCAAAATCTGGCTGGCTGGTTTAGGCGTGTACTCGAAGATCGACACTGACGGCAGCAAGCTCTTCGATACATTGGTCAAAGACGGCGAGAAAGCCGAGAAGCTCACCAAGTCTGCAGTCGGCAAAAAAGTCGATGCCGCCAAGGACTCCGCTTCTTCGGCCAAGTCGCGCATCAGCGGCGTGAAAGATCGCGCACTGGGCAAGTGGGACGAGCTGGAAGGGGCTTTCGACAAGCGCCTGAACAGCGCGATTTCGCGCCTCGGTGTGCCTAGCCGCAACGAAGTCAAAGCGCTGCACAGCAAGGTCGAGACTCTGACCAAGCAGATCGAGAAACTCACTGGCGAGAAGGCACGTCCGGTAGCGGCGAAAACCGCTGCGGCCAAACCAGCCGCTAAAACTGCAGCGGCAAAACCGGCAGCCAAAACAGCGGCCAAGCCATTGGCCAAAGCGGCTGCCAAACCGGTGGCGAAGGCTAAAGCAGCCGTTAAATCCGTAGCGAAAACGGCTGCCGCCAAACCTGCTGCGAAAGCAGCGGCCAAGCCGGTTGCAGCCGCCAAGGCCGCTGCGAAGCCTGCCGCTAAAACGGCGGCGAAGCCAGCAGCCAAGCCAGCAGCCAAGCCAGCAGCGAAAACCGCTGCCGCCAAGCCTGCGGCCAAACCGACTGCGGCGAAAAAACCGGCAGTGAAAAAACCGGCCGCGCCGAAAGCCGCTGCGCCAAAACCGGCAGCTCCGGCAGCCAAGCCTGCTACCCCGGCAATCCCGGCCAGCGCGTCGAATTCCGCCGCTGCACCGACTCCGGTAGCTACCCCGACTGCCGCATCGACCCCGTCGACGCCAACCAGTCAGTCCTGATTTTTCAGGGCAAAACAAAACGCCCGGCCTGTGAAGGTCGGGCGTTTTTGTTTGAAGATCAAAAGATCGTCCGATCGCGGCCCGAGCCTTCGGACGATCTTTTGATTCTGGGTCACTCGTGATCTTCGAGGTATTGCAGGGCCATCCGCTCCGTCGCCACCTTCACCGGCGGCAGCAGATGCGGCGCCACCAGCATCATGATCTGGTACACCACCAGTTTGACCTCGCCCTCGCGATCGAGAATCCGTTGATAGTCCAGCGAAAACAACAGAGTCATGGTGATCTGCTCCACCAGTTGG
This sequence comes from Pseudomonas sp. GM30, assembly GCF_000282275.2. Classification (NCBI taxonomy): domain Bacteria; kingdom Pseudomonadati; phylum Pseudomonadota; class Gammaproteobacteria; order Pseudomonadales; family Pseudomonadaceae; genus Pseudomonas; species Pseudomonas sp. GM30. The sequence goes on along the minus strand of NZ_AKJP02000027.1, from coordinate 165,486 downwards.
CCCAACGCCTGGGTATCACTGACCAACTGCCCTGCTGCCTTCAACCGCGCCAGCAATGACGCCAGCGTACGCTTGAGCGCATTGAGCAGGTTGCGAATGCCCTTGGCCAGCTTCGGCAGGCGCCCGGCGAGGTTCGACAGGTCCTGGAACAGAAAGCGGTACTGCGCCAGGCGCTCAACGATCAGGTGCAGGAACAGCCAGTAATCCTCCGGCGCCAACTCGACATCCGATGGCGGGTCGAGCAGCGGCGCCAGCTCATTCTGAAAGCGTTCGAACAGGCCGAGAATCAACGGCTCCTTGCCGTGAAAGTGGTAGTAGAGGTTGCCGGGGCTGATCCCCATTTCGTTGGCAACCTCCATGGTGGAGACGTTGGGCTCACCCTTTTCGTTGAACAGTTGCAGGGCACATTCGAGAATCCGGTCGCGGGTTTTCATCCAGTCTTCTTAGAAAAGTTCGGTTAAGCGTCAGCGCACATGCACGTAGGTGCCGGGTGCTGCCTCCATCGGTGGATAGTTCGGATTGCCGAGGGTAAACGTGGTCTCGTGCTGTGTGCCGGAGCGTTGCTGAATCCACTCCAGCCACTGCGGCCACCAACTGCCGTCGACGCGTTTGGCGTCGTAGTACCAGGCGCGTGGATCGCTGCTGAGCTTGCCGTTCTCGACGTAATTGGCTTTCGGGTTGCTCGGCGGGTTGAGGATGCTCTGCACGTGCCCGCTGTTGGACAGTACAAAGCGCCGCTCGCCACCGAGCAGCAGGGTCGAGCGGTACACCGCGTCCCACGGCGTGATGTGGTCGTTCATGCCAGCCACGCTGAAGCTGTCGACGGTGACTTTCTGCAGATCGATCGGCGTGCCGCAGACTTCCAGCCCGCCCGGGTGGGTCAGCGGGTTGTGCTTGAAGAAGTCCAGCAGGTCGCCGTGGAAGGCGGCGGGCAGGCGGGTGTTGTCGTTGTTCCAGTAGAGGATGTCGAAGGCCGGCGGCTCTTTGCCGAGCAGGTAGTTGTTGACGAAATAGCTCCAGATCAAATCGTTGGGCCGCATCCAGGCGAACACCTTGGCCATGTCGCGACCGTCGAGCACGCCTCGCTGGTAGGAGCGGCGTTTGGCCGCTTCGATGGTCTGTTCGTCGGCGAACAGCGTGGTCGGGGTCTCGATCTCGCTGTCGAGCAGGCTGACCAGATAGGTCGCACTGGAGATCCGTCGCAGTTGCCGCTTGGCCTGCAGATGACCCTGTAGCGCGGCGATGGTCAGGCCGCCGGCGCAGGCGCCCATCAAGTTGACCTCGCGCGCGCCGGTGATCGCCCGGCAGATGTTCATCGCTTCTTCCACCGCCTCGACGTAGGTCGACAGGCCCCATTCGCGGTGACGCACGTCCGGGTTGCGCCAACTGATCATGAAGGTCTGCAGGCCGTTTTTCAGCGCGTACTGGACGAAGCTGTTGTGCGGGCTGAGATCGAAAATGTAGTACTTGTTGATTTGCGGCGGCACCACCAAAAGCGGCTTGGCGTACTGCTTTTCGCTCATCGGCTTGTACTGGATCAGCTCGAGCATCTCGTTGCGAAACACCACGGCGCCGGTGGTGGTGGCGACGGTCTTGCCGACTTCGAAAGCCTGCTTGGTGACCTGACGCGGCAGGCCATCGTTGTGCAGCAGATCATCGAACAGGTGGCTCAAACCGCGCACCAGACTCTGGCCGCCGGAGTTGAACAGTTCCTTCACCGCCAGCGGATTGAGCAAGGTATTGGAGGGCGCCACGGCATCGTTGAGCAAAGTGAACGCGAAATGCGCGCGGGCGCGGTCGTCCTCGCTCATGCTGCTTTCATCGATCCAGCTCTTGACCTGTTTCTGCCAGGCCAGATACGCCTGCAGGCTGCGCCGGTAGAACGGATTGAGGCTCCACGCCGGGTCGGCGAACCGCGCGTCCTGCGGGTTGGTCGGGTGCAGGGTTTCACCGAGCAGCACGCGACCGAGCTGGCCACCGAGTTTCAAGGCGTGTTTCGCGCTGTGAATCGGGTTGCGCAGACCGTGGGCGGCGACGCTGCGCAAGGTCGAGAGCAGGTCCCGCCCACGCAGGCCGGTCATTGCACTTTGTGCATTGATGAACACGGCGGGGCTGGGCACTACGCCCGTCGCAGGTTTGTCGCGCATGACTCAACACTCCTTCGTCTTCAGGTCAAAAACAAACTCACCGAACCAGAACACCATAGTCGCTGTTACGGGTTGCTGCCTGCGCGGCGTCCTGCCACGCACGTTGTTCAAAACCCTGCATAAAGCCTGCCGCCGTGATTTATCCGCCCAGCGGCGTCGGATGCGGGTGCATGACGGCGCGCTGCCGTTCCTCCTCAAGGAATTTCATGATGATCGGCGCCACGGCTTCGGCGCGGGTGATCAGGAACAAATGACCGTCGTCGATGATGTGCAGCTGGGCATTGGGAATCCGCCAGGCAAGCATGCGCATGTTGATCAGCGGGATCAGCGGATCGTCGTCGCCGGCCAGCACCAGGGTCGGCTGATGGATCTTGTGCAGCCAGTGAATGCTGGTCCAGCCCAGGCCGGCGAACAGTTGCCAGTAGTAACCGAGCTTGCCCGCCGAACGCACTTTCGCCGCATGGCTGGCAGCCAGCGTCGGGTCGCGGCGGAACGAGCCGCCGTAGATCAGCGGCGCAATGCGGATCACGTGCGATGGCTGGATGTAGCGCCGGGGACTGGCCATCATCCACAGCACTTTCGGTTTTCCCGGCACCATGAAAGCCCCGGCCGCCGTCGCTGCCAGCACCAGTTTCTTGCAGCGCTCGGGGTAGTCATGGGCAAACTGCTGCGCCAGCGCGCCGCCCCACGACACGCCGATCACATTGACCTGACCGTAGTCGAGGTAGTCGAGCATCCGCGCCGTCAGCTTCGCCAGCCCGGGAAAGCGATACGGCCGGCTCGGCGTCGACGAGCCGCCGACACCGGGCACGTCGAAGGCGATCACTTCCAGATCCGGGTCCAGCGCCGCGACAAACGGAAACACCAGCTCCAGGTTGGCGCCGATGCCATTGAAAATCAGCAAGGGTGTCAAATGAGGCTTGCCGGGGCGTACCGCGGTGCGGAGGGTCTGCCCATCCAGATCGACGGTACGGAAAATGAACGGTTGCGGCATGCTTCAGGCCCTGTGAATTAATTCATCCCCGCTCCCCTGCAGGAGTGAGCCTTGTGGTGAGGGGATTTATCCCCGATCGGCTGCGCAGCAGTCGCAAAATCATTACGCACGGTTTTTCAGAACTACCGCGTCAGATGGTTTTGGGGCCGCTTCGCAGCCCATCGGGGATAAATCCCCTCACCACAGTTTCACCCCACAGTTCGGGGAGCCGAGGTGTGTCAGTTACCGCTCATGAACATAAGTGCCCGGCGAGGCCTCGCCTGCCGGGTACGCCTTGTTGCCCAGTTTCAGTGGTGCCTTTTTCAGATTGCCCGAGCGCTCGGCCTGCCACGCCTGCCAGTACAGCCACCAGGAATCGGTGTGCTTGGTCGAATTCTCCTGCCAGTCGTCGGCATTGGCGGCCATGCCTTCGCTGGTCATGTAGCGCGATTTCGGGTTGCCCGGCGGGTTCAGGATGCTCTGGATGTGCCCGCTGCTCGACAGCACGAACTCGACCTTGCCGCCAAACAGCTGCGCTGACTTGTAGCAGGACTTCCACGGGGTAATGTGGTCGTTGGTGCCGGCCAGCGAGAAGATGTCGGCGGTGACCTGCTTGAGGTCGATCGGCGTGCCGCACACTTCCAGTGCATTGGGGCGGATCAGTGGATTGTTTTTGAACATCTCGATCAGGTCGCCGTGGAACGCCGCCGGCAGCCGGGTGGTGTCGTTGTTCCAGAACAGGATGTCGAACACCGGCGGCTCGTTGCCGAGCAGGTAGTTGTTGACCCAGTAGTTCCAGATCAGATCGTTGGGGCGCATCCACGCGAAGACCTTGGCCATGTCTTTGCCTTCGAGCACGCCGGCCTGGTACGAGTGGCGCTTGGCGGTCTCGAGGGTCTGCTCGTCGACAAACAGGGCGACGTCGCTGTCCAGGGTGGTGTCGAGCACGCTGACCAGCAGGGTCAGCGCGTTGACCTTGTTCTGGCCGAGGGCGGCGTAGTGGCCGAGCAGGGCGGTACAGGTGATGCCGCCGGAGCAGGCGCCGAGCATGTTCACGTCTTTGCTGCCGGTGATGGCGGTGACCACGTCGACTGCTTCTTTCAGCGCATCGATGTAGGTTGACAGGCCCCACTCGCGCTGGGCCTTGGTCGGGTTGCGCCAGCTGACGATGAAGGTCTGCACGTTGTTGCGCAGGCAGAAGCGCGCCAGACTCTTGTCCGGGCTCAGGTCGAACACATAGAACTTGTTGATCTGTGGCGGCACCACGAGCAGCGGGCGCTCGTGCACCTGCTCGGTGATCGGCTTGTACTGGATCAGCTCCAGCACGTCGTTGCGAAACACCACCGCGCCTTCGGTCACGCCCAGGCTCTTGCCGACCTCGAACGCGCCCATGTTGACCTGGCTCGGCATGCCGCCGTTGTGCACAAGATCCTTGGCCAGATGCGAGAGGCCGTCGAGCAGGCTTTTGCCGCCGGTCTCGAAGAAGCGTTTGACCGCTGCCGGGTTGGCGGCGGTGTTGGTCGGGGCCATGGCTTCGGTCATCAGGTTGATCACGAAGTGGCCGCGAGCGATGTCTTTGGGTGACAGGCTGCTATCGTCGATCCAGGAATGGAGCTCCTTGCGCCACGCCAAGTAAGTTTGCAGATAACGTTTGTAGAGCGGGTTCTGACTCCACGCCGGATCAACGAAGCGACGATCATCGCTGGCCGGTTGCAGTTCGGATTTGCCGAACAGCACGTTCTTCAGTTCAAGACCGAAATGGGTCACGTGCTTGACGCTATGGATCGGTTGTTTGATGGCCTGGGTCAGCACCATTCGAGCAGAGGCCAGCAGATCCTTTCCGCGCAGCCCAACGACGGGATTAAGCCCCAGGGTGTTTTCCGAGGCTTGGTACTTCAGGTCATCGTTATTCTTGTTACTCATCTACGACGCTCCATTGTCCTGAGACGAGTACCCGGTGTTGTGCTGTGCAGTTCCACAGCGAATGCCAGGTACTACTGCTCGGGTGACCGTTAATTCTGCATAGCTGCTTTACAGTCGTAGAGCACTGCAGGGAACTTGCCAGCTCCATTGGTTACCCGAGTTTAATTTTTTTCGCAAGCGGCCGATCCTCGACCACTTGGCGCAGCATTCAAACAGATGAATTTAGAAAATGCCCTCTAAAGAGCAAGAGTCTCGGACTAGAGCATCAGCTTGACGATCGACTGGTCCGGATCGCGAGTTTTCCCGGCGGCTTTGAGCTCAGCGAGATAATCGGCCCAGAGTGCGTCATGACGTCGCCCCAGCTCGTAGAGGTATTCCCAGGTGAACAGGCCGCTGTCGTGACCGTCGTCGAAGGTCAGTTTCAGTGCGTAGTGACCGGCCGGTTCCAGGTCGCTGAGGCCGACATTGAGTTTGCCGAATTGCAGGATCGGTTTGCCGTGGCCCTGGACCTCGGCGGAGGGGGAATGCACGCGCAGAAATTCGGCGGGCAGGGTGTACTCCTCGCCGGACGCGTATTTGAGCGTCAGGGTTTTCGAGGCTTTGTGCAGTTTGATGTCGGTGGGGATCATGTTGGTCATGGGGCCAGTCATCCGTCTGAAAAGAGGCCCTGTGTCAGCGAACTTTGTGGCGAGGGGATTTATCCCCGATCGGCTGCGCAGCAGCCGCAAACCCGTTGATGCGGTGTGTCTGAGATACCGCACTCAACGGGATAAGGGCGGCTTCGCGCCCCATCGGGGATAAATCCCCTCACCACAAAAGCCCGCTCACACAGAAGGTGACCTACAGGATATAACGGGACAAGTCTTCGTTCTGCGCCAATTCGCCCAGGTGGCTGTTGACGTACGCAGCGTCGATCAGGATCGGCTTGTCGTCATGCGCGCTGGCCAGGTCGCCGGCACTGAACGACACCTCTTCCAGCAGACGCTCAAGCAGCGTGTGCAGACGACGGGCACCGATGTTCTCTGTCTTCTCGTTGACCTGCCAGGCGATCTCCGCCAGACGCTTGATGCCTTCCGGCTGGAACTGGATGTTCAGGCCTTCGGTTTTCAGCAGTGCGCAGTATTGCTCGGTGAGCGAGGCGTGCGGTTCGCTGAGGATGCGTTCGAAGTCTTCCGGGCTCAGCGCCTTGAGTTCGACGCGGATCGGCAGACGACCCTGCAGCTCAGGCACCAGATCGCTCGGCTTGCTCAGGTGGAACGCACCGGAAGCGATGAACAGGATGTGGTCGGTCTTGACCATGCCCAGCTTGGTGTTGACGGTGCAGCCCTCGATCAGCGGCAGCAAATCGCGCTGTACGCCTTCACGGGACACGTCGGCGCCGCCGACATTGCCGCGCTTGGCGACCTTGTCGATTTCGTCGATGAACACGATGCCGTGCTGCTCGACCGCTTCCAGCGCCTTGGCCTTCAACTCTTCTTCGTTGACCAGACGCCCGGCCTCTTCGTCGCGCACCAGTTTCAGCGCTTCCTTGACCTTGAGCTTGCGCGCTTTCTTCTTGCCCTTGCCCATGTTGGCGAACAGGTTCTGCAACTGGCTGGTCATTTCTTCCATGCCAGGTGGCGTGGCGATTTCGATGCCGGCCACTTCGGCGACTTCGATCTCGATTTCCTTGTCGTCCAGTTGCCCTTCGCGCAAGCGCTTGCGGAACAGCTGACGGGTGTTGGAGTCGCTGCTCGGCGCTTCTTCATTGCTGAAGCCCATGCGTGCCGGTGGCAGCAGTGCGTCGAGGATACGATCCTCGGCAGCGTCTTCGGCACGGTGACGTACGCGGGTCATTTCCTGCTCGCGGAGCATCTTGATCGCAGCGTCGGCCAGATCACGGATGATCGATTCGACGTCACGGCCAACGTAGCCGACTTCGGTGAATTTGGTCGCTTCGACCTTGATGAACGGCGCGTTGGCCAGTTTCGCCAGACGACGGGCGATTTCGGTTTTACCGACACCGGTCGGGCCGATCATCAGAATGTTTTTCGGAGTCACTTCAACGCGCAGCTCTTCAGGCAGCTGCATGCGGCGCCAGCGGTTGCGCAGGGCAATCGCGACGGCGCGCTTGGCATCGTCCTGGCCGATGATATGGCGGTTGAGTTCGTGGACGATTTCGCGGGGAGTCATGGACATAGTAATTGACGGTCCTCAAGCAGAAACAAGCCGTGGCACTTAGGCCGCGTCAGGCTTATTCAGCGAGATCCTGCTCCTCAATGGTCTGGGTGTGGTTGGTGAATACACAGATGTCGCCGGCGATACCGAGGGCGGTCTCGACGATCTCGCGAGCCGACAGGTCGGTCTTTTTCAGCAGCGCGCTGGCCGCAGCTTGCGCGTAGGCGCCGCCGGAACCCATGGCGATCAGGCCGTCTTCAGGTTCGACCACGTCACCGTTGCCGGTGATGATCAGCGAGGCGTCCTTGTTGGCAACCGCGAGCATGGCTTCGAGGCGGCTCAGGGAACGGTCGGTGCGCCATTCTTTGGCGAGTTCGACAGCGGCGCGGATCAGGTGGCCCTGATGTTTCTCGAGCTGGCCTTCGAAACGTTCGAACAGGGTGAAGGCGTCGGCGGTGGCACCGGCGAAACCGGCGATGACCTGGCCGTGGTACAGGCGACGCACCTTTTTGGCGTTGCCTTTCATCACGGTGTTGCCGAGAGAAACCTGGCCGTCGCCGCCCATGACGACTTTGCCGTGGCGGCGGACTGAAACGATGGTGGTCAAGGGAAGAGTCTCCACGCAGCGGGGCGAAAATGCCTTATGCCCATTCATATGGGGGTGCTGGAGAGGATTTCAACCGGGGAGGGTAATGGGAGACGAATGGTGATGAAGGGGTGGTGCAAACCTCTGTGGCGAGGGAGCTTGTCGAATCCTCGCACCGTCCCGCTCGGCTGCGCAGCAGTCGTAAAACCTGCAATCCCGGTCTGTCTGATGCACTGGATTCACAGGGTTTGGGGGCGCTTCGCACCCCAGCGGGAGCAAGCTCCCTCGCCACAAAGTCCGCCGAACGATTTACGTTCGGCGTCAGGTCATCGGCTCTGGCGTTGTTGTAACAGCAGATTGCTGAAGCCGCTGCCGGCCAATTGTTTCTGTGCGGTGGTCAGCTGTTCGCGGTTGCTGAACGGGCCAACCAGTACGCGATACCAGGTTTCATCCTTCACCGTACCGGATTCAACCGCCACAGCCTGGCCGAGCAGAATGATCTGCGCCCGCACCTTGTCCGCGTCCGCCTCTTTGCGGAACGAACCGGCCTGGAGGAAGAACTTGGTCACCGGCGCCGCTTTCGCCACCGGCGGCGCTGGCGGCGGGGTGATGCCCGACAACGCAGCCTGCGCCCGTGCGGTGTCGATCTTCGCTGCTTCCGCGGGGGTCACCGGTGTGGTCGGCACTTGCGGCGTCGGCAGGGTTTTCTCCGGCACGGCATCCGGCGGCACGATCACTTCCGATTCCGGCAGCAGGGTGTAGAAGTCGTACTTCGGCTTCACCGGTTGCGTCGGGCTCGGCGGGGTCTTGTTGGCCTCGGCGATCTTCGACGCTTTCTGCTGCTGCGCCTGCTCGACTTTCTCGCGCTTGACCGTGTCGCTGCCCTTGCCCGGCTCCAGTTTCATCAGGAACACGATGAACGCGCCGACCGTCAGGCCGATGGCCATCCACAGCCAGCCCGGGATCGGTTGCTTTGCAGGAGCTTGGTAACGGCTGGCGCCACGCTTGGGTGCAGGTTTTTTCTTGGCAGCCAACTTACATGCGCTCCAGAGTTTCCAGGCCCAACAGTTCCAGGCCTTGCTTGAGAGTACGACCGGTCAGCGCGGCCAGACGCAGACGGCTCTGCATCTGGACCGGCGTTTCGGCGGCGAGGATCGGGCAGTTCTCGTAGAAGCTGGAGAACAGACCGGCGACGTCATACAGATAAGTGCAGAGAATGTGCGGCGTGCCTTTTTCCGCAACGCTGTTCAGCACTTCGCCGAACTGCGCCAGTTTCGCCGCCAGCTCCTGCTCGTGCGCCGCTTCGAGGACGATCTGGCCCTCGACTTCACTGAAGTCCTTGCCCAGTTTGCGGAACACCCCGGCCACACGGGTGTAGGCGTACAGCAGGTACGGCGCGGTGTTGCCTTCGAAGTTCAGCATCAGGTCGAAGTTGAAGCTGTAGTCGCTGGTGCGGTGCTTGGACAGGTCGGCGTATTTCACCGCACCGATGCCGACAACCTTGGCGATGTTGCGCAGTTCGTCTTCGGCAAGTTCCGGGTTCTTCTCTTTGACCAGGTTGTAGGCGCGTTCCCGGGCTTCGGTCAGCAGGTCGATCAGCTTCACGGTGCCGCCGTCACGGGTCTTGAACGGACGGCCATCGGCGCCGTTCATGGTGCCGAAGCCCATGTGCTCCATTTCCATCGGATGGGTCACAAAACCGGCCTTGCGCGCCACGGCAAACACTTGCTGGAAGTGCAGGGCCTGACGCTGGTCGACGAAGTACAGCGCGCGGTCAGCCTTCAGCTTGCCACTGCGGTAGCGCACGGCCGCCAGGTCAGTGGTGGCGTACAGGTAACCGCCGTCAGCCTTGACGATGATCACTGGCAGCGGATCGCCGTCGGCGTTCTTGAACTCGTCGAGGAACACGCACTGGGCGCCGTTGCTCTCGACCAGCATGCCGGCGGCTTTCAGGTCGTTGACCACGTTGATCAGGTCGTCGTTGTAGGAGCTTTCGCCCATCACGTCGGCCATGGTCAGTTTGACGTTGAGCAGTTCGTAGATCTTCTGGCAGTGCGACAGCGAGATGTCCTTGAATCGTGTCCACAGCGCCAGGCATTCGGCATCGCCGGCCTGCAGCTTGACCACCAGGCCACGGGCGCGGTCGGCGAACTCTTCGGATTCGTCGAAACGCTGCTTGGCGGCGCGGTAGAAGTTTTCCAGATCGGACAGCTCGTCGCTGGTGATCGGGTTTTCCTGCAGATACGCCATCAGCATGCCGAACTGGGTGCCCCAGTCGCCCACGTGGTTCTGACGGATCACTTCGTCGCCGAGGAACTCGAGAACACGGGCCACGCCGTCGCCGATGATGGTCGAGCGCAAGTGGCCGACGTGCATTTCTTTGGCCAGGTTCGGTGCGGACAGGTCGACCACGGTGCGCTGCGCCGGGCCGGCCTTGCGCACGCCAACGTGGGCGTCGGCCAGAGCGGCGTCGAGGCGCGAGGCCAGGGCCTGGGTGTTCTGGAAGAAATTGATGAAACCCGGGCCGGCGATTTCGGCCTTGGTGACGTTCTCGTCGGCCGGCAGCGCGGCAATGATTTTCTCCGCCAGATCGCGCGGCTTCATGCCCGCAGGCTTGGCCAGCATCATGGCGATGTTGCTGGCGAAGTCGCCGTGGGTTTTGTCGCGGGCGTTCTCCACCTGAATCGCCGGCGACAGGCCTTCAGGCAACACACCTTCGTTGACGAGTTGGGTGAGGGCTTGTTGGATCAGCTGGCGAATGGTGTCTTTCATGGTCTTCTCTTTCGACCGCAAGCGCGGCGGCGCATCGATGCGCGGGTGGAAAAACTGGGCATTATCCGTTGCGAAGACGGGCTTGCCAACCTTAGCAGGCAGGATGTGGATATGTGGTGACAAATTACCCTGTGGCGAGGGAGCTTGCTCCCGCTCGGCTGCGCAGCAGTCGTAAAACCGGCTGGATCGGTTTGGCTGGCATTACCGTTTTGGGGCCGCTTCGCGCCCCAGCGGGAGCAAGCTCCCTCGCCACAGGTCAGCGTCAATACAAATCCACCGGATCGACATCCAGCGACCAGCGCACCGCGCGCCCGCTCGGCATCTGTTCCAGCTCCAGCAACCAGCTGGCGAGCAGTCGATGCAAGGGTGCCCGCGCCGCCGCTTGCACCAACAGCTGTGCACGATAGCGCCCCGCACGGCGCTCCATCGGTGCCGGCACCGGTCCGAGCAATTCGATCCCGCCTGGATTCTGTTCAGCCAGCAAACGCTCGGCGGCGCTGCATGCCTCATCGAGAAAACCTTCCGCCTGCCCCGGTTTGTGCGCTTCGGCGCGTAACAGCGCCAGGTGTGAAAACGGCGGCAGCCCCGCCGCGCGGCGCTCACTCAAGGCCTGCTCGGCAAAGGCGAAGTAACCCTGCTCGGTCAGTTGCACCAGTAAAGGATGGTCGGCCAGGTGGGTCTGGATGATTACCTTGCCCGGCTCCTCGGCCCGGCCGGCGCGCCCGGCCACCTGCACGATCAACTGCGCCATGCGCTCGCTGGCGCGAAAGTCGCCGGAGAACAGCCCGCCGTCGGCATCCAGAATCGACACCAGCGTGACCCGGGGGAAGTGGTGCCCCTTGGCCAACATCTGCGTGCCGACCAGAATGCACGGCTGACCCTTCTGAATCGTCGCGAATAATTGATTCATCGCGTCCTTGCGCGAGGTGCTATCGCGGTCGACGCGCAGCACCGGGTAGTCCGGGAACAGAATCGCCAGCCGTTCCTCGGCGCGTTCGGTGCCGGCGCCCACCGGGCGCAGATCGACCTTGTTGCACTTGGGGCACTGGCGCGGCGTGCGTTCGACGTTGCCGCAGTGATGACAGCGCAGCTCACCGTAGCGCTGGTGCACGGTCATCCGCGCGTCGCAGCGTGAACACTCCGACATCCAGCCGCAATCGTGACACAGCAATGTCGGCGCAAAGCCGCGCCGGTTGAGGAATACCAGCACCTGCTGGCCGGCCGCGAGGGTCTGGCCGATGGCTTGTTGCATCGGTCCGGAAATGCCGCTGTCCAGCGGACGGCTTTTCACGTCCAGCCGCAGGAAACGTGGTTGTTTGGCGCCGCCGGCCCGCTCGTTGAGGCGTAGCAGGCCATAACGACCGGTGTAGGCGTTGTGCAGGCTTTCCAGCGACGGCGTGGCGGAGCCGAGCACGATCGGGATGTTTTCCTGTCGCGCGCGCACCAGCGCCAGATCCCGCGCGTGGTAGCGCAGGCCTTCCTGTTGTTTATAAGAACCGTCGTGTTCTTCGTCGATGATGATCAGTCCCGGGTTCTTCATCGGGGTGAACAGCGCCGAGCGGGTGCCGATAATAATGTCGGCCTCGCCGTCGCGGGCAGCGAGCCAGGCGTCGAGGCGCTCACGGTCGTTGACCGCCGAATGCAGCAGGGCGATGCGCGCATTGAAGCGCTGTTCGAACCGCGCCAGAGTCTGCGGGCCAAGGTTGATCTCGGGGATCAGCACCAGCGCCTGCTTGCCGGCTTCGAGGGTTTCGCGGATCAGTTGCAGATAGACTTCGGTTTTGCCGCTGCCGGTGACCCCGGCCAGCAGAAACGCGTGATAACTGTCGAACCCGGCGCGGATCGCCTCGTAAGCGGCGCGTTGTTCGGTGTTGAGCGGCAGTTCCGGTTGCGCCAGCCAGTGTTCATGGCGCACGCCGGGCGCATGCCGGCGAATCTCCACCTGCACCAGTCCCTTGGCCAGCAGCAGGTCGAGGCTGTCCTTGCTCAGCATCAGCTTGCTCAGCAACTGATGGGCCACGCCGTGGGGGTGCTGCGCCAGCGTCGACAATGCTTCACGCTGGCGCGGGGCGCGGGCGATGCGCGGATCATCGAGGCTGGCACCGGGCGCAACCGACCAGAAGCGCTCCTGACGGGCCTCAGCCAGTTCGCCCTGTCGCAGCAAAACCGGCAGCGCCCAGCTCAGGGTGTCGCCGAGGCTGTGCTGATAATACTGGGATGTCCACAGGCACAGCTTGAATAGCGCGGGCGGTAGCGGTGGCTCGACATCGAGCAGGGCCAGCGCCGGTTTGAGTTTCTCCAGCGGTACATCGCTGGTGTCGGTGACTTCGACCAGGATCCCGATCATTTCCCGCCGACCGAACGGCACACGCAAGCGCATGCCCGGCTGCAACTGGGCACGCGATACCCCGGCCGGCGCCCGATAATCGAACAGGCGGCGCAGGGGCGAAGGCAGGGCGAGGCGCAGAATGGCGTCGGGCACGCGGGGGGATCTCTATCAACACAAAAGGAGGCTTGGCGCAGATCAAGTGTGGGAGCGAGCTTGCTCGCGAACGCGGTGTGTCAGGCACGAAGTCATCAACTGGCACAACGCATTCGCGAGCAAGCTCGCTCCCACAGGGGTGCGTTCAAGCCCGGGAGCCTAGCAGACGGTCGGTCTCAGGGACAGCTTGCGCGATTGACATTGTCTGGTAGAATCCGCGGCCTAATTACGTGCGGTATTCAACAATAGTGTTGGGTGGCGGCACGCTAGCTGAGGAAGACATCATGAAAGCTGATATCCACCCGAATTACCCAGAAGTTGCAGTAACCTGCAGCTGCGGCAACAAGTTCGAAACCCGTTCGACCTTCGGCAAAGCCCTGGCGATCGACGTTTGCAACGAGTGCCACCCGTTCTACACCGGTAAGCAGAAGACTCTGGACACCGGTGGTCGCGTTCAGAAGTTCGCCGACCGTTTCGGTGCCTTCGGCGCCAAGAAGTAAGATTGGTCATTCTGGAAAACTTCGACGGTTTCTCCAGGCTGATGAAAAAGGCGTCCCTTGTGGGCGCCTTTTTTGTGTCCGCGATTTGGCTGTCCGCTGCCCAGGCATTTTGCCCCACGCCTGCCGGCCTGAGCAGCGTCAGCGTCCAGCGTGTGGTCGATGGCGACACGCTACGCCTGAGCGATGGGCGCAGTGTGCGGATGATCGGTCTCAACACGCCGGAGCTGGGCAAGCAGGGCCGCAGTGACGAACCCTTCGCCGTGGCGGCGCGCAAACGCCTCGAAGCGCTGGTGGCGGACAGTGGCGGGCGGGTCGGGTTGCTCCCCGGCAGGCAGGCCAAAGACCATTACGGCCGGACCCTGGCGCATGTCTACAGTGCCAGCGGCGCCAGTCTTGAAGCGCAAATGCTCGCCGATGGCCTCGGTTTTCAGGTCGCGGTGGCGCCGAACATCGATCTTGTTGCCTGTCAGCAGGCTGCTGAGAGGAGCGCGCGAACCGCTGGACGCGGCGTCTGGCGCCAGTCGCCGGTACTGAAAGCGCAGCAGATCCAGCGTTCGGGTTTCGCCGTGGTCAGCGGGCGTGTGAGCAAAGTTCAGCGCAATCGCGGTGGAGTCTGGATCGAGTTGCAGGGTTCGGTTGTACTGCGCGTTGCGCCCAATCTGGTCGGACAATTTGACAGCGCCCGGTTGCAGGCGTTGAAAGGCAAGCAGATCGAGGCTCGCGGCTGGGTCGTCGATCGTTCGCGACGCGGCGGTTTGAAACCGGGTCAGCCACGCTGGTTACTTCCGCTGACGGATCCTTCAATGCTGCAAAGCGCTCGCTGAATAAAAATTGTAGACATTTTTTCTGTCGATTGTGAACAGTCCAGCCCTTGTGCGCCGTGGCTCTTGGCCCAAAGTCGTAGGACAGCGCGCTTGACAGGGGTGACCGCTCAGTCTTGTGGGGACTTTACGAGGCGCGTATCCTCGCTGACCAGTCTGTCCAACAGTAAAAAGCGGAATGCCAAAATGTCTGATCTGAAAACTGCCGCTCTCGAATATCATGCCAATCCTCGTCCAGGGAAGCTGAGTGTCGAGCTCACCAAGGCCACTGCTACCGCCCGCGACCTGTCGCTGGCCTACAGCCCCGGCGTAGCTGAACCAGTGCGTGAGATCGCTCGCGATCCTGAACTGGCCTACAAGTACACCGGCAAGGGCAACCTGGTTGCAGTCATTTCCGATGGCACCGCGATTCTGGGGCTGGGTAACCTCGGCCCACTGGCTTCCAAGCCGGTTATGGAAGGTAAAGGCGTGCTGTTCAAGCGCTTCGCCGGTATCGACGTATTCGACATCGAAGTCGACTCCGAAAGCCCGCAAGCCTTCATCGACACGGTAAAACGCATCTCCATCACTTTCGGCGGCATCAACCTGGAAGACATCAAGGCACCTGAGTGCTTTGAGATCGAACGTGCTCTGATCGAGCAGTGCGACATTCCGGTATTCCACGATGACCAGCACGGCACCGCAATCGTGACCGCGGCCGGCATGATCAACGCCCTGGAAATCGCCGGCAAGACCCTGCCGGAAGCCAAGATCGTCTGCCTCGGCGCAGGCGCTGCGGCCATCTCCTGCATGAAGTTGCTGGTGAGCATGGGCGCAAAAATCGAAAACATCTTCATGGTTGACCGTACCGGTGTGATCCACTCCGGCCGTGACGACCTGAACCAGTACAAAGCCGTGTTCGCTCACGCCACCGACAAGCGCAGCCTGGCTGACGCTCTGCAAGGCGCTGACGTGTTCGTCGGTCTGTCCGGCCCGAACCTGCTGAGCCCTGAAGGCCTGCTGTCGATGGCGGCCAACCCGATCGTCTTCGCCTGCTCGAACCCGGATCCGGAAATCTCCCCGGAGCTGGCACACGCCACCCGCAGCGACGTGATCATGGCCACCGGTCGTTCCGACTACCCGAACCAGGTCAACAACGTACTGGGCTTCCCGTTCATCTTCCGTGGTGCCCTGGACGTTCGCGCCAAGCGCATCAACGAAGAAATGAAAGTAGCTGCGGCCAACGCCCTGCGTGAACTGGCCAAGCTGCCAGTGCCGCAGGACGTGTGCGACGCCTACGGTGGTGCGCCGCTGGAATTCGGCCGTGAGTACATCATTCCGAAACCAATGGACAAGCGCCTGATCACCCTGATCTCCGACGCTGTGGCCAAAGCTGCGATCGAGACCGGTGTGGCCACCCTGCCGTATCCGAAGAACTACCCGCTGAAAAGTGTGGATGACGTGTTCAACGGCTAAGTCGTTGTAGCGCTTCAACGAAAGCCCCGGCTCGTCATGAGTCGGGGCTTTTTTATGCCTGATATTTTTGTCGCGACTGGAATGGCGCCATCGCGAGCAGGCTCACTCCTACAGGGTTTGAGTTGTTCACTCTATCTATGCCGCACCTTGGTCCCTGTAGGAGTGAGCCTGCTCGCGATGAGGCCAGTGGTCTCACCACAAAACCAACAGACAATAAAAAGCCCCGCTCTCTCGAAGGCGGGGCTTTTCAATGACGCTGGATCAGAACAGATCGATCGGTGCCTGCTCATCCGCCGGCAGCGGACTGCCCGGTACGGCACCGTTGCCCAGCTCATTCACCGAAGGCGGCGTGTCTTCCGACTTGAACAGTTCGAAGTACGCGCCAGGCGTGCTCGGCGTTGCCGCACGACCGCTGACCGGATCCACCCGCAGGCTGAGAATGCCTTCCGGCTCAGGCTGTACGTGCGGCGGCTTGTCCTTGAGCGCGGCAGACATGTAGTTCATCCAGATCGGCAACGCCACGGTGCCACCGAACTCGCGACGGCCGAGGCTTTCCGGCTGGTCGAAGCCGGTCCAAACGGTGGTCACGTAATCGGCGTTGTAACCGGAGAACCATGCATCCTTCGATTCGTTGGTGGTACCGGTCTTGCCGGCGATGTCGCTGCGACCCATGGCCAGTGCGCGGCGACCGGTGCCGAGCTTGATCACGTCCTGCAACATGCTGTTGAGGATGTAGGTGGTGCGGCCATCGACGATTCGCTCGGCCACGGCCGGCGTTTGTGGCGCAGTGGCAGCGCCCGGTGCTTCACCCGGCACCGGCGCGGCGTTGACGGTGATCGACTGAGGTGTCGGCGCCGCGATGCCATCGGTCGCCGAGCCACCCTGTGGCACGGTCGGCGGGTTGGCGACGAACAGCGTGTCGCCGTTGCGGCTTTCGATCTTGTCGATGATGTACGGGGTGATCTTGTAGCCGCCGTTGGCGAAGGTGCTCCAGCCGGTAGCGATCTCCATCGGGGTCAGGGTCGCGGTGCCCAGTGCCAGCGACAGGTTCGGCGGCAGGTCCTGCTTGTTGAAGCCGAAACGGGTGATGTAGTCGATGGTCTTGCCCACACCCATCGCCTGCAACAGGCGGATCGACACCAGGTTACGCGACTTGTACAGCGCCTCGCGCAGACGGATCGGGCCGAGGAAGGTGTTGGTGTCGTTCTTCGGCCGCCAGACCTTGTCCAGGTACTCGTCGACGAACACGATCGGCGCATCGTTGACCAGCGTCGCGGCGGTATAACCGCTGTCCAGTGCAGCACTGTAGACGAACGGCTTGAAGCTCGAACCCGGCTGACGCTTGGCCTGCAGGGCGCGGTTGTAGTTGCTCTGCTCGAAGGCGAAACCGCCGACCAGCGAGCGAATCGCGCCGTTCTGCGGATCCAGCGACACCAGCGCGCCTTGCGCCTGCGGGATCTGGCTGAATTTCAGCGAGTTGTTCGGCTGACGCTGCACGCGAATCAGGTCGCCGACCTGCGCCACATCCGACGGCTGGCGCGGTGCGGCGCCCATGCTGTTGGTGTTGAGGAACGGCCGTGCCCATTTCATGGTGTCCCAGGCGACGTGTTCTTCGCCGGTACGGGTCAGCACCTGCAAGCCATTCTTGTCGACCTGGGTGACGATGGCCGGCTCAAGACTGCTGATGGTGCGCTGCTTGGTCAGCTCGCTGGCCCACGCTTCGTGGGTCTTGCCCGGCAGACGCGATTCAGGGCCACGGTAGCCGTGACGCTGGTCGTAGGTCATCAGGCCTTCGTGCAGCGCGGTGTTGGCCATTTCCTGCAGATTGCTCGGTACCGTGGTGGTGACGCGGAAACCTTCGGTGTAGGCGTCGCTGCCATAGCGACCGACCATTTCGGCACGGGCCATTTCGGCGATGTACGGCGCGTTCACTTCCGGCGTCGGTACGTGATAACTGGCGTTCAGCGGCTCGTTGATCGCGGCGGTGTAGTCGGCCTCGGAAATCTTCCCGAGCTTGTACATGCGCCCGAGGATCCAGTCGCGACGTTCCTTACTGCGCGCCGGGTTGGCCAGCGGGTTGAAGCGCGACGGGGCTTTCGGCAGGCCGGCGATCATCGCCATCTGCGCCAGGCTGACGTCGCGGATCGACTTGCCGTAATACACCTGCGCTGCCGCCTCGATGCCATAGGCGCGGTTACCCAGATAAATCTTGTTCACGTACAGCTCGAGGATCTCGTCCTTGGTCAGCTGTCGTTCGATCTGCAGGGCCAGAAGAATCTCGGTGGTCTTGCGCGAGAAGCTGCGTTCGCTGGTCAGGAAGAAGTTCTTCGCCACCTGCATGGTGATGGTGCTGCCGCCGGACTGAATGTGCCCGCTTTTGACCAGTTGGGTCGCCGCACGCATCAGGCTGCTCGGATCAACGCCATAGTGATTGGCGAAATTGTCGTCTTCAGCACTTAGTAACGCATTAATGAAATTGGGTGGAATGTCGGCGAAACGGATCGGAGTACGGCGCATTTCGCCAAATTCTGCGATCAACTTGTTGTCGCTGCTGTAAACCCGCAGAGGAATCTGCAACTGAATGCTTCTCAGCGCCTCCACAGACGGCAAACCCGGACTAAGGTAAAGAAACGCGCCGCTGAGACCTAAAAGCAGTCCGCAGAAAACGGCGACGATGGACCAACCGAAAAATTTCAGCAGACGAATCAAGGCTTTTGGGCATCCAGGGCAAAGAATGAATGTGGCGACAGGGCTCCGGTAACACACGGAACAGCCTGGGCCGGCAGTAAAAAGCGGAAAAAAACGCTGGGCATTATAAGCACTTTTCTGCTGGGGGCGTCATTTGCGCTTCTGTCAAGGTGGGGTGAAGGAACGCAATGCGTATTACAGAGTCCGTAACTCACGGAAAGTCATAGGGAATTGGTAGTGCTGGGACTCTTCAATAAAAAGACCAATACGTTACTGGGGATCGACATCAGCTCCACTTCGGTGAAGCTTTTGGAACTGAGTCGTCAGGGCGACCGCTACCGGGTCGAGGCGTACGCGGTTGAGCCGCTGCCGCCCAACGCCGTGGTTGAAAAGAACATCGCCGAGCTCGAAGGCGTAGGCCATGCCTTGTCCCGCGTGCTGGTCAAGGCGCGGACCGGTCTCAAGAGCGTGGCGGTGGCGGTGGCCGGTTCCGCGGTGATCACCAAGATCATCGAGATGGACGCCGGGCTGACCGACGACGAGCTGGAAAACCAGCTCAGGATCGAGGCCGACCAGTACATTCCCTATCCGCTGGACGAAGTCGCCATCGATTTCGAGGTTCAGGGCGTTTCACCGCGCAACCCGGAGCGGGTCAGCGTGCTGCTGGCCGCCTGCCGCAAGGAAAATGTCGAAGTGCGCGAGGCGGCGCTGGCGCTGGCCGGGCTGACCGCGCGAGTGGTCGATGTCGAAGCCTACGCACTGGAGCGCTCGTTCGGCCTGCTCGCCATGCAACTGGCCGCATCGCAGGAGCGCCTCACCGTGGCGGTGGTGGACATCGGCGCGACCATGACCACCCTCAGTGTTCTGCACAACGGCAAAATCATTTACACCCGCGAGCAACTGTTCGGCGGGCGGCAACTGACCGAGGAAATCCAGCGTCGTTATGGCTTGACCATCGAGCAGGCCGGTCTGGCGAAAAAACAGGGCGGCTTGCCCGATGACTACGTCAGCGAGGTGTTGCAGCCGTTCCGGGAGGCGCTGGTGCAGCAGGTCTCGCGCTCGCTGCAGTTCTTCTTTGCCTCGGGTCAGTACAACGCGGTGGATCATGTTCTGCTGGCGGGTGGTACGGCATCGGTGCCGGGGCTGGATCGCCTGATCGAACAGCGCCTGGGCACGCCGACCCAGGTCGCCAACCCGTTTTCCGACATGGCCTTGAGCAGCAAGGTCAACGCCGGGGCCCTGGCCAGTGACGCACCGGCCCTGATGATTGCCTGCGGGCTCGCGCTCAGGAGTTTCGACTGATGGCGCGGATCAACCTTCTCCCCTGGCGCGAGGAGCGCCGCGAAGAGCGGCGCAAACGCTTTCTGCTGATCCTGATCGGGGTCTTCGTCGGTTCGGTGGGCGCAGTGTTCATCGCCGATCAGATTTTCAGCACCGCCATCGAGCGGCAGGCGGCGCGCAATGCTTACATCGGCAAACAGATTGCCGTGGTCGATGAGCGGATCAAGCAGATCAGCGAGCTCAAGGCGCGGCGCCAGCAACTGGTCGAGCGCATGCGCATCATCCAGGACTTGCAGGGCAACCGGCAGATCAGCGGGCGGATCTTCGACCAACTGGCGCGCACGTTGCCGGACGGCGTGTATTTCACCAGCGTGAAACTGCTCGGCAAGACGCTGTCGATCAGCGGCGCGGCGGAGTCGAACAATCGCGTCTCGGAGCTGATGCGCAATCTGGACGCTTCCGACTGGTTCGATGCGCCCAGCTTGAACGAGGTGAAGGCGACGACCGCCGGTCAGGTGGATCAGGCCAACATCTTTCAACTGACCGTGCGTCAGACCCAGCCAACTGTAACGGAGGGCGACAAATGAAGCCGTCCGAATGGCTGCAAAGTCTGCGCAACATCGACTTCAATGATCTGGACACCAGCAATATCGGCTCCTGGCCGGCCGCGGTGAAAACCATCGCCGGGGCGTTATTGGCGGTGCTGGTGTTGGCGCTTGGCTATAACTTCTTCATCAGCGACATGGAAAACCTGCTGGAAGCCAAGCGTCAGGAAGAAGACACCTTGAAGGAGCAGTTCGCCAGTAAAGCGCACATGGCTGCCAATCTGGAGCTCTACACCCAGCAGATGAAGGAGATGGAGACCTCCTTCGGCGTGCTCCTGCGCCAATTGCCCAGCGACACCGAAGTCCCGGGATTGCTCGAAGACATCACCCGCACCGGGCTGGGCAGTGGTCTCGAATTCGAAGAGATCAAGCTGCTGCCGGAAGTCACCCAGCCGTTCTACATCGAGTTGCCGATCCAGATCACCGTGACCGGGGCTTACCACGACCTCGCGACCTTCGTCAGTGGCGTCGCCGGGTTGCCACGGATCGTCACCTTGCACGATTTCGAGCTCGCGCCTGCCAACCCGGACGGCGGGACGAAGCTGCGCATGAGCATCCTCGCCAAGACCTACCGCTATAACGACAAGGGGCTGAATAAATGACCCCGATCCGTTATTTCGCTCTGTCGGTGCTGTTGCTGGGTCTTGGCGGATGCTTTGGTGGAGATGACTTCAGCGACCTCGATGCCTACATGAACGAAGTGCGTCTGCGGCCGGCGGGCAAGATCGAGCCGACGCCGACGTTCCGTTCCTATCCCACGTTTACCTACAGTGCGGCCAACCTGCGCAGCCCGTTCTCGCGTCAGGTGCGCGTCGATCTGGCCGGTCAGCAGCGCGGCTCGCGCAACGTCAAGCCCGACCCCAACCGGGTCAAGCAGTACCTCGAAGGTTTCAACATCGAGCAGTTTGAAATGGTCGGCACGATCTCCAATGCCTCCGGCTCCTTCGCCCTGCTGCGCGGAGCGGGTGCAGTGCATCGGTTGAAAGTCGGCGACTACCTGGGGCGCAACGACGGGCGCATCGTCGCCATCAGCGCCACTCAGGTCGATGTGGTCGAAATCGTCCCCGATGGCGAAGGCGCCTGGCTGGAGCGTCCGCGCACCATTCCTTTGAAAGAGCACTCATAGTGGAAGTCGAACAATGAACAGGATTTTCTTTAGCCTCGGTTTTTCGCTATGGATAGCGCTGCTTTCACCGATGGTTCAGGCGGCCAGCCTCAAGACGCTGGATGTCGCGGCGTTACCGGGTGACCGCATCGAGTTGAAGCTGTCGTTCGACGGCCCACCACCGCAGCCCAAGGGCTATACCACCGATTCCCCGGCGCGGATTGCACTGGATCTGCCGGGTGTCGCCAGTCAATTGGCGAGCAAGACCCGCGATCTGGGCAGCGGCAATGCGCGAACCGCCACAGTGGTCGAGGCCAACGACCGCACGCGCCTGATCATCAGCCTGACGCAACTGACGCCCTATACCTTTCGGGTCGAAGGCAACAATCTGTTTGTCGTGGTCGGGCAGGGCACCAAGCCGGCCGCGCCGCGTCCAGCCGCTGTCGCGCCACGCCCAGCCGTTGCTGCGGCGAAGGTGTATGCGCCCGTCGCCAAGGCCATTCGTGGCGTCGACTTCCAGCGCGGCACGGCGGGTGAGGGCAACGTAGTCATCGACCTGTCGGACCCGACCATCGCCCCGGACATCCAGGAGCATGACGGCAAGATCATCCTCAGCTTTGCCCGCACGCAGTTGCCCGACAGGCTGCGGGTACGCCTCGACGTCAAGGATTTCGCCACCCCGGTGCAGTTCGTCAACGCTGCCGCGACCGGTGATCGTGCGGTGATCACCGTCGAACCCAGCGGTACGTTCGACTATTCCACCTACCAGACCGACAACAAGCTGACCGTCAGCATTCGCCCGATGACCGTCGATGACCTGCAAAAGCGCAACGCCGACCGCAACAGCTACAGCGGCGAAAAGCTCTCGCTGAATTTCCAGGACATCGATGTGCGTTCGGTGCTGCAACTGATCGCCGATTTCACCAACCTCAATCTGGTGGCCAGCGATACGGTGCAGGGCGGGATCACGCTGCGTCTGCAGAACGTGCCGTGGGATCAGGCGCTGGACTTGGTGCTGAAAACCAAGGGCCTGGATAAACGCAAGATCGGCAACGTGCTGCTGGTGGCCCCGGCCGACGAGATTGCGGCCCGCGAGCGCCAGGAGCTGGAGTCGCAAAAACAGATCGCCGAACTGGCGCCGCTGCGCCGCGAGCTGCTGCAAGTGAATTACGCCAAGGCCGCGGACATCGCCAAGCTGTTCCAGTCGGTGACCAGTGCCGAGGCGAAAATCGACGAGCGTGGCTCGATCACCGTCGATGAACGGACCAACAACATCATTGCCTACCAGACCCAGGATCGTCTCGACGAACTGCGGCGAATCGTGGCGCAACTGGATATTCCGGTGCGTCAGGTAATGATCGAGGCGCGGATCGTCGAAGCCAACGTCGATTACGACAAGAGTCTGGGCGTGCGCTGGGGCGGCTCGATCCAGAACAAGGGCAACTGGAACACCTCCGGGGTCAGCAATGGCTCGTCGACCACCATTGGCACGCCGGGCAGTACCAGCACCAACTCGCCGTTCGTCGACATGGGCACGGTCGGTAACACGTCCGGGATCGGCATCGCCTTCATCACCGACAACGTGCTGCTCGATCTTGAGCTGACTGCCATGGAGAAGACCGGCAACGGTGAAATCGTCTCCCAGCCGAAAGTCGTCACCTCCGACAAGGAAACGGCGAAGATCCTCAAGGGCACCGAGATTCCGTATCAGGAAGCCAGCTCCAGCGGCGCGACGTCGGTGTCGTTCAAGGAGGCTTCGCTGTCGCTGGAAGTGACGCCGCAGATCACCCCCGACAACCGCATCATCATGGAGGTCAAGGTCACCAAGGACGAACCGGACTACCTGAACAAGGTGCAGGATGTGCCGCCGATCAAGAAGAACGAGGTCAACGCCAAGGTGCTGGTGAACGACGGCGAGACCATCGTGATTGGCGGTGTTTTCTCAAATACTCAAAGCAAGGTCGTAGATAAGGTGCCATTTCTTGGCGATGTGCCGTATCTTGGCCGCCTTTTCCGGCGTGATGTGGTTTCGGAGAAAAAATCCGAGCTGCTGGTATTTCTCACTCCGCGTATCATGAATAACCAGGCGATTGCTGTGAGTCGTTGATTCTGTGCGAAATTTGATTCTTGTAGGACCGATGGGCGCTGGCAAAAGCACCATCGGCCGGTTGCTGGCCAAAGAGCTGCGCCTGCCGTTCAAAGATTCCGACAAGGAAATTGAACTGCGCACGGGCGCCAATATCCCGTGGATCTTCGACAAGGAAGGCGAGCCCGGCTTTCGTGACCGTGAGCAGGCGATGATCGCCGAGCTGTGCGCGTTCGACGGCGTGGTGCTGGCGACCGGCGGCGGCGCGGTGATGCGCGATGCCAACCGCAAGGCCCTGCACGCGGGCGGGCGGGTGGTGTATCTGCACGCCTCCGTCGAGCAGCAGGTTGGCCGCACGTCGCGCGATCGCAATCGGCCTTTGCTGCGCACCGCCGATCCGGCGAAAACCCTGCGAGACCTGCTCGAGATCCGCGATCCGCTCTATCGGGAGATCGCCGATCTGGTGGTGGAAACCGACGAACGGCCACCGCGCATGGTGGTGCTCGACATTCTCGACCGTCTGGCGCAGCTGCCACCCCGTTAAAGCGCCGCCGGAAATGCGCTATCCTCGGCGTCCTGTCACAGCCGTCGAGGTTGTGGCGGATGGCGTGCGAGCGGCGTCATACCCGCAATAGGCCGCAGACAACCAATAATTCAGGGCAGGACGCCTGCTTCCATCTTCACTGTGGGGACACATGCAGACACTCAAGGTCGATCTAGGCGAGCGCAGCTACCCGATTCATATTGGCGAAGGTTTGTTGGATCAGCCTGAGCTGCTGGCGCCGCATATCCACGGGCGGCAAGTGGCAATCATCTCCAACGAGACCGTTGCGCCGCTCTATCTCGAACGTCTGACCCAAAGCCTTGCGCAGTTCTCGGTGATCTCGGTGGTGCTGCCGGACGGCGAAGCCTTCAAGAACTGGGAAACCCTGCAACTGATCTTCGACGGCCTGCTGACGGCCCGTCACGACCGCCGCACCACGATCATCGCCCTCGGCGGTGGTGTCATCGGTGACATGGCCGGTTTTGCCGCCGCCTGCTACCAGCGCGGTGTCGATTTCATCCAGATTCCTACCACGCTGCTGTCCCAGGTCGATTCGTCGGTGGGCGGCAAGACCGGTATCAACCATCCGCTGGGCAAGAACATGGTCGGCGCGTTCTATCAGCCGAACGTGGTGCTGATCGATACCGCATCGCTGAAAACCCTACCGGAGCGTGAACTGTCCGCCGGTCTGGCCGAAGTCATCAAGTACGGTCTGATCTGCGACGAGCCGTTCCTGACCTGGCTTGAAGACAACGTCGACGCCCTGCGCGCGCTGGACCAGAAGGCCCTGACCTACGCCATCGAGCGCTCCTGCGCAGCCAAGGCTGCCGTGGTCGGCGCCGATGAGAAGGAAACCGGCGTGCGCGCCACGCTCAACCTCGGCCACACCTTCGGCCACGCCATCGAGACCCACATGGGCTATGGTGTCTGGTTGCATGGTGAGGCGGTGGCCGCTGGCACCGTGATGGCGCTGGAAATGTCCGCGCGTCTGGGCTGGATCAGCGAGCAGGAGCGTGATCGCGGCATTCGTCTGTTCCAGCGTGCCGGTCTGCCGGTGATTCCGCCGGAAGAAATGACCGAAACCGATTTTCTCGAACATATGGCAATTGATAAAAAAGTGATCGACGGTCGTCTGCGCCTGGTGCTGCTGCGCCGGATGGGCGAAGCGGTGGTGACCGCCGATTATCCGAAAGAGGTTCTACAGGCCACGCTGGGAGCGGATTACCGCGCTCTGGCTCAGCTTAAAGGTTAATAAGATTCCGATGACTAGTTTGCATGCCGACGAGGCGTTCCTCGGCCATTTCCAGTTAAGTCACGACCCTTTCGCGCCGCGGGTACCGGGCTTCAAATTTTTCCCGGCCCAGCGCAAGCCGGTGCTGGGGCAACTGCATCACCTGGCGCGTTACAGCCAGTTGCTGCTGGTGGTCACCGGCCCGCAGGGCAGCGGCAAGACCTTGCTGCGTCAGGCGCTGGTAGCCAGCACCAACAAGCAATCGGTGCAAAGCGTTGTGGTGTCGGCCCGTGGCGCCGGCGATGCCGCTGGCGTGCTGCGTCAGGTTGCGCAGGCACTGGACGTGGCGCAGGCCGAGGTCGGCGCGATTCTGGCGCAAGTGGTGCAACTGGCGCTGACCGGTCAGGAAGTCTATCTGCTGGTGGATGACGCCGAGCAGCTCGACGAGTCCGCCCTCGAAGCGCTGATGGCGCTGGGTGCCGGGGCACCGGAAGGTCGTCCGCACGTGTTCCTGTTCGGTGAGTCGTCGCTGATCGCGCAACTGGAGGCCTTGCACCTCGAGGAAGAGCGTTTCCACGTCATCGAATTGCAGCCGTACACCGAAGAAGAGACCCGCGAATATCTCGACCAACGGCTCGAAGGTGCGGGCCGGGGTGTCGAACTTTTCACCGCGGATCAGATCTCTGAGATTCACGAAAGCGCCGAGGGTTGGCCTGGCAACATCAACCAGGTCGCTCGCGATGCACTGATCGAAGTCATGATTGCCAGCCGCTCTGTGGTCAAGCGTCCAAGTATGGGGTTCAACATGCCGAAGAAACACGTATTGGCGATATCCGCCGTCGTTGTGGTCGCGGTCGCCGCCGCCTGGCTGATGCCGGGTCGCAACAAGGCGCCAACCACTGGCGCACCCGCCAACGAACAGGCACAACTGCCATTGGGTCAGGGCGCCAAGGGTGGCGCGCCGAACGTCGAGTTCGCCGGCAATACCCAGCCGATGCCGCTGCCGCTGGTCGGCAACTCGCAACCGGTGATGCGCGGCCCGCTGGCTGAAGCCGCAGGCGGCATCACTGAAGGTGACGACGGCGTGCCGGTCGAAGGCTCCAGCGCAACGCCGCCGACCGTCACCACTTCCGCGCCACCGGCAGGTGTTCCGGCCGGTCCGGCGCCAACCCCGGTTCCGGTGCCCGCCGCCAAGCCGACCCCGGCACCGACTCAGGTCGCCACCGCCAAGCCTGCTCCGGCAGCGCCAGCGGCCAAACCGGCTCCGGCCCCGGCCAAGCCTGTTGCAGCCGCCAAACCGGCCGAGAAGCCGGTTACCGTCGCCAAAGCCGCCGGTGGCAGCTGGTACGCCGGTCAGCCGACCAGCAACTACGTGGTGCAGATCCTCGGCACCAGCTCCGAAGCGACCGCACAGAACTTCGTCAAGGAGCAGGGCGGCGAGTACCGTTATTTCAAGAAAGTCCTCAACGGCAAGCCTCTCTACGTGATCACCTACGGCAACTTCGCCAATCGTGATGCAGCCGTTTCTGCCATCAAGGCCTTGCCAGCGAAGGTTCAGGCTGGTAAACCTTGGCCTCGCACTGTCGCCAGCGTCCAACAGGAACTGGCAACAACTCGCTGAAGATTCGGCGGCCTTACCCAGGCCGCCTCTCCAAGCACCTCAAAATTTCTACGAGTGCGCGCTTCCTTCCAGGTCGCGTGCCTTGTGGTGTCTGCGTCACAGTAGTCTTTGAGTCGTTGCGGTCAGAATTAAAAAAGTTTTGACTAGCACAGCATATCGCTTTAAACCTTTCACAAATGCGACATAGATTTGCGACATTTCGTCGTCAAATTTGTGAGCGTCTGTGTCGCTGTGTACAATGACCACCCTTTTGCCCCCGCAAAGCCGGCGTACGTTCGGCGCGGCAAGCAAGTGGTTGAATTGAAAAGAAATTTGCCTCGTAAAGAGGCAGCCTGGTGAGAAAGTGTCTATGAAAGCAGGTCTGTACCAACCAGATGAATTCAAGGATAACTGCGGTTTCGGCCTGATAGCCCATATGCAGGGCGAACCCAGTCATACCCTATTGCAAACGGCCATCGAGGCCCTGACCTGCATGACCCACCGCGGTGGGATTAATGCCGACGGCAAGACCGGTGACGGTTGCGGTCTGCTGATTCAAAAGCCTGATGCGTTCCTGCGTGCGATTGCCCAGGAAGCCTTCAGCGTCGAGCTGCCCAAGCAATATGCCGTGGGCATGGTCTTCTTCAACCAGGATCCGGCCAAAGCCGAAGCCGCTCGCGAGAACATGAACCGCGAGATCCTCGCTGAAGGCCTGCAACTGATCGGCTGGCGCAAAGTGCCGATCGACACCAGCGTCCTCGGCCGTTTGGCCCTCGAGCGCCTGCCGCAGATCGAGCAGGTGTACATCGGCGGTGAAGGCCTGAGCGATCAGGACATGGCGGTCAAGCTGTTCAGCGCCCGGCGTCGTTCGTCGGTGGCCAACGCCGCCGACACCGACCACTACATCTGCAGCTTTTCGCACAAGACCATCATCTATAAAGGCCTGATGATGCCGGCCGACCTGGCCGCGTTCTATCCGGACCTCGGTGACCAGCGCCTGCAAACCGCGATCTGCGTGTTCCACCAGCGCTTCTCCACCAACACCCTGCCGAAATGGCCACTGGCCCAGCCATTCCGCTTCCTCGCGCACAACGGCGAGATCAACACCATTACCGGTAACCGTAACTGGGCGCAGGCCCGTCGGACCAAGTTCAACAACGATCTGATGGATCTGGAAGAACTCGGCCCGCTGGTCAACCGTGTTGGTTCCGACTCCTCGAGCATGGATAACATGCTGGAGCTGATGGTCACCGGCGGCATCGACCTGTTCCGTGGCGTGCGGATGATCATTCCGCCAGCGTGGCAGAACGTCGAAACCATGGACCCGGATCTGCGTGCGTTCTACGAGTACAACTCGATGCACATGGAGCCGTGGGACGGCCCGGCCGGCGTGGTCATGACCGATGGTCGTTACGCGGTGTGCCTGCTCGACCGTAACGGTCTGCGTCCGGCGCGCTGGGTCACCACCACCAACGGTTTCATCACCGTTGCCTCGGAAATCGGCGTCTGGAACTACCAGCCGCAGGACGTGATCGCCAAGGGCCGTGTCGGCCCGGGCCAGATCCTCGCCGTGGACACCGAAACCGGGCAGATCCTCGACACCGACGCGATCGACAACCGTCTGAAATCCCGTCATCCGTACAAGCAATGGTTGCGCAAGAATGCCCTGCGCATCCAGGCGACCATGGAAGACAACGACCACGGTTCGGCGTTCTACGATGTCGATCAGCTCAAGCAATACATGAAGATGTATCAGGTCACGTTTGAAGAGCGTGATCAGGTGCTGCGTCCGCTCGGAGAACAAGGCTACGAAGCCGTCGGTTCAATGGGCGATGACACGCCGATGGCCGTGCTGTCGCAGCGCGTGCGCACGCCGTACGACTATTTCCGCCAGCAGTTCGCGCAGGTCACCAACCCGCCGATCGACCCGCTGCGTGAAGCGATCGTGATGTCGCTGGAAATCTGCCTCGGTGCCGAGCGCAACATCTTCCAGGAATCGCCGGAACACGCCTCGCGCGTAATCCTCAGCTCGCCAGTGATCTCGCCGGCCAAGTGGCGTTCGTTGATGAACCTCGACCGCCCGGGTTTCGAGCGGCAGATCATCGACCTCAACTACGACGAAAGCGTCGGCCTCGAAGCGGCGATCCGCAACGTCGCCGATCAGGCTGAAGAAGCCGTGCGCGCCGGGCGTACCCAGATCGTTCTGAGCGACCGTCATATCGCCCCGGGCAAACTGCCGATCCACGCCTCCATGGCCACCGGCGCGGTGCACCATCGCCTGACCGAGAAGGGCCTGCGCTGCGATTCCAACATCCTTGTGGAAACCGCCACCGCACGCGATCCGCATCACTTTGCGGTGCTGATCGGTTTCGGCGCCTCGGCGGTCTATCCGTTCCTGGCCTACGAAGTGCTGGGTGACCTGATCCGTACCGGTGAAGTGCTGGGCGACCTCTATGAGGTGTTCAAGAACTACCGCAAGGGCATCACCAAAGGTCTGCTGAAGATCCTGTCGAAGATGGGCATCTCGACCATCGCCTCGTACCGCGGTGCGCAGTTGTTCGAAGCCATCGGCCTGTCCGAAGAAGTGTGCGAACTGAGCTTCCGTGGCGTGCCGAGCCGCATCAAGGGTGCGCGTTTCGTCGACATCGAAGCCGAGCAGAAAGCCCTCGCTACCGAAGCCTGGAGTCCGCGCAAGCCGATCCAGCAGGGCGGTCTGCTGAAGTTCGTCCACGGTGGCGAATACCACGCGTACAACCCGGACGTGGTCAACACCCTGCAAGCCGCCGTGCAGCAGGGCGATTACGCCAAGTTCAAGGAATACACCTCGCTGGTGGACAACCGTCCGGTGTCGATGATCCGCGACCTGTTCAAGGTCAAGACCCTCGACACGCCGCTGGACATCAGTGAAGTCGAACCGCTGGAATCGGTGCTCAAGCGCTTCGACTCCGCCGGTATCTCGCTGGGCGCCCTGTCGCCGGAAGCCCACGAAGCCTTGGCCGAAGCCATGAACCGCCTCGGTGCGCGTTCCAACTCCGGCGAAGGTGGTGAGGATCCAGCACGTTACGGCACCATCAAGAGTTCGAAAATCAAGCAGGTCGCGACCGGCCGTTTCGGTGTCACCCCGGAATACCTGGTCAACGCCGAAGTGCTGCAGATCAAGGTCGCTCAGGGCGCCAAGCCGGGCGAGGGCGGGCAACTGCCGGGCGGCAAGGTCAACGGGCTGATCGCCAAGCTGCGTTACGCAGTGCCGGGCGTGACCCTGATTTCGCCACCGCCGCACCACGACATCTACTCGATCGAAGACTTGTCGCAACTGATCTTCGACCTGAAACAGGTCAACCCGAAGGCACTGGTCTCGGTGAAGCTGGTGGCGGAAGCAGGCGTCGGCACCATCGCCGCCGGTGTGGCCAAGGCCTATGCGGACTTGATCACCATCTCCGGTTACGACGGTGGCACCGGTGCATCGCCGCTGACCTCGATCAAATACGCAGGCGCGCCGTGGGAACTCGGCCTGGCCGAAACTCACCAGACCCTGCGCGGCAACGACCTGCGCGGCAAGGTCCGGGTGCAGACCGACGGCGGCCTGAAAACCGGCCTCGACGTGATCAAGGCGGCGATCCTCGGCGCCGAAAGCTTCGGCTTCGGTACGGCACCGATGATCGCCCTGGGCTGCAAATACCTGCGCATCTGCCACCTGAACAACTGCGCCACCGGCGTTGCGACGCAGAACGAGAAGCTGCGCAAGGATCACTACATCGGTACGGTCGACATGGTGGTGAACTTCTTCACCTACGTCGCCGAAGAAACCCGTGAGTGGCTGGCCAAACTCGGCGTGCGCTCCCTCGAAGAACTGATCGGTCGCACCGATCTGCTGGAAGTGCTCGAAGGCCAGACCGCCAAGCAACACCACCTGGATCTGACCCCGCTGCTGGGCAGCGATCACATCCCGGCGGACAAGCCGCAATTCTGCGGCGTTGAGCGCAACCCGCCGTTCGATCAGGGCCTGCTGGCCGAGAAAATGGTCGACATGGCGACCTCGGCGATCAACGACCTCAGCGGCGCCGAGTTCGATCTGGACATCTGCAACTGCGACCGTTCGATCGGCGCGCGGATCTCCGGCGAAATCGCACGCAAGCACGGCAATCAGGGCATGGCCAATGCGCCGATCACCTTCCGCTTCAAAGGGACGGCCGGTCAGAGCTTCGGCGTGTGGAACGCCGGCGGTCTGAACATGTACCTGGAAGGCGACGCCAACGACTACGTCGGCAAAGGCATGACCGGTGGCAAACTGGTCATCGTGCCGCCGAAGGGCAGCGTCTATCAGACTCAGAACAGCGCCATCATCGGCAACACCTGCCTGTACGGCGCCACCGGCGGCAAGCTGTTCGCCGCTGGCACCGCAGGCGAGCGGTTCGCCGTGCGCAACTCCGGTGCCCACACCGTTGTGGAAGGCACTGGCGATCACTGCTGCGAGTACATGACCGGTGGTTTCGTCTGCGTCCTGGGCAAGACCGGTTACAACTTCGGCTCTGGCATGACCGGTGGTTTCGCCTACGTGCTCGATCAGGACAACACCTTCGTTGACCGGGTCAACCACGAACTGGTGGAAATCCAGCGGATCAGCGGCGAGGCGATGGAAGCCTACCGCAGCCACCTGCAGAACGTGCTGAACGAGTACGTCAAGGAAACCGAAAGCGAGTGGGGTCGTGAACTCGCCGAAAACCTTGATGACTACCTGCGTCGTTTCTGGCTGGTCAAGCCTAAGGCTGCCAACCTGAAATCGTTGCTTTCCAGCACTCGTGCCAACCCGCAGTGATATGCGCCTGAAGAGTTTGATGAGGTTTTAACAATGGCTGAACGTCTGAATAACGACTTCCAGTTCATCGATGTCGGGCGCAAGGATCCGAAGAAGAAACTGTTGCGTCAACGCAAGAAAGAGTTCGTCGAGATCTACGAACCGTTCAAACCCCAGCAGTCGGCCGATCAGGCCCACCGCTGCCTGGGTTGCGGCAACCCGTATTGCGAATGGAAGTGTCCGGTGCACAACTTCATTCCCAACTGGCTGAAGCTGGTGGCCGAGGGCAACATCCTCCAGGCCGCCGAGCTGTCGCACCAGACCAACACCCTGCCGGAAGTCTGCGGCCGGGTGTGTCCGCAGGATCGTCTGTGCGAGGGTGCCTGCACTCTCAACGACGGCTTCGGCGCGGTGACCATCGGTTCGGTCGAGAAGTACATCACCGACACCGCGTTCGCCATGGGCTGGCGCCCGGACATGTCCAAGGTCAAACCGACCGGCAAGCGCGTCGCGATCATCGGTGCCGGCCCGGCGGGGCTGGGTTGTGCCGACGTGCTGGTGCGTGGCGGCGTGACCCCGGTGGTGTTCGACAAGAACCCGGAAATCGGTGGTCTGCTGACCTTCGGCATTCCCGAGTTCAAGCTTGAGAAGACCGTGCTGAGCAATCGCCGCGAGGTCTTCACCGGCATGGGCATCGAGTTCCGCCTCAACACCGAGGTCGGCAAGGACGTGACCATGGAGCAACTGCTCGCCGAATACGATGCGGTATTCATGGGCATGGGCACCTACACCTACATGAAGGGCGGTTTTGCCGGTGAGGATCTGCCGGGCGTCTACGACGCGCTGGACTTCCTGATTGCCAACGTCAACCGCAACCTGGGCTTTGAAAAGTCGCCGGAAGATTTCGTCGACATGAAAGGCAAGAAGGTCGTGGTGCTCGGCGGTGGCGATACGGCGATGGACTGCAACCGCACCTCGATCCGTCAGGGCGCCAAGTCGGTGACCTGCGCCTATCGTCGTGACGAAGCGAACATGCCTGGCTCGCGCAAAGAGGTGAAGAACGCCAAGGAAGAAGGCGTGAAATTCCTCTACAACCGCCAGCCGATCGCCATCGTTGGTGAAGACAAGGTCGAAGGCGTGAAGGTGGTCGAGACCCGTCTCGGCGAACCGGACGCCCGTGGCCGCCGCAGCCCCGAGCCGATCCCGGGCTCCGAAGAGATCATCCCGGCCGACGCCGTGGTCATCGCCTTCGGTTTCCGCCCAAGCCCGGCGCCGTGGTTCGAACAGTTCGAAATCCAGACCGACAGCCAAGGCCGCGTCGTTGCGCCTGAGCAAGGTCAGTACAAGCACCAGACCAGCAACCCGAAAATCTTCGCCGGTGGCGACATGGTGCGCGGTTCCGACCTAGTGGTGACGGCGATCTTCGAAGGCCGCAATGCGGCTGAAGGGATCCTGGATTACCTGGGCGTCTAAACCCGGATCCGAAGCCAAAAGCAATAACCCTGTGGGAGCGAGCTTGCTCGCGAAAGCGGTCTGTCAGTCAACTTCAATGTTGGATGTACAAGCCTATTCGCGAGCAAGCTCGCTCCCACAGTTGTTTCTCGGTGTTGCGGATAACGCATTTCCAACGCAATAAATTGACCCGATAGACAAAAGGCTGACCTGCATCCGTGCCTTTTGCGTCGCGCTCTGAGAAAATGCCCGCACTTTTTTTCCGGATGCCGACATGACTGCCCTGAAGAACGACCGTTTCCTCCGCGCCCTGCTCAAGCAACCTGTAGACGTCACCCCGGTGTGGATGATGCGCCAGGCCGGCCGCTACCTGCCTGAATACCGCGCCAGCCGTGCCCAGGCCGGTGATTTCATGAGCCTGTGCATGAATCCGGAATTCGCTTGCGAAGTCACGTTGCAACCGCTCGACCGCTATCCGCAACTCGATGCGGCGATCCTGTTCTCCGACATTCTCACCATCCCCGATGCCATGGGCCAGGGCCTGTACTTCGAGACCGGTGAAGGTCCGCGCTTCAAGAAAGTCGTCAGCACCCTGGCCGATATCGAAGCCCTGCCGATCCCCGATCCGCACAAGGATCTCGGCTACGTGATGGATGCGGTCAGCACCATCCGCCGCGAGCTGAACGGCCGTGTGCCGCTGATCGGTTTCTCCGGCAGCCCGTGGACCCTCGCCACCTACATGGTCGAAGGCGGCTCGTCGAAAGACTTCCGCAAGACCAAGGCGATGCTCTACGACAACCCGCAAGCCATGCACCTGCTGCTGGACAAGCTGGCGCAGTCGGTGACCTCGTACCTCAACGGCCAGATCCAGGCCGGCGCGCAAGCGGTGCAGATCTTTGATACCTGGGGCGGCAACCTGTCGGCGGCGGCGTATCAGGAATTCTCCCTGGCCTACATGAAGAAAATCGTCAGCGGCCTGATCCGCGAGCACGACGGGCGCAAGGTGCCGGTGATCCTGTTCACCAAGAACGGCGGCCTGTGGCTGGAAAGCATCGCCGAGGCCGGCGCCGACGCACTGGGCCTGGACTGGACCTGCGACATCGGCAACGCCCGCGCCCGTGTCGGTGACAAGGTCGCGCTGCAAGGCAACATGGACCCGACCGTGCTCTACGCCAAACCGGAAGCGATCCGCACTGAAGTGGGGCGTATTCTGGCCAGCTATGGTAAAGGCAGTGGTCACGTGTTCAACCTGGGTCACGGCATCACCCCTGAGGTCGACCCGGAGCATGCGGGCGCGTTCCTGCGTGCGGTGCATGAGTTGTCGGCGCAGTACCACGAATAACTTCGCAACATCTGCATAAATAAGCCTGTCCCGTGTTATGCGGGACAGGCTTTTTTTATGCTGCTTCAAATTTTAATTAATCATTTCCTGTTGTAAGAATTCTTTCCTTAGTTGTCGGATTAATTATTGCGGAGACTATTCCTGCTGCACCCGACGATTACTCCTACATAGAACTTTTCTCTATCCACGTAAGGTTTCAGGCATGTGCTCGGCATGGCGCTGAGTGCTGTAATAGAGCCTGGCGTCGGGCCGGGCTCGCTTATTAAGATTTGCCTGGAATAACAATGAAAAAACCTACTTTTAAAAGAAGTGCGTCGACAACATGTGCTTTTTCGTTGATGTTGTTATCGGCCCTGTTGGGTTCTTCGGGCGCAGCGGCCCACGGTTATGTGGAGTTTCCGCCATCGCGCGCTTTTCTCTGTCAGAAGGGGGTGAATACCGCTTGTGGTCAAGCTCAGTATGAGCCGCAAAGTGTCGGTGAAACCTTCAAGGGCTTTCCGGCAGGCGTCGGCGGCGCACCCGGGCAAGGCCCGATTGACGGCAAAATCGCCAGCGGCGGCCACGAGCTGTTTTCTCCCATGGACGTGCAGTCCGCCACCCGTTGGCAGCTCACCGAGCTCAAAGAGCGCACTCTGGATTTCCAGTGGCATTACAAAGCTCCGCACCCTGTAGAAAAACACCAATATTTCATCACCCGTAATGGCTGGAACCCGAATGAATCGCTCAAACGCGCTTCGTTCGAGAGCACGCCTTTTTGCCAGGTCGAGGGTGATTTCCAGCTCCCGGTACCCGGCACCAAGCACCACTGCAGCATCCCCGAGGACAAAAACGGTCACCATGTGATCCTCGCAATCTGGAGCGTCGGTGATACCGCGGCGGCGTTCCACAGCGTCGCGGACGTGAACATCCTCGCAGAAGCCGTACTGCCGGGTGGTTGGTCTGCCGTTGGCACCATTGCTGCTGCCACGCCGCTGCTGACCGGTGACAAGGTCAAGGCGCGCGCCTTCACCGCAGCGGGTGAAAGCGCGGCTTACAGCGTCGAAATCTCGATCGACAACGCTGAAGACGCCGAGCCGCAAAACTGGTCGTTCAAGCTCGCCCAGCAGATCAACCAGTCGCAGACCCTGATCCGCGCGGGTGTTCGCGATGAAAACGGCGACGTCGAAGCGATTCGTGGCACCAACACGCTGTACGCGCAAAAAGACAGCGGCGTCGTACGCTACGAAGTGCAACTGCTGATGAAAGAGGACACCGACGCGCGCATGGCGGTGACTTCGCAACAACCGGAATACGTGCTCGACAAAGGCCGAACCAAAGTCGATTTCAGCATGATGTCCAACCGCAAAATGAACGTTGAAGCCAACCTGTTCAACGACCAGAACAAACTGGTCGGCACCACCACTGCTCAAGCCGACAGCGGTGTGACCTCGCTGGCCATGGACATTCGCAGTAACCCCGGCCCGCACACCTTGACCCTGGTGGGTACCACGCTGGATGGCCGCACCACCCGTCAGGACACCCAGCCGGTAAACGTTACGGGTGAAGGCGCGGGTGCCGATTACGACTTCCTGTTCCCTGAAGGACTGAGCGAATACACCGCCGGCACCAAGGTACTGCAAGCGAAAACCGATGAGGTGTTCGAGTGCAAACCGTTCCCGGCATCCGGCTATTGCAAGCAGTACACGCCTGAGGCGAATGCCTTTGAACCGGGCGTTGGCGAGCACTCGGATGTGGCGTGGAACAAGCTCTAAGGCCCGTTCTGCGTAATGGCGTCAGGCGGCCTGAAGGGCACGTCTGACCGCTGGTGTTTTTCAGGGGCGATTCGAATGATGCTTCCGGTTTATTCCAAGCAACAAATGCTGCTGCACTGGGTGTCGGCAGCGGTGATCCTGTGGACATTGGTCACCGGCTTCTATGTGGCCAACATTAACGTCGCCAATGACATCAAACAGTGGGTGGCCGGGGTCAATGTCTCGCTGACCACGCTGTTCATTCCAGTGTTTTGCTGGCGTCTGGTGTTGTTTGTCCGCCATCTGCGACATGAGCGCATGGCGCAGGTATCCCCGGGCAAAATGCTCGCCATGTTTGTCCATCGGCTGATCTATCTGCTGGTGGTGGTGGTGCTTCTGAGTGGCGTGTTGATGATGGATCGGCCGATCCCTGTATTCGGCCTGCTCGAGTTCCCGCAACCGCTGAACGATGTGGCGCTGACGGATGGCTTTTTCGTGCTGCACATCTGGGCCTGCACCGGCCTGGCCGTACTGGTCGCCATGCATATCGGCGCGGTGATCCTGCACGAGCTGCGGGGTTATCGCGTGTTGCGGCGCATGTCGTGGCGTTCGCGCATTCGTCAGGCGTGCGGGCGTTCGGGATGAGCAACCGGTGAGGATCTTTTCATCATTGAGCCTGTGGGCGCTGCCGGTCGCATGTGCCGTGTTTCTTGCATGGCAGGAGTGGGCATTTCGCCACGCGCAACGCCTGCCGCTGCCGGTCGCCGTGCCGCTGCCGGCTGCGCCCGTGCCCGGGCCGTTGAACACCACGGCGGTGGCGACGGTATTCGGCCTCGCAACGCACACTGCACTTCAGCCAAGTGCCGAGTCGCTGACCCTGCAAGCGACGTTTGTCGCCGACAGTGGCCTGTCGAAAGCGTTGATCAGCACCGCTCAAGAGGCGCGGTTGTATCGGGTTGGCGAAGACTTGCCGAGCGGCAGCGTGTTGCGTCGGGTTGAGGCGCAGCACGTGGTGTTATGGAACAAGGGCCGGGAAGAATTATTACCTCTCGCACCCCCTGCCAGCGCCTTCCTCACGCACTTGTCAGCGCCCGCCGAGGCAAAACCCGCTGAGATTTCCGCACGTTTTCTACGCCCGCTCGCCGGGCAGTCAGAGTGACTACATTGATGAACAGTTTGATTGGCGCGCAGGCCCTGCGCGTCGTGTTGGCTTGCGCCGTGCTGGCGACGCCGCTTCTCGGATACCCGGTGCACGCCGTGGAACAGCGCTGGCAGTTGGCGATGAATCAGGCCGAGTTGCGCGACATCGTCGAAGAAATCTCGACGATCCTCGGCACCACTGTGGTGCTCGATCCGCGCGTGTCGGGCCGCGTCACCGTCATGTCCCGTCAGGCGCTGGATCGCGAAGGCGTACGGCGCTTGTTCTACTCGGTGCTGGACGCGCACAACTTCACCGTGATCGATGAGGGCGACCGCATCCTGATCACCCCGGTGGCCGACGTGAAAACCCGCGCCAGCCAATCTGCCGATACGCAAGCGACTCCGGCGCAATTCATTACCCGGGTCATTGAACTGAACACCAGCAGCGCTGCCGATCTGGCCGCGCTGCTCCGGCCATTGGTGTCTGCCAACGGCTACTTCGGCCCGTCAGTGTCGGCCAACGCCCTGGTGATCACCGACACCCAGGCCAACGTTGAGCGCATCGCCCGCGTGGTGCGCCAACTCGACGCCGGGCAGCAAGATCAGCACGCCGTGGTACCGCTGCGCTTTGCCCAGGCCAGTGATGTCGCCACCGTCATCGAGTCTTCGCTGGGCAAGCGCAATGCCGACTCGCCGATTCAGGTGCTGGCCGATGTCAGAACCAATCGACTGATTGTCATTGGCCCCGTTGTCGTACGTCAGCGTCTGACCGAGCTGATTCGCCAGCTCGATGTTCCGGCCACCGCCAGTCTCGACACTGCGCGGGTGATTCGTTTGCGCCACAGCGATGCCAGGCAATTGGCAGAAGTGCTGGAGAGCATGGGCCAGAATCGCAAGCAGCCAGTGGCCCTCGGCAGCGGCAAGGACGCGGCCGTGGCGACGCCGTTCATGCTCAAGGCCGACGAGAGCCAGAATGCGTTGGTGCTGATTGCCGATCCGGCTCAGGTCAGAACCATTGAAAATATCGTTCGCGAGCTGGATCAGCCTCGCGCGCAAGTGCTGATCCACGCCGCCATCGTGGAAATTTCCGGCGATATCGCTGACGCCGTGGGTGTGCAGTGGGGCTTGAGCACCGGTGATGCCAAGGGCTTTATCAACTTTCCCGGTACCGACATTCCCATCGTCGGCGGGCTGACGTTCGACGAGAAAATATCGGCGCCCGACGGCGCGATTCTGCAATTGGGCAGCGACCGTTTCGGCGCTTTGATTTCGGCCCTGGCGAGCAATACGCGGAGCAATCTGCTGTCCACGCCGAGCCTGCTGACCCTGGACAATCAGCAAGCGGAAATCATCGTAGGGCAGAACGTGCCGTTCAAGACCGGCTCCTACTCCACCAACAGCAGCGGTGCAGAGAATCCGTTCACCACGGTCGAGCGCAAGGATGTCGGCATCAGCCTGAAGATCAAACCCTACATCAACGAAGGCTCGACCCTGCGCCTGGAAGTCGAGCAGGAAGTCTCGGACATCGCGCCCTCGGTGTCGGGGATTGATTCTTCGGATCTGATCACCAACAAACGTGCCCTGAAAAGCACGATTCTTGCGGACGACGGCGAGATCATTGTGATCGGTGGGCTGATCCGCGACAGCGTGCGCACGCAGAAAAGCGGTGTGCCGTTGCTGCGCGACATTCCCTATCTCGGCGCGTTGTTTCGCTGGAGCCGCGACACCCAGACCAAAAGCAATCTGATGGTGTTTCTGCGTCCGACCATCGTGCGCAGTCGCGAGGATCTCTCCGGCATCAGCCAGCAGCGTTACGACACCTTGCGTGATCTGAGCCAGCCCAAAGCCGGGGAGAGCAACTCGCTGTTGCTACCGGCCGAGGCGCGACATTTGTTTGAGCCGGCAACGGTGGCGCCATGAGTGCCGCGCTGGAAGTCCTGCCGTTCGGCTTCGCCCGGCGGTTTGGCGTGCTGCTGCACGGCACGGGCACGCAGGCCCGTCTGCTCATTCGCGGCGACACGTCGCTGACAGCGCTCGCCGAAGTGCGCCGGTTGTGCGCCCGCGAATTGTCGATCGAGGTGCTTGCGCCGGAGCTGTTCGCTGAGCGACTGGCCGCGACCTATCGTGAAGGCCAGAGCGCCGCGCAACAGGTCGCGCAAGGGCTGGACGATGAACTGGATCTGCTCAGCCTCGCCGAGCAAGTGCCGCAGACCGCAGACCTGCTGGAGCAACAAGGTGATGCACCGGTGATTCGCCTGATCAATGCACTGCTCAGCGAAGCGGTGCGCGCGCAGGCCTCGGACGTGCATCTGGAAACCTTCGAGCAATACCTTTCGGTGCGCATGCGCGTCGACGGCCAGTTGCGCGAAATGCTCAGGCCAAGGCGTGAACTGGCGACGTTGCTGGTGTCGCGGATCAAGGTCATGGCGCGCCTGGACATCGCGGAAAAACGTGTGCCGCAGGATGGCCGGATTGCCCTGCGG
This sequence comes from Pseudomonas sp. GM30, assembly GCF_000282275.2. Taxonomy (NCBI): domain Bacteria; kingdom Pseudomonadati; phylum Pseudomonadota; class Gammaproteobacteria; order Pseudomonadales; family Pseudomonadaceae; genus Pseudomonas; species Pseudomonas sp. GM30. The sequence continues at coordinate 125,588 of NZ_AKJP02000027.1, read as the reverse complement.
CTGGCCGGCCACGAAGTCGATGTGCGGGTCTCGACGCTGCCGTCGGCGCACGGTGAACGCGTGGTGCTGCGCCTGCTCGACAAGCAGGCCGGACGCCTGGAACTGCAAAGTCTGGGCATGCCGGATGACACCCTCGCCACCCTGCAACGACTGCTCGCCAGACCTCATGGCATTTTGTTGGTCACCGGGCCGACCGGCTCCGGCAAAACCACCAGCCTGTATGCCGCATTGAGCAGCCTGAATGATCCGTCGCGCAACATTCTCACGGTCGAGGACCCGATTGAATATCACCTGCCGGGGATCGGCCAGATGCCGGTCAATCCGAAAGTCGAGATGACCTTCGCGCGCGGTCTGCGCGCCATTCTGCGTCAGGATCCGGACGTGGTGATGGTCGGTGAAATCCGTGATCGCGAGACGGCGCAGATCGCCGTGCAGGCTTCGTTGACCGGGCATCTGGTGTTGTCGACATTGCACACCAATCACGCCGTCGGCGCGGTCACGCGTCTGGTCGACATGGGCGTGGATGCGTATTTGCTGGCCTCGTCGCTGGTCGGTGTACTCGCGCAACGTTTGTTGCGCACGCTGTGTGTGCACTGCAAGACAGCGTATTTCGCCGATGCGGCGACCTGCCAGCGGTTGGGGCTTGAGCCCCTGGCGGCGCCGCTGCTGTTTCGTGCGCAGGGCTGTGAGCATTGTCAGCATGGCTATCGGGGACGCATCGGTATTTACGAATTGATCAGCATCACCGATGCGGTTGCCGCGCTGATTCATCAGGGGGCCAGTGAGCGCGAGCTGACCGACGCCACGCGCCAGGAGTCGCGAAGTCTGTTTCAGGCCGCTCGGCAACGGGTGCTCGACGGCGTAACCAGCGTCGATGAGTGGCTGCGCGTGACGCAGGAGGACTAGCCGGTGCCGACCTTCGATTACCGCGCCGACAACGCTCAGGGTCATCGCTGCCGAGGCCAACTCGAAGCGGAGAATTCCCGGCATGCGCGACAGCTGTTGCGCGAGCGCGGGCTGTGGCCATTACAGCTCAAGGAACTGCGCAGCCATGGCGACGGCCACGGAACATGGCGCGCCGGCCGCCTGAGCGCTGGCGATCTGGCACTGCTGACGCTGCAATTGTCGACGCTGGTGCAGGCCGGTCTGCCGCTGGAGGAAGCGCTGGAAGTGGTCGCCCGTCAAACCACCAGGCGCCGCGTGGCCGGATTGCTGTGGGCAGTGCGCGGGCGAATCATGGAAGGGCATGCGCTGGCCGTCGCGTTAGGCCGCTTCCCGGCGGCTTTTCCCGAGCTGTACCGGGCTACTGTGGCGGCGGGTGAACGCTCCGGCCATCTCGGGCATGTGCTTGAACAACTGGCCGCTTACACCCAGGCGCGGCAGGCATCGCGGCAAAGGATCCAGATGGCACTGATCTATCCGGCGATTCTGATGTTCGCGAGCCTGGTCATCGTCGCTTTTCTGCTGGGCTACGTGGTGCCGGACGTGGTGAAGATTTTTATCGACAGCGGCCAGCCGCTGCCATGGCTGACCCGCGCACTGATCAGCCTGAGCGACGGCGTACGTCAGTCTGGTCTGCTGTTTGTGGGCGCTGGTCTGGCGCTGCTCGGCAGCTGGCGCTGGAGTTTGCGTCAGCCGATCTGGCGGCTGCGCTGGCATGCGCTGGTGTTGAACATTCCGCTGATCGGCGCGTTGCTGCGTGCCATGGAAGCGGCGCGGTTTGCCAGCACGTTGGCGATTCTGGGCAAGAGCGCGGTGCCCTTGGTCGATGCGCTGGAAATCGCCGCTGCCGTCATCGGTAACCGGACCATTCGTGCGCACATGAGCACGGTCGCTCGCTCGGTGCGCGAAGGCTCGACCCTGACCCGCAGCCTGGAACGTAGCGGCGATATCCCGCCGATGATGCTGCACATGATTGCCAGCGGTGAGCGCGCCGGTGAACTCGACGCGATGCTCGCCCGTGCCGCCGAACAACAGGAAGCCAGCCTCGCCGCGCGCATCGCGTTGATGGTGAGTCTGTTCGAGCCGGCGATGCTGCTGGTGATGGGCACCGTGGTGTTGCTGATCGTCCTGGCCATCCTCCTTCCGATCCTCAGTCTCAACCAATTGGTGAATTGATCCATGGTTCTTCTGCACAGAAACACAGCGGCCGCGCAGCGCGGTTTCACCCTGATCGAAATCATGGTCGTGGTGGTCATCATCGGCATTCTCGGCGCCATTGTCGTGCCGCAATTCATGAGCCGGCCGGATCAGGCGAAGACCACTGCGGCGAAGATCGACATTCAGGCAATTGCCACGGCGCTGGAGATGTATCGGCTGGACAACGCGCGTTACCCCACCACGCAGCAGGGCCTTGAAGCCTTGGTCAAACGCCCGACCGGCACACCGGCGGCGCGCAACTGGAACCCCGCCGGTTATCTGAAAAGTCTGGCGCGTGATCCGTGGGGCACGCCGTATCAATACCTCAACCCCGGCACGCGCTCGGTGGGCGGCGGTTACGACTTGTATTCGCTGGGCTCCGACGGCGTCAGTGGCGGGGAAGGCCACGCCGCCGACATCGGCAACTGGGCCGTCGACTGATGCGCCAGCATTGCCGGGGTTTCACCTTGCTGGAATTGATGGTGGTCATGGTGCTGATCGGCATGCTGCTGGGCATGCTCAGCTTGGTCGGCGGGAATAATCCGGCGCAAATGGCGCGACAGGAGGCGAGCCGGATTGCGCGGATGATCGAGCAGTTTCGCGAACGCGCGGTGCTTGAAGGGCGGGAATTTGGCGTGGGTTTCAGCCTCGAGGGCTATCGCGTTCTGCAGCTCGACGCGCAAGGCTGGCAGCCGTTGACGGCCCTGCAGCAATGGCCGGCGGATCTGCATGCGCAGCTTGTGCTGGATGGTCTGCCGGTGCGTTTGCTGAACAGCGCACCGGCCCCGCAATTATTGATGCTCAGCAGTGATGAAATCAGCGCATTCAGCTTGTTGCTGGCAAGTCGCGAGCGGGTGTGGGCCGGTCTGGCGTCGGATGGCTTGAGTGAGGTAACGCTCGATGAATAAGCGAGCGATGGTCAGGCGGATGCAAGGTTTCACGTTGCTGGAAGTCATGGTGGCGCTGGCAATTTTCGCGGTGCTGGCGGCGTCCCTGTTATCGGCAAGCCGTTACGTGGTGCAGCAGAGCGGTGCGGCTGAGCAGCGGCTGTTTGCAGCATGGCTGGCGGATAACCGGCTCAGCGAACTGCGCCTGCAAAGCGCTTGGGTCAGCGGGCAACAGCAGCAGATCGTGCGCATGGATCGTCGTGACTGGCGCCTGCGTCAGCACTTGCGCGAAGTCGATACAGCGGGTCAGTTTTCGGTGGAGCTGGAAGTCAGTCTGGCCGACGGCGATCAGCCGCTCTATCGAACAATGGCTCGGTTGCAAAGCCGTCATGAGTGACCAGCGTGGTTTTACCTTGCTGGAACTGATCCTCGCGCTGGCGATTTTCGCCGTACTTGGTCTTGCCAGTTGGGGGCTGTTAGACAGCGTGCTGCGCGTGCAGCAAGCGACGGCCGACCACGAACGCGAATTCAGGAGTCTGCAACGGGCGGTGGCGGTGATCGAGCGTGACCTATTGCAGGTCACCGGGCAGCCCCTGGTCTTGAATGCCGGGCAACTGCGTGTGCAACGCAGCAACTGGCGCAATCCGCTGGATCAACCGCGTAGCGAACGCCAGGAACTGACCTATCGCCTGCTCGACGGCGTGCTGTGGCGCGAAAGCCGCGCTGAGGGGGCGCTGACTGTCCAGCGGCAAAAACTGCTGGATGAGGTGATTGATCTGCGATGGCGAATGATCGAGGCCTCTGCGGGTACACCGTTGGCGCTGGAGTTGCAGGTGTCGACTCGGCGCTATGAGGCGATTCGCCGGGTGTGGTTGTTGCCGGGAGCCTTGTCATGAAGCGCCGGCAACAAGGGCTGGCGCTGATCAGCGTGATGTTGGTGTTGAGCCTGGCCTTGCTGATCACCAGTGGCCTGTTGCGCAGCCACCGACTGTCCTTGCAGAGCAGCGTGCAACAGCTGCAGACCCTGCACCTGCGCCAGTTGGCAGATGCCGGAGAAGCCTGGGCGCTGCGACGTTTGCATCGGGCTGTGGTGAATCAGCAAAGCCACGCCGAGATGCTTCGCGACTGGCCCCGAATCATGCCCGGACTCGATAACGATCAGGCGCAGGTCGAGGTGCAAATCGAGGACCTGTCGGCGCGGTTCAATCTCAACGCATTGCTGCGCCAGGGCCAGATCGAGGTGGTGACGCTGGAGCGCTGGGCGAGGTTGCTCGAATTGCTGGAGCTGCCCGCGCTGCAACCGAGTCAGGTCGGCGCCTTGTCCGAAGTGAGCCAGTTGCGTCTACTGCCGGGTTTTGATGCGACCACGCTGCGTCGCCTGGAACCGTGGGTAGCGCTGCTGCCCACGGATGCGCCGCTGAATATCAACACCGCACCGGCGCTGTTGCTGCGCGTGCTGGAAATCGAGTCCGCCACCGCCGATGCGCTGGTTCGCCAGCGCTCGGCGCAGCCTTGGCCCGCTGTTCAAGCATTCAGCACCGATCCACTGATTGCCGATGCCGGGGTCAACACACATGGCCTCGGTGTCGACAGCCGCTGGCACCGCCTGACTGTGCGCGTCGTGCAAGACCAGCAGGTGCTGACGCTGAGCACCGACGTCGAGTACATCGTGAAAACAGCCCGACTGACAGTCCTGCAACGCCGTTTACTTCCCTCCCGCGGCAACGAGATAACGCAATGAAAAACTGGCTTTACCTGACCGCCGAAGGGCTTGCGGACCTGTCGTCCGACTGGCCTTGTTGTCTCTGGTCGCACACCAGCGAGCGGTTAACAATGCCGCTGCATCAAGCGGCCCAAGTGCTGCACGGGCAAAAAATCAACTTGTTACTGCCCATCGAATCCTGCAGTTGGTTGCGCAGTGAACCCTGGCCCGGCCGCCGTGCGCCCGCCGCGCAGGCCCTCGCGTTTGCGGTGGAAGAGCAGCTTGGCGAAGCGCTGGACAGGGTGCACTTGAGCGTCGGTCGAGCGGATGCCGAGCGACGTTATCCGCTGATCGTCATCGCTCGTGAGCGCTTGGCGGCAGTGTTGTCGCTGCTCACCGAAAATGGCCTGCACGTGCGCTCGGTGTTCGTTGATGCCGATTTGTTGCCCACGGATCAGCCGATCGCTACCCGATGGTTCGGGCGGTGGTTATTGGGTGGAGCGTTGCCGGCCCGGCTCGCGTTGACGGAGGAAGATTTGCTGGCGCTGAAGAGTGTGTTGCCCGAGGACATGCTCTGGCGTGATGAACCGGATGAACAGGCATGGCTGGCGGAGGGTTTTCGTCAGGCGATCAACCTGCGACATGGCGAATTTGCTCCCCGAAACTCACCGCTGCCGTGGCGTACCTTATCGGCGGTGGTGCTGATTCTGTTGTTGCTGGGCGCGGGCGCCAGTGAAACGCGGATACGTTTCCTCGATGGCGAAACACGGCGTCTGGCGCAGGTCAATGACCAGCGCTTCAAGACGCTGTATCCACAACACGCGCAAATCGTTGGCCTGACCGCGCAGATCGAGGCGATTCAGAGTGTGCCTGCACAGTCGCGCGAAACCCGCATTGCAGCGCTGGTCAGGTTGGTTGAACAAGTGATTGGCGCCAGTCAGGTTGAGGTCAGGCGCATTGAATATGAGCAAGCCAATGGCTGGAAAGTGCAATTGACTGCAAACAGTTTTGCCGAGCTTGAGCGCTTGCGTGAGCGCGGTCGCCAGCAAGGTTTGACGATCAGGATCGATGGCGCCAGCAAGATGCTCGACCGGGTGACGGCAACGCTGACCTGGGAGGATGACGTATGAACACCGACGTTCACATCAAGCGGTGGCGACGCCTTTCGCAGCGTGAGCGTGGCCTGCTTGTGCTGATGATGGCCGGACTGCTCGGCGGCGCGCTATTTTTTTGCCTCTGGCAACCGGCGATGCAACGGCTGGACGCGGCCGAGCATCGGTATCGCCAGCAACAGCATTTCGCCGTGCAGCTGGAGCGCGCTCAACCGCAGACCCGGTCGTTGTCCGATGCCAGTCAGCCGTTGTCCTTGTGGATCAGCGAGAGCCTCGTTACGGCAGGGCTTGAGGTGCAGCAGATGGACAGCGATAACGAGCAGATTCGCCTGACCCTCAGCGGCCAGCCCGAGCCACTGCTGCGCTGGCTGGACAGGCTTGAGCGGGACGACGTCTTGTTGCAGTCACTGACGCTGGAGCCGCGCGACACGCTGATTGAGGCGCGGCTGCAGTTCAGATAGTCGCGCCGGTCAGAGGTGGCAACTTAGCCAGTTTCAACGCCACCAGCAGCGCCACCAGCAACAGCGCACCAATGAACAGGCCAATCCCGTTCCAGCCGCCCAGATGCCAGAACACCCCACCCGCCGTCCCGGCAATGCTGGAACCTGCGTAATAGCTGAACAGGTATAACGAAGACGCCTGCCCCTTGGCCTTGGTCGCGCGCCGGCCGATCCAGCTGCTCGCCACCGAGTGCGCGCCGAAGAAGCCGAAGGTGAAGATCAGCATGCCGACAATCACCAGCAACAGCGGCGTGAACATGGTGAGCGCGAGGCCGGCGAACATCAGCGCAATCGTCGCCCATAGCACCTTGCGCCGTCCCAGTTTGTCTGCCAGCGAACCGATCTTCGCCGAGCTGTAGATGCCCGACAGGTACACCACCGATAGCAAACCGACGAACACCTGATCGAGGTTGTACGGCGCGGCGAGCAGACGATAGCCGATGTAGTTGAACAGGGTGACGAAGGCGCCCATCAGCACGAATGCTTCCAGAAACAGCAGTGGCAGTCCGGCGTCGCGAAAGTGCATGGTGAAGCCGTCGAGCAGGCTGCGCGGATGCAGCGAGCGCGAGCGGAAATTGCGCGACTCGGGAAGGATTTTCCAGAACACCGCTGCCGCGACCAGCGCCAGGCCGCCGATCACCAGCATCGCCGTGTGCCAGCTGACGAAGTCGATCAGCACCCCGGTGATCAAGCGCCCGCTCATCCCGCCAATCGCGTTGCCGCCGATGTACAGGCCCATCGCCAGACCGATGTGCTGCGGATGGATCTCCTCGCTCAGATACGTCATCGCCACGGCCGCCAGGCCGCTCAGCGAGAGGCCGATCAGCGCGCGCATAATCAGCACGCCGTGCCAGCTCGGCATCATCGAACTGGCGATGGTGCACAACGCGGCGGCAAACAGCGCTGCGACCATCACCGGTTTGCGCCCGACGCGGTCGGAGATCGGCCCGGTGATCAGCAGACCGAAGGCCAGCATGCCGGTCGCCACCGACAGAATCAGGCTGCTCTGCGCGGCGTTGATCGAATATTCGTGGGACAGCAGCGGCATCATCGGCTGCACGCAATACAGCAGGGCGAAGGTCGCAAAGCCGCCGCTGAACAGCGCCAGCACCGTGCGCATGAACATCGGTGTGCCTTTTTCGATGTAGATCTCCTGCAGCTCGGCGACGACATCGTCCGCTGCGGCAGGCGGGACTTCATGGGCCAGGGGGGCGACAGCTGTTTTCACTTCAGACCTCGGAGGGCACGGCCAGGCAGGCAATGAAAAAATCATATAGCTGGCTAATGTTTCTATCCAATATATTGTTCGACCTGTTTGATAGCTTTAACGACCTAATGGGGTTTCCATGGAATTGCGTCATCTGCGCTACTTCATCGCGGTCGCCGAAGAACTGCATTTCGGCCGCGCCGCACAGGTGCTGGGCATCTCCCAGCCGCCGCTGAGCCAGCAGATTCAGGCGCTGGAGCAAGAGGTCGGCGCGCGGTTGTTCGAGCGCACCAATCGTCGGGTCGAGCTGAGCGAAGCCGGCCGATTGTTTCTGGATGAGGCGCGGCTGGTGCTGGCGCAGGTCGACAAAGCGGCGGACGTCGCCCGGCGTGCGCAACTCGGCGAACTCGGCGAATTGAAGATTGGCTTCACCTCGTCGGCGCCGTTCAACTCGACCATTCCCCAAGCGATTTTTGCTTTTCGTCAGCGTTTCCCGGCAGTGCACCTGAACCTGCGGGAGATGAGCAGCACCATGGTCGCGGACGCACTGGTGGATGAGTCGATCGAAGTCGGCATCATGCGTCCGCTGGGTTTGCCGGATTCGCTCAGTGTGGTGGAGCTGATGCGTGAGCCGCTGGTGGCGGTGCTCGGCTCCAAACATCCGTTGGCCCAGGGCAGCGAGGAAGGGCTGTTCCTCTCGGCGCTGGCGCTGGAGCCGTTCGTGTTCTTTCCACGCAGCTACGGCAGCGGGCTGTATGCGCAACTGCTCAGTCTGGCGCGCGATGCCGGGTTCAGCCCGCACTTTGCTCAGGAGGCTGGCGAGGCGATGACCATCATCGGACTGGTCGCAGCGGGGCTGGGAGTTTCGGTGTTGCCGGCGTCGTATCAGCGGATGCGCATCGACGGTGTGGTCTATCGACCGCTGCTCGATCCGGAGGCGGTATCGGCGGTGTGGCTGGTACAGCGCAAGGATCAGAAATCGCCGATGGCCAAGGCCTTTGTCGAACTGCTGACGCGCAAGGTTGAGTCCGCTTAAAAGATCGCAGCCTGCGGCAGCTCCTACAGGTAAGCATTCCAATGTAGGAGCTGCCGCAGACTGCGATCTTTTGATCTTGCCGTCAGGGCAACCGCACCAGATCCCCCTTCAACGCCACCCGCGTCACAAATACCCCGGCCCGGCACTCATAAGTATTCAAATCCTTGCGCACATGCTGGTCGTAATAACTGACGATATTGACCACCGCATTCGCCCCGACCCGTTTGGCGTCGGCCTGCAACTTGATCAGGTTCGACTGCAGCACCCACTCGCAGGAATCGTGATAACTCTTGTTGAAGCCGTTGGTCTTCAGATCACTGACCACATCCCGGCGCAACAAGCGCTGCGTGCCCTGCGGCCCGTTGCCGATCAGATAGAACTTCACACTGCCATCCAGCCGCCCGGCACGAATCGCATCCGAGAGCACGGTCTCGAACGGCATGTACATCAGATTGGTGGCGTGGCTGGCGCTGGGCAATAAACCGAGGAGCGTGGCGGCGATCAGGGCTTTCACTTGCATGGTCATCTCCTTGACGGTGAAAGAGAACCGCGAGTGCTCGATCGATGGGGGCTCGCCGTTCCGGCAGGCGTTGAATGAGGCCTGTTGAGCGAGTGTAGATGCAGAAATGGAGACAACACCTTGTGGCGAGGGGATTTATCCCCGATCGGCGGCGCAGCCGTCGTAAAACCAGTGAGCTCGGTATGTCTGATGCTCCGAGTTCTCAGGTTTCGGGGCCGCTACGCGACCCATCGGGGATGAATCCCCTCGCCACAGGATTGGATTCACTCCGTCAGTCAACGTGCGCAAGGTCTCCGCGCAACGCCACGCTCGACACTACGAGGCCCGCACGGCACTGGAATTTCTCGGTGTCTTTGTACAGGTCGCGCTGGTCGACGCTGGCGATGTTGATCACGGCGTTGGCGTCGGCTTTTTTCGCGGCATTCTGCAGGGTCGCGAGGGCCGATTGCAGGGCCCAGAAGCAGGCGTCGGTGTCGGATTTGTTCGAGCCGTTGGTTTTGCGGCTACTGCTGACGGTGTCGAGTTTGCGCACCTGTTTTGGCAGGGTTTCGCCGGCCAGGTAGAACTTCACGCTGCCGTCGAGCAGGCCGGCGTCGGTGGCGCGTTTGACGCCCTCGCGAAAGCTCAGGTAGGTCGGTTCGTCGGCGCCTTGCTTGACGATGCCCAAGTCGTTGACGAACTCGATGTCCGGGTTGATCGACAGTTCCTTGAGCACGTTGTCGCGCAGGCGGTTGACCCAGCGATTGTAGTTGCCGTGGATCTTGCCGTCCTTGGCGTCGAGGCCGTAGCTGCTGCGGTAGTCGATTTCGAACGAGGTCGGGCTGAACGGGATGTCGACTTCGGCGTGGTGACGGCCGCGTACGGTAATCGCTGCCTTGATCATGCCCGGACGCACCGACTGCACCACCCACTGGCGATCATTGAGCGCGGTGACGATGGCGCGGCTCATCTGTTGCTGGGTGAAGCCGAGGTTGGGCGAGAACTCTTCCTTGGCGTTGTAAACCGGTTTGCTGGTGCAACCGCCGAGCACAAAGGCCAGGGCCAGCAGGGCGGCGATGCGGTGAAACTGAGTCATTCCCTTCACTCCAAACGTGTTGCGGTCAGTGCCAGCGGCGGAAAATCAACGAGGTGTTGACGCCACCAAAAGCGAAATTGTTGTTCATCACGTACTCGTGATGCATCTGGCGGAATTCGCCGCGCAGGTAATCGAGCTTGCCGCAGTGCGGATCGACCTCGTCGAGGTTGAGCGTGTGCACATACAGGTCGCGATTGAGCATTTCGATGCTGAACCACGACTCCAGCGCGCCGCAGGCCCCCAGCGTGTGGCCGAGGAAACTCTTCTGCGAGCTGATCGGCATGTGTTCGCCGAACAGACTGCTGGTTGCCAGTGTTTCGGCAATGTCGCCCTGTTCTGTAGCGGTACCGTGACCATTGACGTAACCGATGGCGTCCGGCGCCAGCCCGGCGTCTTCCAGCGCCAGTTCCATGGCGCGGCGCATGGTGACCTGTTCCGGGCGGGTGGTGTGCTGGCCGTCGGCGTTGCTGCCGAAACCGACAATCTCCGCATGGATCCGCGCACCGCGTGCCAGCGCATGCTCCAGCTCTTCGAGCACCAGCATGCCGCCGCCTTCGCCGATCACCAGACCGTCGCGGCCTTTGTCGTACGGACGTGGGCTGGTCTGTGGCGCGTCGTTTTTCAGGCTGGTGGCGTACAGCGCGTCGAACACCATGGCTTCGGTCGGGCACAGCTCTTCGGCACCGCCGGCGAGCATCAGCGGCAGCCGCCCGAACTTGATCGCTTCATACGCGTAGCCGATGCCCTGACTACCACTGGTGCAGGCGCTGGACGTCGGGATCAGGCGTCCGGTGAGGCCGAAAAAAATGCTGATGTTGGCCGCGGTGGTGTGCGGCATCATCCGCACGTAGGAGTTGGCATTGAGGCCCTCGGCCACCGAGTTCAGCAGCATGTTGCCGAACGCCTTGATCTCGTCGGTGCTGCCGGTGGACGAGCCGCAGGCCACGCCCATGCGCCCGTCCTTGATGGTTTCGTCACCGAGCAGGCCGGCGTCAGCCAGCGCCTGTTCCGCCGCGCCCACCGCCAGCCGGGAGACCCGGCCCATGCTGCGCAGTTGTTTGCGGGTCCAGTGCGGCGGGACGACAAAGTCATCGATCGGCCCGGCGAGACGGGTGTTGAGTTCGCTGAAGCGGTCCCACTCGTCCATCCGGCGGATGCCGCTGCGGTTGGCCGCGAAGTTGCCGGCGATGGTCTGCCAGTCGCTGCCCAGCGAGGTGATGCCGGCCATGCCGGTGACGACGACGCGCTTCATCAGCACAAGCCTCCGTTGACCGCCAGGACCTGACGGGTGATGTACGAGGCTTCCGCCGACATCAGGAAATTCACCGCACCAGCGACCTCTTCCGGGGTGCCCATGCGTTGTGCGGGGATCATTTTCATCAGTTCTTCCACCGGCACGTTTTCATCCAGCATCGCCGTGTCGATCAGGCCCGGTGCGACGCAGTTAACCGTGATTTTGCGCTTGCCCAGTTCGATCGCCAACGCTTTCGCCGCGCCGATCACCCCGGCCTTGGAGGCGCTGTAGTTGACCTGACCCCGGTTGCCGATCAAACCCGACACCGAAGTGATGCAGACGATCCGACCGGCGGCGCGACGGCGGATCATCGGCATCATCACCGGGTGCAGGACGTTGTAGAAACCGTCGAGATTGGTGCGCAGCACCACGTCCCAATCGTCATCGCTCAGCGCGGGGAAGGCGCCGTCGCGGGTCAGCCCGGCGTTGAGTACCACGCCGTAATAGGCGCCGTGGGTTTCCACGTCGGCTTCGAGGATGGTTTTGCAGGCTTCGCGGTCGGCGACGTCGAATTGCAGGATGCGCGCGTTGCGGCCCAGCGCTTCGACTTCGGCTTTCACCGCTTGGGCTTCAGCCATGCCGCTGCGGCAGTGCAGGACGATGTCATGCCCGGCCTGCGCCAGACGCAAGGCAATGGCGCGGCCGATGCCACGGCTGGAGCCGGTGACCAGTACGGATTCAGTCATCGTTCGACTCCCGGTTTTGTTCAAGGTATTGGCTGGGCTGCGGCGGACGGAACACGTTCAAGCGTGCGCTGGCCTCGATGCCGGGCCCGTGGATGTGGCATTCGAACACGCCCATGCCGTTGTCGTCTTCCAGCGAGCGGATGCCGTGGATGGTCAGTTCGCTGCCGGCCGCAAACGCCTCGACGTTGCACTCGAATTTGCGCGTGCCGAGGAGGAAACCCAGCTCCACCGGATTGCCCTTCTGCCGCGCATGGCAACCGGCGAACGCGGCAACGCTTTGCGCCATCAACTCGACGCCGACCCACGCCGGCAGGCTGCCGTCAGGCAGGTTGAACAAGCCGTCGGGCTTGACCGTGAGGCGGGTGTGGATCTGCTCCTCGTCGAAGCTGAGGATGCGGTCGATCAGAATCATGTCGCCAGCGTGGGGCAGCAGTTCGGCGAGCGGCCAGTCGTTCATGGGGCGTCTCCGATAATCAGGCTGACGTTGTTGCCGCCGAAGGCAAACGAGTTGCTCATCAGGTAGCGGGGTGCAATGGACGACAGGCGTTCGCTCGCGGTCACCCACTTCAGCGCCGGCAAGTCGGGGTCGGGCCGGGCGTCCCAGACGTGTGGCGGCAAGGCGTGCTGCGGGTTGTCGGCGCTCAGGCTCAGCCAGCAGAACGCCGCTTCCAGCGCACCAGCCGCGCCGAGGGTGTGGCCAGTCATCGGCTTGGTCGACGAGCAGGCCACGCCGTTTGGGAACAACGTGGCGACCGCCAGACTTTCCATCGCGTCGTTATGCTGGGTCGCGGTGCCGTGCAGGTTCAGGTAGTTGATTTGTTCGGGTTGCAGCTGTGCGCGGTGCAAGGCTTTCTGCATCGCTTGCAGGGCGCCGCGGCCGCTCGGTTCCGGGGCGGAAATGTGGTGCGCGTCGGAGCTGGCGCCGCTGCCGAGCAGGGCGATGGCCGGGCTGTCGTCGCGCTGTTTGCTCATCAGAAACAGCACCGCCGCTTCGCCAATGTTGATGCCATTGCGGTTGGCCGAGAATGGATTGCAGCGCTCGTCGGACACCGCCTCCAGTGAGGTGAAACCGTTGAGCGTCAGCTTGCACAGGCTGTCGACGCCGCCGCACAGCACCGCGTCGCACAGGCCCAGATCAAGCAGACGCTGCGCGCTCATCAACGCCCGCGCACTGGACGTGCAGGCGGTGGAAATCACGTAGGCCGGGCCGCTGAGATGCAGCCAGTCGGCGAGAAAATTCGCCGGGGCGCCGAGTTCCTGTTGCCGATAGTCGTACTCGCCAGGGAACTGCTGCTCGCGAAGGTAGTGCGCCAGCCCTCGGCTGGCTTCGTCGATGCCCGAGGTGCTGGTGCCGAGCACCACGCCAATACGCTCGCGACCGTAGGTCTGAATCGCCCGGTCGATGTCCTCGCGAATCTGCAGCGCGGCTTCCAGCAGCAGTTGATTGTTGCGGCTGCTCTGCTCGGCCAGTTCCGCCGGAATCGCCGCCAGCTCACCGTGCACCGCCGCTACCGGCAACTCACGCCCGGCCACCCAGCCGGACTCGCGGCGCATGCCCGAGCAGTCACCGGCAAACAGGTTGTGCGCGACCTGGTGCTTGTCGCGGCCCAGCGCGCAGATCACGCCGAGGGCATTGAGGTAGGCAGTCATGGCGTTGGTTCACCGAGGGGAGAGACCCGATAGTGCGGGCCTTGGGGCAGATTCAATTGGAAACTCAACGGTTGTACATAACGGATCGTCCAGCGCGGCGCCAGCGTGCGTTGCTTGCCCTGCTGCTGCGCGGCGGGGTAATTGCGCGCCAGTTCGCCGGACGGGGTCAGGGCGAACAGCAACGCGGCAAACAGCTCCCGGGCTTCCGGGTTGGGCGGCAATAGCCCGTCGGCCTGCCAGCGACCGTCGATCAGTTGCTGACGCGCCTGGGGGATGCCCAGCGGGTCCATCATCGACCAGCGGATGCCAGGGCCTTCGCGCTGGATCACCAAAAGCCAGTCCTGACGCTGATCGGCCTGTTGGCGTTCGATGTGCAGTTGCAGCGGTAACGGCAGCGTCGGGTTGCTCGCGGGCAGCGGGGCCTGGCTGGCGCAGGCACTCAACAGAAGCATCATGCTGACCACAAAAAGTCGCCACACCGCGGACACTGTGGGAGCGAGCTTGCTCGCGAATGCAGTCTCACATTCAGCACTTCTGGTGCTTGATACACCGCTTTCGCGAGCAAGCTCGCTCCCACAGGTTATGTGCAACATCAGGAAACCTCTGCGAATGGCTTGCGGGCAACAACGTTGACTAACGTTTCCTCACGCTCGCCAAACGGCTTCGGCCTGCGCAACCCGAATCGTTCCAGCAGTCCAAAATCCTGCGACCGGCTCCACCACAAATACGGGTACGAGACATTGCGTTCGCCAAACTCGAAACCCTGCTGGCGAATCATCTCCAGGTATTGCGCCGCGCTCTTCTGCACATGCATCGGATGGCGGAACAGCCAGCGAATCACCCAGGTATCAATGTAAGCCTCGGTGGACTCGGCGAACAGCAGATAACCGCCCGGCTTCAGTACGCGGTAGAACTCGGCGAGGGCTTTTTCCTGTTCGACCAGATGATGAAAGGTCTGGTGGCAGAACAGCAGGTCGACACTGGCGTCCGCGACGTTGAGCGTCGCGCAGTCACTGCCGATCAGCTCCACATCGAAACCCTGGCGCGCCGCTTCTGCGGCGCTCAATTCAAGGCTGTGCGGATCTGCATCGACGCCGATCAAGCGTAGCGGGGCGAAGGTCTGACGCAGGTGGCGGAACGATTTGCCCTGACCGCAGCCGGCATCCAGCAGCACCGGATTGGCCGGCAGCGACTCGCTGAACAGCCCGCGCAAATCGTTGATCGCCACGCGCAACACATGGTGCTGCCAGGTGTGGCTGCGCAGGAACCAGAAACCGAAGCGGGTTTCCTCGACGTAGCTGTCGCTCAAGTAATTCATGGGGCGTCCTTTGCACAGAGTTCGGAAATCATCTTCAACCGGCGGCGCGCTTCGCTGACGAACGGATTGCGTTCATCCCAGGCGTAACCGGCGAGGATCGAGCAGATCATCCGGCGAATCTCCGCCTGACTGTCTTGGTAAAAAATCACGTCCTGAAAGGTGCCGGCGTACCAGCCCTCGACGTAGCAGCGGAAGGTATCGACGCCACGCTTGAGCGGCACGGCGAATTCGCGCTGCCAATCGACGGTCTCGCCCTGCAACTGCCGGTGCAGGACCGCCGCGGCCATGCTCGCCGAACGCATGGCGATGGTCACGCCCGAAGAGAACACCGGGTCGAGAAATTCTGCGGCGTTGCCAAGCAGGGCGAAGCCGGGGCCATGCAGGGTTTTCACATTGGCCGCATAACCGCCGAGGGTGCGCGCCGGGGTGTCCCACACCGCGTTGTTCAGCACGCCGGCGAGGCTCGGGGTTTCGCCGATGAAGCCGCGCAGGCAGGCGTCCAGATCGCTGTCGCGACCCTTGAAGTGTTCGGCGGCAGCCACCACGCCCACCGAGCAGCGACCGTTGCTGAACGGGATCGTCCAGAACCAGACGTCGCGGTGCTCGGGATGGGTGGTGACGAGGATTTTCTCGCGGTCGAAGGCCGGGTTGTCGATGTGATCTTCAACGTGGGTGAACACCGCCTGGCGCACCGGGAAATTCGATGGCGCTTCCAGCTCGAGCAGGCGCGACAGCACGCGTCCGTAACCGCTGGCATCCAGTACGAAATCCGCTTCGACGCGGTATTCGCTGCCATCCTCGCGCAGTACTTCTAGCAGTGGTTTGGCCCGCTCGAAATCGACGCGGACGATGGCGTCACCGTAGCGGATTTCGGCACCCTGCAATTCAGCCTGATCGGCCAGCAGCTTGTCGAAATCGGCGCGCTGCACCTGGAACGTGGTCGGTTTGCCTGCGGTGAAGGTGTCGCCGAAATCGAAGGCGCTGTAGCGCTCGCCCCAGGCGAACGCGGCACCGGTCTTGCGCTGGAAGCCGGCGGCGTTGACGGCTTCGAGCATGCCGGCTTCTTCGACGAAGTCCAGGCAATGGCTGAGCAGGCTTTCACCGATGGAAAAACGCGGAAAGTGCTGGCGCTCGAGCACCAGCACATCGTGGCCCTTGCGCGTGAGCAGCGCAGCGGCGATGGCGCCGGACGGGCCGGCACCGATGATCACTACCTGACGACGTTGCATTTCAACGGTTGGCACGTGAACTCCCGGGCGCAGTGGCGGTGGTTTTCAGGGGCGCGCGGTGCAGGCCGATCAGGGCCGGCAACAGCGTCGCGATCAGGCCCATCAGCATCAGCGCGAAGTACAGCGCCGGGCTGATCAGCTGTTGTTGCAGCAGCAGGTTGAGAAAGACGATTTCACTCAGCCCGCGAATGTTCAGCAGCACGCTTTCACGCCAGCGGCTGGCGCCTTCGAACGACGCACCGGCCCAGCCCAGCCCAAGCCAGTTGCCGAGCAGTTTACTGGCGATCGGCAACAGCAGCAGCGCCGCCCATTGCACCGCGCCGAGACTGGCGAGGGCGCTGTGCACGTCAATCTGCACGATACCGAAGGTGAGGATCAGCGGGATCGCGATCCATGTCTGCAAACGGCTCATCCACCGCGCCGGCAATGGCAGCACCAGCGGCACTTTCAGCAAGGCCATGCACAGCAGATAACCGATGCCGAAAATCAGCGCGTTGAGTTTGTAGTGCTCGGCCAGCACCAGCAGCGCAAAGAAACCGAGGCTGTAGGTCAGCGGTCGACGCACGCGCAGCAGACTCAACAGCAGCGGCACGCAGGCCAGTCCCAGCGGCAACAACAGGCTGCTCAAATGCAGACTGCCCTGAGCGAGACCGAACAGCGTCCAGCAGGTCAGGTCGATGAGGATGGCGGTCTGCACCAGACGCCGGGTGGCGGCGGGCGGGTAGTCGATGTGACGCAAATACAGATACAGCACCGGAATCGCCGTGATCGCGAACACCAGCCCAATGGCCAGCGAGTTCAGCCACGGCTGCGCCGGCAGCAGCCAGCAGGCGACGGCCAGTCCGCAGGCAAATGGCACGGCAAAACTCGGCACGGCGATTTTCACGCTCTGACGATCCAGCCGCAGGTCGATCACATCGCTGAGAATGTGCCCGAGCAACAGCGCGAAACTCAGGCTGTAGAGGTCTTTCAGCCACACCGGCGCAATCAGTTGAGCACCGCTGAGCTGCCAGCCCGGTTCGATCCAGAAATACATCAGCAGCGGCAAACCGAAGCTGGCCAGCAGCAACTGGCTGACGATCGGGATCAGGCCGAAATGCCGACCGATACGGGTCGCCACAGCGAACAGCGCTAGGGCCATCAGCCAGAAGCTGACGACCGTCACGCTGCCGGCTCCACGACGGCGGCGCGGTGGACGTGACGTCCGGCCCACGGCGCCAGAATGAAACTGAAGGCCAGCCCGAGGCTTACCGCCAGGCCGAAATTGCTCACCGCCGGCGTGCTCGACACTGCCAGCAGACCGAACGATAGCCAGGTCGTCAGCGCCGCCAGCAAGGTGCCCAGCAGGCTGACAGCCGCACCGCCGACCTGCTCACGCATGAGGATCGCGTAATCGACGCTGATCGCCGTCACCAGCAGCAGGCCGAACAGGCTGAACAGGGTCAGCGGCTGACCGAGCCAACCGAGACTGGCCAGGCTGCACAGCGCCGCCAGCAGCGGCAGGGCGACGATGCGCAAGGCGCCGCCGAAGCCGAACGGCACGGTCAGCACCAGCACAATCAACACGCAGGAGGCGAGTTTCAGTTCGGCGGCGCTGATTTGGGTCGCGGCGAACACATTGTTCAATTCGCCGAGACGATCCACCAGCATCACCCCCGGCAAGTCCAGCGCCTGAACCCGCAGCAGTGACGGATTGTTCAGCCCTTGCAGGCTGGTCATCGCCGCGACGCCGTCAGCGGTCGGGCCAAGCCACAATGTGCGGTAAGGCTCGCCCAAAGGCCCGGCCAGTGCCGCGTCGATGTCTTCGGCGGGCAGGCTCTGCAATTGCTGCAACTCGGTTTGCAGCGCCGCGAGCGGTACGCCGAGGTCGAGCAATGGCTGCCAGTATTGCGGCAGTTTACTCAGCGCTTCGCGCACTTGCTGTTGCTGGCTCGGTGGGCTGAGCAGTTGGTCGAGGGCCAGATAGCCTTGCAGTTTGTCGAGGTTGACCAGTTGCTGCAGACGTTCGCTTAGTGCGGCCTGACGCTCCAGCAGTTGCTGCTGATTGGCGCCGCGCACGAGGAAGAACTGGCTGGTCGGCTGATAGCTGGTGATGCGTGCGATGGTTTGCGCTTCATCGGTCAGGCGTTGTGGTGCACCGACCCACTGGCGGATGTCGTTCTTGCTTTGCAGCTGCACCAGACCGCCGGCGCAGAAGGCGATCAGCAGCGCCAGCAGCACCGGGGTGCGCACGTGTTCGAGCAGCGTTTCGCGCAGTTGCACCAGACGCTCGGCCAGACGCAGCGGCCATTGCGCCGGTTGCAGTTCAACGTTTTTCAGCAGGGCCGGCAGCAGGCACACCGCCGACAGGTAAGCACCGAGCAGGCCGGCAGCGGAGAACACCGCGATTTGCGTCAGCGCCGGGAAGGGCGTCCAGGCCAGCGCCAGATAACCGATGGCGCTGGTGATCAGGCTCAGCGTCAGTCCGGAGAGGGTCAGGCGCAGCGCCGGCCAGCTGCGCCACGGCTTGAGGCTCCAGCTTTTCGACAGATAGTGCAGCGGGTAATCCACCGCCACACCGATCAGGCTGGAACCGAGCACCAGCGTCATCACGTGCATGTGGCCGAACAGCGCCACGCAGGCCACCGCGCCGAACAGCATGCCCACCAGCACCGGCACGAACGCCAGCAGCACCCGCCAGCGGCGAAATGCCAACAGCAGCAGCAACAGAATCCCGAGGGTGGCGCCGCCGCCGACCCAGGTCATTTCGCGGGTGGCTTGTTGCTGGCCGTTGGCGGCGTACAGCAGACCGCTGGCAGCCAGCAGTTGCACGTCAGATTTCGCCGCTTGCTCGCGACTGTGCTGCAGCAGATCGGCGACTTTCAGCGGCAGGTTCATGTCAAAGGCATTGCCGGTGGTGCGCGCGCGCAGCAGCACCCAGCGCTTGCCGTCGGCATCGGCGACCAGTGCGCCGCTGCCGATGTCCAGTTGCACCGCGCCGTGTTTCGGCTGGCTGTTCTGGATGCGTCCGGTCAGGCCCAGCCAGTCGTCCTGGCTCGGCACCAGAGTGAAGCCGTTGAACGGGTCGAACAGCGCCTGCACCCGTTGTTGAATGAACGCATCGGGATGCTCGGTCAACAGTTGCCGATCGTCCGCCGAGAGCATCGCCAGTCGCCCTTGCAGCAATTGCGAGCACAACGCCGGCAGATCCGCCTGCAGGTTCCACTGGACCTTTTCGAACAGCCCGCTGGCTTGCCATTGCTCGCCGAGGGTTTGCGCCATGGCCACCGCTTGCTGGCGATCAGCGTGGCCGACCAGCACCAGCATTTCCCGATTGAGCGGCTCCTGCATGCGCTGTTCGGCGCGCAGTTCGAGGGCGTCAGGGTTGGTTCCGGGCACCAGTTCCATGAGGTTGGCCGACAGCGGCGCACCGTCGCGCCACTGCCACCCGGCCAGCGCGATGACCGCCAGCAGCAGGATCAGGAACAGCCACGGCAGCCTGCGTTCACTCGGCAAAGTCATGTTGCTCCGCTTCGCTCAACGGCTGGCTTGCAGTGCTGTCCTGCATGCGCAGCACAGTGCTGTCGCCCTGGGTTTCCAGCAGTTCGATGGTCTGCACCAGTTCACCGCCGTCGATTTTGATCTGATTGAACACTTGCTTGAGCAGTACCGAGCGCGGGGTCAGGGTCAGTTTCCACTGCTGTGCATCGCCGCTCAGGGCCAGTTCGAAATCCCGTTGCAAGCCGCTGCTGTCGCCTTGCAGCACGGCGAGGAACAAGCGGTTCTGTTCGGCCCCGGCGCTCTTGTTCGGCAGCAATTGCCAAGCGTTGCCGTCACGACGGGCGATGCCGTTGGCGGTGATGCGGTAATCCTGTTGCAACGGGGTCTTGAGCAGCCAGAGCAGGCCGTGATTTTTCGCCAGGACGAAGTTGCCCTTGCTGATCAACGGCTGGGGCAGGGCGCGCAGGTGTTTTTCCTGGATGAACTGGCCGTGGATCACGTCCGGTTTCGCCAGTTGTTCGCTGAGCTGTTGCAGATCGAAGGCGTTGGCCAGCGTCGACACGGCGAGCAGCGCCATCGCGCCAAGGCATTTGCAGAACAGGTTCATCGCAGCATCCTTTCCACCGCATCGGTGAACACTGTGGGTGAGGCCAGTTGCATCTCGCGGCTGCTGATCTCGACCGCCACCTGCACCGAGCTGGCACGGGTCAGGCGTTCGCCGGTCTGCAGGTCGGTGATCAGATAATTGATCTTCAAGCGGTTCTCCCACTCCACCAGACTGGCGCGTACGTTCAAGCGCTGGCCGAACACCGCGCCGCGCACATAACGCAGTTGCAGGTCGATGATCGGCCACGCGTAACCGGACTCGGACATCTGCGTGTAGTTGTGGCCGATCTGGTCGAGCAGCGAGCAGCGCGCCACTTCCAGGTATTTGACGTAATGCCCGTGCCAGACCACGTGCATGGTGTCGACGTCGAAAAACGGTACGAGGATTTCCGTGTCGGCGTGCAGCACTCCGGCGCTACGCATGCAGCCTCCAGTGTTGCTCGGCGATACGTTGCAGACACAGGCGCAATTCGCCTTCCAGTGCACGGTCTTCGATGACCGGCGGGAAGTCCCTGGCCAGCTCTTCGTGCATGGCGGCCAGCGAAGGTGGCAGCGCGCGTGCGTCTTCATCGCGACCGCGCAGCCAGACGCCCTGATTGGCTGCGAGCAACGTGGCGGCGGCGACTTGCTCGGTCAGTTCCAGCACGCGGATCGCGTCACGGGCGGCGATGGTGCCCATGCTCACCTTGTCCTGGTTGTGGCACTCGGTGGAGCGCGAGAAAACGCTGGCCGGCATGGTGTTTTTCAGCGCCTCGGCAGTCCAGGCGCTGGCGCCGATCTGCACAGCCTTGAAACCGTGGTTGAGCATGGCGCGATCCGCCGGGGCGCCGGACAGATTGCTCGGCAAACCATGGTTGTAGCGCTCGTCGACCAGCAGCGCGAGCTGCCGGTCGAGCAGGTCGGCGACGTTGGCCACCAGATTTTTCAGGCTGTCCATGGCGAACGCGATGTGCCCGCCGTAGAAGTGCCCGCCGTGCAGCACGCGCTCGGCTTCGGCGTCGATGATCGGGTTGTCGTTGGCGCTGTTGAGTTCGGTCTCGATGAACGAGCGCAGCCAGTTCAGGCTGTCGGCCAGCACCCCGAGCACGTGCGGGGCGCAGCGCAGCGAGTAGCGATCCTGCAGACGATGCAGCGGCGCGGTCGGGGCGTCGATCGCCAGATCCTTGCGCAGCCACGCGGCGACTTGCATCTGCCCCGGATGCGGTTTGGCGGCGAACAGGCGCTCGTCGAAGTGTTCCGGATTGCCTTGCAGCGCGACCACGTTGAGCGCGGTGATGCGCGTGGCCAGTTGCAGCAGATAATCGGCGCGGGCGAAGGCCAGGCACGCAAGGCCGGTCATCACCGCCGTACCGTTCATCAAGGCCAGCGCTTCTTTCGGGCGCAGCACCAGCGGCGTCCAGCCCAGTTCGCGATGCACATCGGCAGCCTGGCGACGCTCGCCACGAAACAGCACTTCGCGCTCGCCGGACAGGGTCGCGGCGACGTAGGACAGCGGCGTCAGATCACCGCTGGCGCCGACCGAACCTTCTTCGGGGATCAGCGGCAGGATGTCATGTTCGAGGAAGGCGTGCAGGCGCTCCAGCAGTTCGATGCGCACCCCGGACACGCCGTGGCACAGCGACTGCAAACGCGCCGCCAGCACCGCGCGGGTGGCTTGCGGGTCGAGCAGTTTGCCGAGGCCGCAGCCGTGGAAGGTGTAGAGATGACGCGGCAGTGCCTCGACGTGATGCAGCGGCACCGCGACCACGCAGGAGTCGCCGTAACCGGTGGTCACGCCATAGATCACGCCTTCCTTGTCCAGCAACGAATCGAGAAACCGTGCGCCTTTGGCGATGCGTTCGCGATAGGCGTCGTCGCTCTGCAACTGCACGGGCGCCTGACGGTTGGCCAGGGCCAGCACGTCTTCGATGCGCAAAGGGCGTTCGCCGAAGGTTACCGGCTCATGGGTTGGCGTCGTCATCGGTCTTCCAGAAAGGGTAAAAGTTGAACCATTGGTGCGGGGCTTCGAGGCAATAGTGACTCAGGCGCTGCGCATAGCGGGTGGCCCACTGATGAATGACCTGCTCGCGCTCGCGGCGTGTCCAGGTCACGCTGTCGGCGAACGGCTCGAGGGTCAGGCGATAATGGCCGTCCGGTTGTTTCAGGCACATCAGCAGATTGACCGGACATTTGAGCAAACCGGCCAGCAACCACGGGCCTTGCGGAAACGCTGCCGGGTGGCCGAGAAAATCGACGCTGACGCTGCGCCCGCCGTGTAGTGGCACGCGATCGCCAGCAATCGCCAACCACTCGCCGCGCTCCAGGCGTTCGTGCAGTTGCAGCATGATCACCGGGTCCAGTTCGCTGACCTGAATCAGGCGCAGATTGGTCGCCCCGGCCTCGCCCAGCAAACGGTTGAATTGCTCGGCGTGCTTGGTGTGCACCAACACGTTCATGGTGACCTTTTCGCCAATCTCCGCCAGCGCCCGGCACACCTCGAGGTTGCCCAGGTGCGCGCCGACCAGCAGTTGCCCGCGACTGCCGCGCAACTGATTGCGCAGCAATGCCGGGTCGATGATTTCGATCTGCTCGATGCGCAGCTTGCCGTTCCACACGTCGAGCTTGTCGAGCAGCGAATCGGCGAACGCCATGAACTGGCGAAACACCCGCCAGTAACTTGGGCGCAATTCGGCGCGGTTGCTCCAGTCGGCCAGCCGTTGCTGGTATTGCCAGGCACTGTTGCGCGCGGTGCGGCCGAACAGGAAGAAGTACAGGACGATGCCGTACAGCAGCGGACTGAGCAGGCGTCGGCCAAGCACCTTGGCGGCGAACGCGGTGAATTTCATCAGCAGGAAGCTGCCGCGCTCTTCGCGGTCGGCCCAGTGCTTCTTGTCGGTCTCGACGCTCATGCTCGCCACCGGCGCCAGAGGATGACGGGCAGGCGCAGCAGCATGCCGAAGAACAACCGGGTGTGCATGCTGGAAATCAGCGCGTTGTCGTGGAACAGGCGGAAGTGTGAGACGCCGTCCAGCGGGTAATGCACGCTGGTCTGCAGCCAGCGCATCGGCTGGTTGCGCCACGCCAGACGCACGAGGATGTCCGAGTCGAAATCCATGCGCTTGCCGACCCGCGCCGAGTCGATCACCGCCAGCGTCGGGGCCAGCGGATAGACGCGAAAACCGCACATCGAATCGCGGATCTGCAGCGACAGCGTGTTGATCCAGACCATCACATGGGTCAGATAACGTGCGTACAAGCGGCCCTTGGGCACGCTCTCGTCGAACAGCGGATAACCGCAGATCATCGCATCCGGGTGGGTGCGGGATTCCTCGACGAAACGGGCGACGTCGTGCAGGTCGTGCTGGCCGTCGGCGTCAACCTGCAGGGCATGGGTGAAACCCAGGCGCGCTGCTTCGCGCAGCCCGGTCATCACCGCGCCGCCCTTGCCCTGATTGAGGGTCAGACGCACCAGATGCACGCTTTCGCGTTCGGCCAGCGCATCCAGCACTCGCGCGCAGGACGGGGTGCTGGCGTCATCCACCAGAATGCACGGCAGGCCTTGGGCGAGCAGCGCGTCGACCACGGTGCCGATCGCGGTTTCATGGTTGTAGACCGGAATTACCGCGCAAGGGTTATGCATGATTCACGCACCCATTGTGGCGAGGGAGCTTGCTCCCGCTGGGCTGCGAAGCGGCCCCAAATCCAGTCGACATAAAATTGCTGGCGAGCGCTTCGCACTCGAGCGGGAGCA
This sequence comes from Pseudomonas sp. GM30, assembly GCF_000282275.2. Lineage (NCBI taxonomy): Bacteria > Pseudomonadati > Pseudomonadota > Gammaproteobacteria > Pseudomonadales > Pseudomonadaceae > Pseudomonas > Pseudomonas sp. GM30. Next base: position 101,417 of record NZ_AKJP02000027.1, on the reverse strand, counting down.
AGCTCCCTCGCCACAGGTTATGCATCGGCGGCTCCTAGCAGGATTCGCCCGCTGGAGCAGGTCGCGGTGTCGTTACGGTAGGCGAAATACAGTTTGCCGCGCTCGGGATCGAAACGCAGGTGCAGCTGGATTTCATCGCCGGGGCGCACCAGTTGCTGGAATTTCAGCACTTCCATACCGGCGAATTTGCCGGGCAGATCCAGCAGTTGTCGGCCGAGGTTCAGTGCCCATTCGACCTGCACCACGCCGGGCAGCACCGGGGCCTTGGGGAAGTGGCCGCTGAAATAGGCCAAGTCCGGTGGAACACTCAATTGCAGGCTCCACTCGCCGTCGGTTTCGACTTGCTCCAGCACTTCCGGGGCTTTCGGCCGTGGCGCCAGCAGCAGGGCTTCGATGTCGGCCTGCGGCAGCTTGCCCTGGCTGTTCAGCGGCAGTTGCCGCACCAGACGCCAGCGCCGAGGCAAGGCCAGGGCTTCGCAATGCTCGCTCAGATGTTTGCGCAGCGCTTCGGTCAGGCTGCGGCGGCCGTGTTCGCGCAAGGCGAACAGACCTTGCTCACTGAGCACCAGCAGCGCCCCGAGCATTGCGCGGTTTTCCTGGACCACGCCCAACCGTGCCTCGGTGACCCAGGCGTGGGCGACCAGCGCCTGCTCCAGCATCGGCAGTGAGATGCGCTTCTCTTCGAGTTTGACGATGCGGTCCAGCCGCCCGAGCAATTCAAAGCGGCCGTCGGCGGCGATGCGTGCGGCGTCGGCGGTGTGTTCGACATGCCCGGCCGGCAGGTAGGGCGAGGCGATCAGCAGGGCGCCGTCGCGGTCCTGACTCAGTTCAACCCCAGCGAAGGGCTGCCACAGGCTGTCGCCCTGACGCCAGGCGATGCCGCCGGTTTCCGAGCTGCCAAGGATTTCCGTCGGCCACTGCTGCAGGCGTTGCTGCAGGCTCTGCGCCGCCTCTGTCGGCAATGCGCCGCCGGAAGAAAACACCCGACGCACGGCGCTCAGGGCCGGCCAGTCGAGGTTGTCGCCCATGCGTTTGAGCAGGGCGGGGCTGCCGACCCAGGCGAAGGCCGGATGTTCGCGGCTGGCGCGTTGCAGATCTTCCGGGAACGCCAGTTGCTTGCGCACGAACGGCCGTCCGGCGCACAGCGGCCACAGCACCCGGAACAACAAACCGTAGATGTGTTGGGTGGCGACGCTGCCGATGATCCACGCCTCACCCAGATCCGCGCCCCACAGTTGCTCCAGGGCTTCGACCTCGTTAGCCAGTTGGCGCAGGGTCTTGTCGATACGCTTGGGCTCGCCGCTGGAGCCGGAGGTGCACAGGCTCAGGCGGCACTGCTCGAGATCCAGTTCAGCGCCGGGCAGGGCCGGCTGCAGCAGATCGTTCAAGTGAACATCCGCGCTGTGATCGGTCAGCCATAGATCGACTTCATTCGACCAGCGCTGGCGGGTCTGCGCTTGCAGGTCCGAGGGCAACAGCACACTGACACCGGCGCGCCAGGCACCGAGCAGGGCGATGGCGAGGTCGGCGGCATCTTCCAGATGCACCGCCATGCGCTGCACGCCGCGTGCCTGCAGGCCGGCGGCAACGCTCAGCGCCTGCTCGCGCAGTTGCGTGTGGTCGAGCGCCGGGGCGGCGCTGATCGCCCGCTCCGGCAGGGCCTTGAGCAACAGTTGCTCAAGTTTTATCCAGTTCATTTACGGCCTCTTACCCGTTGTCGTATCAGCCATTCAATGGCAAACATCAGGCCGATCAATCCGTAGGAGATCAGGCCGGTGTACAACATCCACCAATGCAGCGGCGCCCACAGGGTCAGGAGCGCGGCGCACAAACCGTTGCAGAAGAAAAACACGCTCCAGGCCACGGTGACCTGACGGGTGTAGCGGATCGCTTCGGGCGGCAAGTGCGGCTCGCGCAATCGCGCCAGACGCTCGACCATCGGTGGCCCGTATTTCAGGCTCAGGCTGAACAGCACCAGCATGAAGCCGCTGATCAGCACCGGATACCAGCGCAGCAACAGCGGACTGTCGAACAGCGCCAGCAGCAGGCAGAACACGATCGCCACGCAGGCCATCCAGCGGCTGCCGGGTTTGCGTTCGCCGGTCAGCGCGCGCGCCAGCCACAGCCCGCCCAGCAGCAGTCCGAACTGCCACGGGGCGAAGTGCTCCATGCCGAAATACACCGCAAAGGGATACAGCAGCCCCGCCAACAGCAGGCCGAGGCCGATCAATCGGCTCATGCGGCCGGTTGAACCAGACGGTAGACCGCCTCGACCACGTCACCGACGGTGCGCACCGATTTGAATTCTTCGGCGGCGATTTTCTTGCCGGTCTGGCGTTTGATGTGATCGATCAGGTCGACCGCGTCGATGCTGTCGATCTCCAGATCCTGATACAGGTTGGACTCCAGGCTGATCCGCGCCGGATCCAGTTCGAACAGCTCGACCAAGGCATCGCGCAGGGTGTTGAAAATGTCGTCACGAGTTTGCATGGTCCGGTCTCAAGCTGCCTGTTTTGCCGTGACGAACGCCGCAAGGCTCGCCACATTGGTGAAGTGGTTACGGGTGTCTTTGGCGTCGGCGTCGATCTTGATGCCGTACTTTTTCTGGATCGCCAGACCCAGCTCCAGTGCGTCGACGGAGTCCAGGCCCAGGCCTTCGCCAAACAGCGTCTGCTCATCGCCGATGTCGTCGACGCTGATGTCTTCGAGGCCCAGGGCGTCGATGATCAGCAGTTTTATTTCACGGTGCAGATCGCTCATCTTCGGCGAGCTCCTTGATGTAGTAAGAGTGCAAATAATCATTGAGCTTGCGCGAGGCCTGCGGTGCCGGGCCTTGCGTGGCGAAAGTCTGTGGATCTATATCGGCCCCGACACGGAAACTGAAGTGCACGCGACGGCGGGGGATGCGATACCAGGGTTCGGCCTTGGTCAGGGTAGTCGGACTGACCTTGATAACCACTGGTGTAAGGATTTTCGCACCACGCAGGGCAATCGCCGCAGCCCCCCGATGAAAGGCTGGCGCCTGACCGGGTTGAGTGCGCGTGCCCTCGGGGAAGATGATCAGGGTCTGGCCGTTTTGCAGGCACTCGGCGGCGGCATCGAGCATGTCCATGCTGCCGTCGTTGCTGATGTATTCGGTGCTGCGCAGCGGGCCGCGGGTGAAGGGGTTTTCCCACAGGCTTTTCTTCACCACGCAATTGGCCTGGCGCACCAGGCCGATCAGGAACACCACGTCGATCAGCGACGGGTGGTTGGCGATGATCATCTGCCCTGGACGCCCGAGGCGTTCGGCCCCTTGAATGTCGTAAGTCAGCACGCCGGTACGGGCCATGAATCGCACGAAAAACCAGAACAGCCGACTGACGGTCTGCCGCGCGCGCTGACGATGCCTGAGCGCGTCACCCGGCAGACAGCCGAGCAGCGGAAATACCAGCAGCCGCAGGCACAACCCGCCCAAGCCGAACAGGGTGAAACTGGCGGCGGTGGCCAGCAAGCGCCAGTAATAGGCGTCGCGGTTCTTCTCGGTCACGGGTTGCGTTGCCAGGTCCATACACGATTTTTCCAGGCATGTTGGCAATGGGTTTGCTGGCCGAGCAGGGCGCGCAACAGATTCAGCGCGTGGGGCCAGTGCGCTTTGGACACTGCTTCCTGGCCGCTGTTCAGGGTCAGCCGCCAGTCGGTACCGGGGGTGAGCAGCAGACCCAGCGCATAAGGGAACGGCACGTCATCGACCCACTGCGAATAGGCCTCGGGCGGCTGTTCTTCGGTGATGATCAGCAACACCGCCGGCGCGCCTTCGTCGAGCAGGGCGGCGGCTTCGAGGATGCCGTGTTCCAGGCCATCGCCTGCGGCCGCCAGGGCCGTCATTTCGCTGGTTTCGCCGCGCATGATCGACCACAGACCGATGATCGCGTTGTGCACCGACAGGCTGAACTGGGTCGGCGACAACGGCTCGTCCTTGGCCAGATCACTGAGGATCTCGAAGGTGCGCGGGGTTTCGCCGTGTCGTGAAACAAACACCAGCGGCAGGTTCTCCCGTCCGTCGGCCAGCGGCCAGCCGACACTGAACGCCATCCGCGCCAGACGGCTGAGTCGTCGGCGCTGCATGGCTGGCAGAAACGACACATCGGGCGCGGCATCGCTGCTCGGGAGCACGACCGGTTGTCGGCTCCAGGCCTGCCACGCGTCCACGCTGTCGAGCCCCGGGGCCCACGCGCGCCATTGGGCGATGTTGAAGTTGATCACGGATGTTCATCCCGCCCCTGCGGGCTTTTATGACGCTTTGAGTCGCCAAAGCCGCGGCTGACTTGACGTGGCGCTGGGCGCCGGGTGGCGCGCATTATCCCGGTGCGACGAGTGTGTAGCAAATGTTGGTTACGTTTTGCGCAACGAAATGTACTGAGTGGTTCGCGAAAAAACTGTCAATTGGCCATTATCCAGATCGTGCGGGATTCGTCTGTCGGGCATATCAGCGCACTCGGAAGGTTTTTGCTCGCTGTGCCCGCTGATTTTTGCGTCTGACTCTGTAGTCCGCGTCGTTGAAGGTAGCGAAGCGCACGCGCAGGCAACTACACTCGGTCATTCTTTGATACACGGAGGTTTTGTCATGCGGCGCGTGGTGTTCAATCAGAAAGGTGGCGTGGGCAAATCCAGCATTGCCTGCAATCTGGCAGCGGTGAGTGCCAGCGAGGGCTATCGCACGCTGTTGGTCGACCTCGATGCCCAGGCCAACTCCACTCAGTACCTGACGGGGCTCACCGGCGATGACATACCGATGGGCATTGCCGACTTCTTCAAGCAAACCTTGTCATCAGGGCCGTTCTCGAAGAAAAACCAGGCCGACATCTACGAAACCCCGTTCGACAACCTGCACATCATCACCGCTACCGCTGAGCTGGCCGACCTGCAGCCCAAGCTTGAGGCCAAGCACAAGATCAACAAGCTGCGCAAATTGCTCGATGAGCTGGATGGCGAATACGACCGGATTTATCTCGACACCCCTCCCGCGCTGAACTTTTACGCAGTATCGGCACTGATTGCCGCTGATCGTGTGCTGATTCCCTTCGATTGCGACAGCTTCTCGCGTCAGGCGCTGTACGGCCTGCTGGCGGAGATCGGAGAGTTGAAGGAGGACCACAACGAAGGTCTGGAAGTCGAAGGCATCGTGGTCAACCAGTTCCAGGCCCGGGCCAGCCTGCCGCAGCAGATCCTCGATGAGCTGATTGCCGAGGGCTTGCCAGTGCTGCCGGTGTACCTGAACAGCTCGGTGCGCATGCGTGAGTCGCACCAGGCCAGCACCCCGCTGATCCACCTCGACCCTCGGCACAAGCTGACGCAGCAGTTCGTTGAGCTGCACAACCTGCTCGAAGACCACTGATTTTCCTGTGGGAGCGAGCCGCTCGCGAAGAGGCCAGCACGTTCAACATCTCTGTTGACTGAACGGGTGCTTTCGCGAGCAGGCTCCCTGAAGTGTCAGATGCCCTGGCTACGCAGCCACGCCATCAACTGTGGCAACGGAAACGCCCCGCTCTGGCGCGCCACTTCCCGCCCGTTCTTGAACAGAATCAGGCTCGGAATCGAACGGATCCCCAACTGCGCCGACAACTGCTGATTGGCCTCACTGTCGAGCTTGGCCAACCGGCACTTGCCCGCCAACTGCGCTGCCGCCTGCTCGAACACTGGCGCAAACGACTTGCACGGCCCACACCAGTCCGCCCACACATCCACCAATAGCGGCAGATCGCCCTTGATCTGGCTGGCGTAATCGCCTTGCTTGAGTTCGAACGGCTTGCTCAACAGCACCGCGGATTTGCAGCGCCCGCATTTTGGCTGGTCGGCGAGGCGTTCGGCGGGGATGCGGTTGAGGCCGTTGCAGGCGGGGCAGGGGATGAGGAGTGGAGTGGTCATGACGGGCTCGGTTTAAGTTGATATCTCGTACGACTGATCTGGAGTCGTACGAGGCGTTTATCAAGGTTGAATCCGGAGCCTCAAGACGAACAACTGATCTCCAGATGCTTGCCCCACTCCGGCGGCCGCTCGGCATAACCTTCCATCCCCGGCTGCTCGTCGAACGGTTTGCTTAGCACCGCATGCAGCCGGCGCACCTCGGAGTAGTCGCCTTGTTCGGCGGCGTCGATGGCTTTTTGCGCCAGGTAGTTGCGCAGGATGTACAGCGGATTGACCGCGTGCATCCGTGTGCGGCGTTGTTCCTGATCGCTGTCACCATCGCGGGCAACCCGCGCCACGTAGCGCTCGCCCCAGGCATCGAAGCCTTTGATGTCGACGAAGTCATCGCGCAAGCGGGCTACAGCCTGTTCTGCTGACTCTTCGCCGAGATGGCGGAAGAACAGCGTGTAGTCGACGCCGCTGTTCTGCATCAGTTGCAGCAGGTCTTCGAGCAGTTTCTGGTCGTCATCCTCGGCGGTGATGAAGCCGAGGCGGCGGCGCATCAGGTCCAGGTAATGCGCCTGAAACAGCGGCAGGTACAGGCCGAGGGTTTCGCGCAGGGCTTCGACGCTGATGAACGGCGTCAGGGCCTGGGCCAGTGCGCTGAGGTTCCACTGGCCGATCGGCACCTGATTGCTGAATGAGTAGCGGCCCTGATCATCGGAATGGTTGCAGATGAAGTTGGCGTCGAAATCGTCTAGGAAGGCGAACGGGCCGAAGTCGAAGGTGATGCCGAGGATCGACATGTTGTCGGTGTTCATCACCCCGTGGCAGAAACCGTAGGCCTGCCACTTGGCGATCAGTTCCGCATTGCGCTCGACGATCTCGCGGAACATCGCCAGATACGGCTCTGGCTGCTCCAGGCATTCGGGGAAGTGCATCGCCAATACGTGTTCGCCGAGCTGTTTCTGCTGCTCGGGACGCTTGGTGTAGTAGAAGTATTCGAAGTGGCCGAAGCGGATGTGGCTCGGTGCCAGACGCAACACCATCGCCGCGCGTTCCTGCTTTTCGCGCCACACCGGGGTGTCGGAGCCAATCACGCAGGCGGCCCGGGAAGACGGGATGTTCAGCGCGTGCAGCGCCTCGGAGGCGAGGAATTCGCGGATCGACGAACGCAACACCGCGCGGCCGTCACCCATGCGCGAAAACGGCGTCTGCCCGGCGCCCTTCAGATGCAGGTCCCAGTGTTCGCCGGCGTTGTTGTAGACCTCGCCGAGCAGCAACCCGCGACCATCGCCCAGTTGCGGCGTGTAGCCGCCGAACTGATGCCCGGAATAGACCATCGCCCGTGGTTCGGCATCGGCCCACAACTTGTGGCCGCCGAACAGTTCAGCGAATTCCTGAGTCTCAGCGGTTGCCGGATCAAGGTCGAGCAAGGCCAGGGCCGCCGGGCTGGCGACGACCAGACGCGGGTTGTCGATCGGCTCGGGCAGCACGTGGGCGGAGAACGCATCGCCCAGGCGGGCGAAGCGATTGTCGAAGGTCAGTTCGTCGAGGGCTTTCAAGGGCCGGCTCCAGCAGAATGTCCGAGCATTCTGCTGGGATCAGACCGGTTAGTCGAGTTTGGCCGGCGGCGGCTCTTGCAGCGGCTTTTGCTCGGCGCCGATCGGTACGATGGTTTTGTTCTCGTCCTCGATCGGCACCAACTTGTATTCCTGACCGTGGAGGTTCTTCAGGTACACCTCCATCTGCCGGAACGAGATGTTGATGTGCTGCTTCTTGAACTCGCGGTTGATGAAGCGGTTCACTTCGTCGATCACCGGGTTACGGTCGCCGAGGTCACGCACGTGCATGCGCAGTTCGTGGTCGAGGGTGCTTTCGCCGAAGTTGAGGAAGTACACGTGCGGCTCGGGCTCTTTGAGCACGCGCGGGTTTTCCCGGGCAGCCTTGAGCAGCAGTTCCTTGACCAGATCCAGATCCGAGCCGTAATCCACGCCCAGCTTCAAGGTGACGCGGGTGATGGTGTCGGTCAGCGACCAGTTGATCAGTTGCCCGGTGATGAACGTCTTGTTCGGGACAATGATGTCCTTGCGGTCGAAGTCGGTGATGGTCGTGGCGCGGATGCGGATCTTGCTCACCGTGCCCGACAGGTTGCCGATGGTGATGGTGTCGCCGATCCGCACCGGACGTTCGAACAGGATCATGATGCCGGAGATGAAGTTGGCGAAGATCTCCTGCATACCGAAACCGAGGCCCACCGACAGCGCCGCCACCAGCCACTGCAACTTGTCCCAGCTGACGCCGAGGGTCGACAGGGCCGAGACGAAACCGACGCCGGCGATCACGTACGACAGCAGCGTGGTGGTCGCGTAGGCGCTGCCCTGGGCCAGATTGAGTTTCGACAGCACGAACACTTCGAGCAGACCCGGCAGGTTGCGGGCCAGGGCGAAGGTGATGCCGATGATGATCAGCGCGCCGAGCATGTCGCCGATGCTGATCGGCACCATGCTCATGTTGGCGCCAGTGCCGCTGGTGTATTCGTAGAGGGTAATGTTGTCGAGGTACGAGAACACCGAAATCAGGTCGGCCCAGACCCAGTACAGCGCGGCGATGAAGCCGCCGAGCAGGGCCAGACGGATCAGGCGCAGGGACTGTTCGTTGACCTTTTCGATATCCAGCGTCGGCTCTTCGATCACCGCTTCGCCGTCGCCGGCCTCTTTGGCCGCCTGACGCTTGGCCAGGGCGCGCTGGTAGGCCAGACGCCGTGCGGCGACCGCCAGGCCTCGAACGAAGGTGGCTTCGATCACCAGCCAGAACATCAGCAGGTACAGGGTGTTGATCAACCGGTCGCTGAGTTTCAGTGCGGTGTAGTAGTAGCCGAAGCACACCGCGACGAACAGGGCGATCGGCAGCAGGGTGAACATCACGCCCACGGCCTTGCGGAACAGCGAGGTGTTTTCGTGGGCCGGGCTGCTGATCAGCAGGCGGCTGAGCAGCCATGCCATCAGCGCGTAGCAGGTCAATACCACCGGCATGCCGAGCACGTCGTCGGCCAGCGCCGCCGGTTGCAGCTCGGCGACGGCCACCACGGTCACCAGCGCCATCACCACCAGCCCGAGGCGACGGATCCAGCCCTGCAGGAACTCGACCTGCGGTTTGTCCCAGCGGAAATGCAGCTCGGCCACGCCGCCCGGCGAGAGAATCCGGTAAGCGGTGTAGAACACCAGCCACGCCTGACCCATTTGCAGCAACGCCGCGCCCATGTTGGCGTTTTGCCCGCGGGCGTCGATCTGCAGGGCCAGACCGCACAGCGCCAGGCCGAGGGCGACCGGCATTGCCAGCAGAATATTGATCAGGATCGCCTGCGGCGTATGCCACTGGCTGTCACGCTTGAAGTGCCCGATGTCCTGGTGAACCTTGTTCAGTCGCGCGTACAGCGCTTTGCGTCGCCACAGTAGAGCGCCGATCAACAGGGCCAGCGGCAGGAACAGCAGCGGACGCTGGGTCAGACCGTCGGTCAGCTCGCTCAGGCTTGAGGCCAGCGGCAGGGTGTCGATCTGGCGCTTGAGCCGCTCCGGCACGCCGCGAATCCATTCAGCGTCCAGTGGCTTGTTGCTGGGGATCCAGAACATCTGCTCGTCAAGCGTCGCACGCAGGCTTTGTGCGGTGCTCAGCAGTTGTTTCTGGTTGAGCTGCAGGGTGATCGATTCGTTGAGCACCGCGCTCAGTTCGCGGTTCAGACGCTCCAGCAGGTCGGCGCGGGTGTTGGCCAGTTCCATCAGGCTCTTGCGCAGTTGCGGGGTGACTTGTTCCGGCGGCTGGGTGGAGAGCAGGTTGTCGACGTAGGTCGCCGGATTGCTCAGGAGTTCGCGCTGCTGGCTGACTTCGAACTGATACAGGCGAATATCGGCGATCTGGTCCGCCAGATCGCGGTCGACCTTGAGTCGCGGCAGCGCCTGTTTCTGCTTATAGAGAATCTTCGACAGCAGCAGGCTGCCCTTGAGCACGTTGATCTGCTCGTCGAGGGCCGAGTCGCTTTGGGTCAGGCTGTCGAGTTGCTGTTTGGTCTGCAGGTTCTGCTGGGTGACTTCGTTGAGGCGGTCGGTGCTTTTGAGCAGGTAGTCGGAGAGCTTGAGGTTGGCTGCACTTTCGGTGGCGAGCAGGCTGCTGCCGCCGGCCTTCTGTGCCTCGATCGACTGCTGAGTGACAGTTTCCTGAGATTGCGCCAGACGCTTCTGGTTGATCAGGGTCTGCAGTTCCTGGATCTCGCGATCGAGACGGTCGGATTTCTCCGAGAGCAGGTCGTGCTGACTGTTGCCCAAATCCTGCAATTGGCTGTTGCCCGCCAGTTCCTGACGGCGCAGCGGAATCAGCGCGTTCAGCGCAGCGAGCTCGGCGTTCAACTGGTCGCGCTGCTCGGCGCTGACGGTCTTGCCCGCGTCCTTGCCGGATTTGAGGATGTTGTTGATCTGCTGGATGCGCGTCTGGCTGGCAGAGATTTCTGCCTGTGCACGCTCGGGACGGGTCTGGGCAGTGATGATCAGGCTGTTGGCATCGGCCAGGGCTTTCTGCAGATCGCTTTGCTGGGTCGAGCGATCCGTGAGGATCTGCTCCAGTTGCTGGATCGACTCTTTGCTGAAGCGCTGCGCCACCGGTACCACCGCCGTGGCCTTGAGGCGTGCCAGTTCGCGGGTGTTCTCGATGGTCTGCCGCGGGGCGGAAGCCAGTTGCTGCTTGAGGTCGATCAGCTTCTGGTCGTAATCACGCCGGCTGTTGAGCTGATTGAGCGTGTTTTGCAGGACCGTTTGCAGGCTCTTTTTATCGGCATCCGGCAGTTTGCTGTCGGCCAGTTTGTCGAGGCTGGCCTGCACGGCTTCGCTGGACGGCGGTTCAGCTGCATACAGCGGGCTGACGGAAAGACTCAGGCCCAGCAGGGCCGCAAACAAGAAAGAGCGCAGGGTAGGCATAGAGACCGGTCGAGCAAGTGAGAGTGGACGCAGTTTAGAGGAAGAGACCGGGACCCGGGCGACTTCCTTCGGGGAATCTGACGCCCACTTTGCCGATCTTGTTCCCGTCCATGACCGCGACCGTCCAGTGGGTGTTGTTCCACTCCACCTGGTCGCCAACGATCGGTGCACCCCCGACCTTGTGGGCAATGAACGCACCCAGGGTCATGTCCGGATCGATGCCCTCGGCCGGTAACCCGTAAAGCGCTGCAACCGCTTTAAGCTGGGCGTCTCCTTCGAGCACGAAGTCACCGAAGAAGCGCAGGTCGAGGCCGCGTTGTGGCGCCTGGCTGAACAGTTTGCCGAGCGCCGGCAAGTTGTGTTCATGGCCGATAACACACAGCAAATCATCGACTTCCAGCACCGTACTACCCGACGGATGGAGCAGTTGCTGGCCACGAAACAGTGCTGCGATGCGCGTGCCTTCAGGCATTTTCAAATCACGCAGCGGTGAACCGATGCACCATTTCTCGGCGCCGAGCTTGTAAACGAACAGCTCCCACTCGCTGGTGATGTGCACTTCCAGTGCTGAACGGGAAATCGGCGCCGGCTCCGGCGGTACCGTCACCTTCAACAGTTTGGCCACCCACGGCAGGCTCGTGCCTTGCACCAGCAGCGACACCAGTACGATGAAGAACGCGAGGTTGAAGTACAGCTGCGCATTCGGCAACCCGGCCATCAGCGGGAACACCGCGAGAATGATCGGTACCGCGCCGCGCAACCCGACCCAGGAAATAAACGCTTTCTCGCGGCCGTGGAACGCCTTGAACGGCAGAAGGCCGACCAGTACCGACAGCGGCCGGGCGAACAGAATCATCCATAGCGCCAGACCCAGCGCCGGCAGGGCGATCGGCAGCAAGTCGTGCGGGGTGACCAGCAGCCCCAGCACGAGGAACATGCCGATCTGCGCCAGCCATGCCATGCCGTCGAGCATGTGCAGGATGCCGTGACGGCTGCGCACCGGGCGGTTGCCGATCACCAGGCCGCACAGGTACACCGCGAGGAAGCCGCTGCCGTGCAGGGCGTTGGTCAGGGCGAACACCACCAGACCGCCGGCGATCACCAGAATCGGGTACAGGCCGGTGGCGAGGTTGATCCGGTTGACCAGTTGCAGCATCAGCCAGCCACCGCCCAGACCGATCACGCCACCGATACCGAATTCGCGGATCAGGTGGGTCAACAGGCTCCAGTGCAGGCCGGTCTGGCCGCTGGCGAGCATGTCGATCAGGGTCACCGTGAGGAACACCGCCATCGGGTCGTTGCTGCCGGATTCGATTTCCAGGCTGGCGGTCACCCGTTCGTTGAGGCCCTTGCCGCCGAGCAGCGAGAACACCGCAGCAGCGTCCGTGGAGCCGACGATGGCGCCGATCAGCAGGCCCTGAATCAGGTTCAGGTCGAACAGCCACGCCGCGGCCATGCCGGTCAGCCCGGTGGTGATCAACACCCCGACGGTTGCCAGCGACAGCGCCGGCCACAAGGCCACGCGGAAACTCGAAACCCGGGTACGCAAGCCACCGTCGAGGAGGATCACCGCCAGTGCGAGGTTGCCGACCAGATAGGCCGTCGGGTAGTTATCGAAAATAATCCCGCCGCCATCGACCCCGGCGGTCATGCCGACCGCGAGAATGATCACCAGAATGGGGATGCCGAGACGGGAGGAAAGTGAGCTGACAAGAATGCTCGCACCTACCAGCAACGCGCCGATCAAGAACAGGCTGTTGATGGTCGTCGCATTCAAAGGCAGTACTCCAGAAGCGTAAAGACGGGCACAAACTGACCATGCAGTCTGCGTGCCAGCGATTCTAACCTGTTGAAATGTGATGCTGTCAAAAAGCTTTTTACCGCGTGATCACACAGAAGGTGCGGCATGTGATGACTGTGGCGAGGGAGCTTGCTCCCGCTGGGGTGCGCAGCGCCCCAAAAAATCAGGCGCTACGGTTTTTTCAGAGCGGACGCGATGGCTGGATTGCGACTGCTGCGCAGCCGAGCGGGAGCAAGCTCCCTCGCCACAGAGAGTTCATTGACTTCAAGGTATATGTCGTTACAGGCTGAAGCGCCCAACCATGTTGTTCAGATCCAGCGCCAGGCGCGACAGCTCGTTGCTCGCCGCACTGGTCTGATTCGCGCCGGTGGCCGATTGCACCGACAGGTCGCGGATGTTGACCAGGTTGCGATCCACCTCGCGGGCCACTTGCGCCTGCTCTTCGGCGGCGCTGGCGATTACCAGGTTGCGCTCGTTGATTTCGACAATCGCGGTGTTGATGGTGTCCAGCGACATCCCGGCGCCACGGGCGATGTTCAGGGTCGATTCGGCGCGCTCGGTGCTGTTGCGCATCGAATCCACGGCGTGTTCGGTGCCGCTCTGGATGCTGCCGATCATGCGTTCGATTTCGCTGGTCGACTGCTGGGTACGATGCGCCAGGGCACGAACCTCGTCGGCCACCACGGCAAAACCGCGACCGGCTTCACCGGCACGGGCCGCTTCAATCGCGGCGTTCAGGGCCAGCAGGTTGGTCTGATCGGCCAGGCCACGAATCACGTCCAGCACCTTGCCGATGTCGCGGGATTCGTTGGCCAGATCACCGATCAGGCTCGCCGTGCTCTGCACATCGGCGCTCATGCGTTCGATGGCGCTGACGGTTTCCTGCACCAGATCGCGGCCATCGCCCGCCGAGGTGGTGGCGTTCTTCGAGGCTTCCGAAGTGCTGACCGCGTTGCGGGCGACTTCTTCCACGGCGCTGGTCATTTCATTGACGGCGGTGGCGGCCTGTTCGATTTCGTTGTTCTGCTGGGTCAGGCCACGGGCGCTTTCGTCGGTGACGCTGTTCAGTTCTTCCGCCGCAGACGCAAGCTGGGTGGCCGAGCCGGAGATTCGCTGCAAGGTGTCGCGCAGCTTCGATTGCATCTTGGCCATGGCCGCCAGCAGACGCCCGGCTTCGTCGCTGCCGTCGACGTGGATCGGCTGGGCCAGGTTGCCTTCGGCAATGGTTTCCGCCGCGTCCAGTGCTTTGGAGATCGGCTTGGTGATGCTGATGGTCAGCAGCCAGGCGAACAGGAAGGTCAGGCCGGTGGCGATCAGCAGAAGCGTCACGACCAGATTGAAGGACATCGAGTACTGGTCGGCTGCACCTTGATTCGTCTCGGCGATTTGCTGGGTGTTGATTTCCAGCAGGCGCGCCAGGGCGGTGTTCACCGCTTCCGAGTTACTCAGCAGGTCCGAGTTGAGCATCTGCCGCAGCTCATCGATCTGATTGTTGCGCGACAGGGTTTTCATCCGCTCTTCGAGTTGACGGTACTGAGCCAGGAGCTGCACGTACTGGTCGTAGGCCGCGCGCTCCTGCGGGCCATCGATCAATGGCTCATAGGCACGCTGAGCGTCGGCGATCTGCCGGTTGCGCAACTCGAACAGCTCGATGGTTTTCTGCTGCACGTCCGGTTCGCGGTTGATCAGCAACCGATACGACAGCACCCGCAGGCGCAGCGTCAGTTGAGTGAATTCATCAACGGCCTTGACCGATGGCACGCTGGCAGTGGCGATGTCTTCGCCAGCTGCACGGATTTTGCTCATCTGGTTCAAGGCGAACACGCCGAGAATCAGCATCAGGCCGCCGATCAGGGCGAAACCGGTGAACGCCCGGGGGGCGATATTCATATTGCGAAGGGACATGGCGCGGATACCAGAAAGGGCCGCATCCATGCGGGCTGAGACGGCTGAATGGATGACTTATCGGTCATACGACTAAAGTCTTGAGGCGCTGTGCGTATTTGTCGCATGGGGCCCCGGGCGACGAAGTGCAGGAACCAGATCGGTAGATCACAGTCTTTTAAACTCGCGAGAACGGTCGGCCGCCAGGAAAATCAAGGCCTTGCGCCGGTATAACCCTGGCATCCGCAGTGACTTTTCTTTATCGTACGCGCCCTTTGAAAAACGCCTGGAAGATCAAAATGTTGGAAGCATCCCTCAGCCAATTGGAACAGCTCGTCAGCGATCTGGTGCAACAGAACCAGACCCTTGCGCAAACCAACCAGACCCTGTCCACGGAACTGGCCCAGGCCAAGGATGAAAACGAAAGCCTGCAACTGAGCCTGATGGAACAGGAAGAGAAGCACGGCGCCACCGCAGCGCGCATCCAGGCTCTGGTTGATCGCGTCAACGCAGGTCCTGTCAGCGCATGAACCACGGCACCGCAGGGGTAAAAGTCATCTCCATTCTCGGGGAGGACTATTCGATCAAGGCACCGGCCGGGGAAGAACAGACCCTGCTGGACGCCGCACTGATGCTCAAGGCCGCACTGGCCGACACCAAACGCAAATACCCGACGCTGATCGGTGACCGCTTGCTGGTGCTGGCTGCGATGAACCTGTGCTCGCAGCAGATCGAAATGAAGAAGCAGCATCAGCAAGAACTCGACCGTTACCAAGAGCAAGTCAGCGCCACGGTCGACACCATCGCCAAGACCATCAATCAGGGCTGATGGGGTTGCGCACAACCAAAGAATAGATTGTCGATCAGGTTGTATACAATCGGCACGGCTGTTGCATTGTTTCGGCCACTTATTCTTTGGGGGTGCTCCATGCAGTTGTGGCGACGCAGTATTCAATGGCAGCTGATTCTCAGCATGGGCACCGCCCTGCTGGTCAGCATCCTGATCGTGGTTGGCATTTATACCCTGGTGGTCAACCGCCTCGCCCAGAGCTATCTGGTCGAACAAGCGCTGCCGTCGAGCATCGAAGCGACGCGCAACGACATCGAACGCATCCTCGTCCAGCCGCTGACCGCCGCCAAAGACATCGCCAGCAACAGCATGGTGCGCGACTGGCTGGCCTCGGGTGAAGACAGCGGCAAAACGGCGGCCTTCGCACAGTATCTGGAAGGTATCCGCGCCGAACATAAAGCTTTCACCGCGCTGATCATCGGCACCGAATCCAATCACTACATCACCGAAAAAGGCCTGGATCGCACCCTCAGTCGGGCCAAACCGGCCGATGCCTGGTTTTATTCCTTCCTCGACAGCCATCAGCCGCGCACCCTGAATATCGACAACGATGGCGCCACCGGAGAATTGGCGCTGTTCATCGACTTGAAGGTCGAACAGGCCGGCAAAGTGGTCGGCGTGGCCGGGCTGGGCCTGAGCATGAAGGAGCTGTCGGAACTGATCCACAATTTCAACTTTGGCGAGCGCGGCAAGGTCTATCTCGTGCGTTCCGACGGTTTGATCCAGGTCCATCCCGAGGCGCAGTTCAGCGGCAAGCGCACCCTCACGGAGCAGATCGGTGCGTCGGCGGCACAAGCGGTCATGGGTCAAAAAGCCGCCACCAACAGCTCGTTCCAGCGCGATGGCGAAGATTTCCTCGCCTTCAGCCTGCCGCTGCGCGATCTGGGCTGGACGCTGGTGGCCGAAGTGCCGCAATCACAGATCTACGCCGAGGCCCGCAAGGCGATGTGGATGAGCGGCGGCATCGGTCTGGCGGTGGCGCTGATTTGCCTGGCGCTGGTGGTGTGGCTGGCCCAGGGGCTGGTGCGACCGATTCGTCAGGTAACAGCCGCGCTGGTAGCAATCGGTAGCGGCGGTGGAGATTTGACCCATCGGTTAGATTCCAGCCGCGCCGATGAACTGGGCGATCTGGCCCGGGGTTTCAACCGTTTCCTTGACAGCCAGCGCGGGCTGATTGGCGAAGTCCTGACCACCAGCGAGCGCTTGCGCACGGCGGTCGGCCAAGTGGCGAAAGTGGTGGAAAACACCGCCGAACGCTCCGGGCGCCAGCAGGAGATGACCGACATGGTCGCCACGGCGGTGCACGAGATGGGCCTGACTGTGCAGGAAATCGCGCAGAATGCCGGCAACGCCGCGCTGGCCTCGCAAACGGCGCGGGATGAAGCGCTGCAGGCGCGGGAAGTGGTCGGCGGTTCGATCCGTCATATCGAAAGCATGTCCGATGAGATTGGCGTGGCGGCCGGCGCGGTCGGTGAGCTGGCGCATCAGGTGGCGTCGATCGATTCGGTGCTGGCGGTGATTCGCGGGGTGTCCGAGCAGACCAATCTGCTGGCGCTCAACGCGGCGATTGAAGCGGCGCGGGCCGGGGACATGGGCCGTGGGTTTGCCGTGGTGGCCGATGAAGTGCGCACTCTGGCGCGCAGGACTCAGGCGTCTACCGACGAGATCCAGCAGATGATCGGCAGCCTCAAGCAGGGCGCCGAGAATGCCGTGTCATCGATGCGCACCGGGCAGGCCGCGACCGGCACCGGGGTTGAGTCGAGCCAGCGCACGGGCGCCTCGTTGACCGCGATTACCGGGCAGGTCGAGCGCATCAGTGACATGAACCATCAGGTTGCGACCGCGACGGAAGAACAGTCGGCGGTGACTGAAGAGATCAACCGCAACGTGCAGGGGATTTCCGATCTGGCCCGGGCCACGGCGGGGGAGGTTCGCGCCTGTCGTGAGGATTGTCAGATGTTGCAGCGGTTGGCGGATGATCTGGCAAGGCAGATGGGTGGGTTCAAATTGAGCTGATGTGTTGGCAGTTCGGGCCTCTTCGCGGGCAAGCCCGCTCCCACAGGTGCTGCGGCAGGTCACAAATGTGTGTGAATTCCGCAAACCCTGTGGGAGCGGGCTTGCCCGCGAAGATGGCATCAGCAGCGACGAAAAATCCGGATCAGAACCACCCATCCTGCATCGCCAGGCACGTATCATCCCGCGCCTCCAGCAACGCCAGCTCATGGTGACAGCCCGGCACTTCCCACGTCAGGAAGTACCGCGCCGCCTGCAACTTGCCCTTATAGAAGTCAGCATCCACCGCATTGCCTTTGGCCAAGCCTTCCTCAGCCCGAATCGCCTGCTCCAGCCAGCGCCAGCCAATCACCGTGTGCCCGAACACCTTCAGGTACAGCGCCGAATTCGCCAGGCTGCTGTTGACCTTGCCCTGCGCCAGATCGGTCAGCAAACCAATGGTCACCGTTTGCAGGCGCGCCACCAGTTGCTCCAGTGGCTCACGCAATGCCGTTAACGACTCGTACGCGGTCGCGCGCTTGGCGGTGTTGGCGATCAGACGGATCAATTGCTTGAGACCCGCGCCGCCGTTCTGCGCCAGTTTGCGCCCGAGCAAGTCCAGCGACTGAATGCCGTGGGTGCCTTCGTGGATCGGGTTCAGGCGATTGTCGCGGTAATACTGCTCCACCGGGTATTCGCGGGTGTAACCGTGACCGCCGAGGATCTGGATTGCCAGTTCGTTGGCCTTCAGGCAGAACTCCGACGGCCAGGATTTGACGATCGGCGTCAGCAAGTCCAGCAGCTCGTGGGCCTGTTTGCGCTCGGCTTCGGTTTCCAGCGTCGTGGTGTCATCGAACAGCCGCGCCGCGTACAGGCCGAGATCGAAGGCACCTTCGACGTAGGACTTTTGCGTCAGCAGCATGCGTCTTACATCGGCGTGCTGAATGATCGCCACCGGCGCGGTGGTCGGATCCTTGCTGTCCGGCACTCGGCCTTGCGGGCGTTCCCGGGCGTATTCCAGCGAGTACAGGTAACCGGCGTAGCCGAGCATCACCGCGCCCATGCCGACGCCGATCCGCGCCTCGTTCATCATCTGGAACATGTAGCTCAAGCCATGATGCGGCTTGCCCACCAGATAGCCGACACACTCGCCGTTATCGCCGAAATTCAGCGCGGTGGAGGTGGTGCCGCGCCAGCCCATCTTGTGGAACAGCCCGGCCAGCAGCACATCGTTGCGCGAGCCGAGGCTGCCGTCAGCGTTGACCAGAAACTTCGGCACGATGAACAGCGAAATACCTTTCACCCCCGGCGGCGCGTCCGGCAGCTTGGCCAGGACCATGTGCACGATGTTTTCCGACAGCGGATGATCGCCGCCGGAAATGAAGATCTTGTTGCCCTTGAGCCGATAAGTGCCGTCGGACGCAGGTTCAGCGCGGGTACGAATATCCGACAGCGATGAGCCGGCGTGCGGTTCGGTCAGGGCCATGGTGCCGAAGAAGCGCCCGTCGATCATCGGTTGCAGGAAGCGCTGTTTCTGCTCGTCGCTGCCAAAGCTCTCGATCAGGTTGGCCGCGCCCATGGTCAGGAACGGGTAGGAAGTGGTCGCCGCGTTCGCCGCTTGAAAGTGCGCAAAGCAGGCTTGCGACAGCAGCGTCGGCAGTTGCATGCCACCCGCTTCGAAGCTGCGCGCAGCGTTGAGGAAACCGGCCTCGAGGAACGCGTCCACCGCCGGTTTTACCTCGGGAATCAGCATCGCCTGACCGTTCTCGTAGCGCGGCTCGTTCTCGTCGCCCTTGCGGTTGTGCGGCGCGAAGTATTTCTCGGCGATGCTGCGGGCGGTGCCGATGGCCGCGTCGAAAGTCTCGCGATTGTGTTCGGCAAAGCGCTCACGCCGGGTCAGGCCCTCGGCATCGAGGACTTCGTACAGCTCGAAAGCCAGATTGCGGGAACTGAGCAACGTCTCGGACATGGCGGCCTACCTGAACATTGGGATTGGGCCGAGTCTAGGCGTGCTGATAAAGGCTGAACAGGATGATTGATGGGCGTGATGTTGGAGCCGCGCAGCAACTTTGCAAACACCACAAACCACTGTGGGAGCGAGCTTGCTCGCGAAGAGGTCGGCACATTCAACAGATGAGTTGACTGGCAAACCGCTTTCGCGAGCAAGCTCGCTCCCACAGGGATTGTGGCTATGCCGAGCACCTATGCAGGTGCCCGGGTCATCGGTATTAACCGATAGTCATCAGGCTGGCATTACCACCCGCCGCCGCCGTGTTGACGCTCAACGCCCGCTCGATCACCAGACGCTCCAGCGCAATGTTGGTCTCGCCCTGAGACAAGCCCTGAACGCCCACGATCGCACCGGCCCGCTTGGCAATCTGCTGGCAGACGCCACGCAACTGGTCGGAATGACCGTGATGCAGAACCGCATCGAACACCACTTCATCCTTGTGCCAGTCGGCAACCCGTTTGATCCGCGCCTGAACGTCCTTCGGCAGGCGTGTGAACAATGCCTTGCTGATGTCGGATTCCGGCCATACCGCCGAACCGCCGACCGCCAATACCGCCGCCAGTTGGGTCAGCAGATCGCCTTCGACGTCCGCCAGGCACAGCACGTGTTCACGCGGCAGGATCGCGTAGCTGTTCTTCTCGCCGGTCGGGCCGGCCAGCACACGGGTGATGCCGCTTTGCGACTGGGCGGCATACTGCACGCACAGGGCGCTCAGTTCGGCGTACTGGTTGCTCTCGGCCCAGGCCTTGAAGGCGTTCAGCGGTTTGCTCATGGCATCACGCAGACGCACGTCCGGGGCGACGACTGCATCACCGCGAGCGAAGGATTGTTCGATGGCGTCAGTAGGACGCGTCGACAGCAAACGGTACAGGTACAGCGGACCACCGGCCTTCGGACCAGTACCCGACAGGCCTTCGCCGCCGAACGGCTGCACGCCGACCACGGCACCGACGATGTTGCGGTTGACGTAGACGTTACCGGCGTTGACGTTGTCGATCACCTTGGCGATGGTCTCGTCGATGCGGGTGTGCACGCCGAGGGTCAGGCCATAACCGGAGGCATTGATCTGGCCGATCAACTGGTCGATGTCCTTGCGCTTGTAGCGCACCACGTGCAGCACCGGGCCGAAGATCTCGCGTTGCAGTTCGTCGAAGCTTTCCAGCTCGATCAGGGTCGGCATGACGAAGGTGCCGCGTTTGACTTCTTCGCTGTCGGCGATCGCCACCTGGTACACGCTGCGACCTTTATCGCGCATGCCCTGGATGTGCTTGTCGATGCCGGCCTTGGCTTCGGCGTCGATCACCGGGCCGATGTCCACGGACAGACGCTCAGGGTTGCCGAGACGGCTTTCCGCCATCGCGCCCTTGAGCATTTCGATGACACGGTCGGCGGAATCTTCCTGCAGGCACAGCACGCGCAGGGCCGAGCAACGCTGGCCGGCACTGTCGAAGGCCGAGGACACCACGTCGATCACCACTTGTTCGGTCAGCGCCGAAGAGTCGACGATCATCGCGTTCTGCCCGCCGGTTTCGGCGATCAGCGGAATCGGACGGCCCTGGCTGTCGAGGCGACCGGCGATGTTGCGCTGCAGCAGACGCGCGACTTCGGTGGAACCGGTGAACATCACGCCTTTGACGCGCTCGTCACCGACCAGACCGGCGCCGACGGTTTCACCGCGACCCGGCAGCAGTTGCAGCACGCCTTCGGGAATCCCGGCTTCCAGCAGCAAACGCACGGCTTGCGCGGCGACCAGCGGAGTCTGTTCAGCCGGTTTGGCCAGTACCGGGTTACCGGCGGCCAGTGCGGCAGCGACCTGACCACTGAAGATGGCCAGCGGGAAGTTCCACGGGCTGATGCACACCACCGGGCCCAGTGGGCGGTGGGCGTCATTGCTGAAATCGTTGCGCGCCTGCACCGCGTAGTAACGCAGGAAGTCGACCGCTTCACGCACTTCGGCAATGGCGTTGGCGAAGGTCTTGCCGGCTTCACGGGCCAGCAGGCCCATCAGCGGCTGGATCTCGCCTTCCATCAGATCAGCGGCACGTTCCAGAATCGCCGCGCGCTCGGCTGGCGGGGTGGCCTGCCAGATTGGCGCAGCATTGAGTGCGCACTGGATCGCGTTGTCGACGTCTTCGACGGTGGCTTCCTGCACGTGGCCGACCACGTCGCGGTGATCCGCGGGGTTCAGCACTGGCGCCGGGGCTTCGTTGCTGGAAGCGCAACCGAGCATCGGCGCGGCTTTCCAGTTGTTGTGCGCGGTGGCGAGCAGGGCGCAGGACAGCGAAGCCAGACGGTGTTCGTTGGCCATGTCGATGCCGGCGGAGTTGGCGCGCTCGGCGCCGTACAGGTCACGCGGCAGCGGAATGCGTGGGTGCGGCAGGCCGAAACCACCTTCTACGGTCGCCATCTGTTCGATCTGCGCCACCGGATCGGCCACGAGTTCCTGAATCGAAATCGACTGGTCGGCGATGCGGTTGACGAACGAAGTGTTGGCACCGTTTTCCAGCAGACGACGTACCAGGTACGCCAGCAGGGTTTCGTGGGTGCCGACCGGTGCGTACACCCGGCACGGACGGTTCAACTTGCCTTCGGAAACTTTACCGACAACCTGCTCGTAGAGCGGTTCGCCCATGCCGTGCAGGCACTGGAATTCGTACTGGCCTGGGTAATAGTTCTGACCGGCAATGTGATAAATGGCCGACAAGGTGTGGGCGTTGTGCGTGGCGAACTGCGGATAGATGACTTCCGGCACCGACAGCAGTTTGCGCGCGCAGGCAATGTAGGAAACGTCGGTGTACACCTTGCGGGTGTAGACCGGATAGCCTTCCAGACCTTCGACCTGGGCGCGCTTGATTTCGCTGTCCCAGTACGCGCCTTTCACCAGACGGATCATCAGGCGATGACGGCTGCGGCGGGCCAGATCGATCACGTAGTCGATCACGTATGGGCAACGCTTCTGGTAGGCCTGAATCACGAAGCCGATGCCGTTCCAACCGGTCAGTTGCGGCTCGAAGCACAGGCGTTCGAGCAGATCCAGCGACAGTTCCAGGCGGTCGGCTTCTTCGGCGTCGATGTTCAGGCCGATGTCGTATTGCTTGGCCAGCAGGGTCAGCGACAGCAGGCGCGGGTACAGCTCCTCCATCACGCGCTCGTACTGCGCGCGGCTATAGCGCGGATGCAGTGCCGAGAGCTTGATGGAAATGCCCGGGCCTTCATAAATCCCACGGCCGTGGGAGGCTTTGCCGATGGAGTGGATGGCTTGTTCGTACGACGCCAGGTACTTCTGCGCATCGTGTTCGGTCAGCGCCGCTTCACCGAGCATGTCGTAGGAATAACGGAAGCCCTTGGCTTCGAACTTGCTCGCGTTGGCCAGGGCTTCGGCGATGGTTTCGCCGGTGACGAACTGCTCGCCCATCAGACGCATGGCCATGTCGACGCCCTTGCGGATCATCGGCTCGCCGCTTTTGCCGATGATGCGGCTCAGCGACGAGGTCAGGCCGGCTTCGTTGTGAGTCGACACCAGTTTGCCGGTCAGCAGCAGGCCCCAAGTGGCCGCGTTGACGAACAGCGACGGGCTGTTGCCCAGGTGCGGCTGCCAGTTGCCGGTGCTGATCTTGTCGCGGATCAGTGCATCGCGAGTGCCTTTGTCCGGGATACGCAGCAGCGCTTCAGCCAGACACATCAGCGCTACGCCTTCCTGAGACGACAGGGAGAATTCCTGCAGCAGGCCCTGAACAATGCCCGCACGGCCGCCGGCACTTTTCTGGTTACGCAGTTTTTCCGCGATGGTCGCGGCAAGTTTGTTGGTGGCGTCGGCCATCGGTGCCGGCAGGCGTGCCTGCTCGATCAGCATCGGCACCACTTCCGGCTCGGGGCGACGGTAGGCGGCGGTTATCGAGGCGCGCAGAACCGATTGCGGCAGGATGCTTTCAGCGAATTCGAGGAAGCACTGGTGGGCGTGATCGGCCTGCACTTCGCCAGCGTCATCGCTGTCCTTGGCGGTCAAACCGTTCAGCTCGGTCAGGGTTGCACCACCCTCGAGTTTTTCCAGGTAATTGAAAATTGCCTGCTTGATCAGCCAGTGTGGTGTGCGATCAATCGAGGTCGCGGCAGCCTTCAGGCGCTCGCGGGTCGGGTCATCGAGTTTGACCCCAAGGGTGGTGGTAGCCATATTTTTATCCTCATGGTTGCCACAGTTGCGTGGCATCAGCTGGCGGCAAGATTAGCCGTGCGCCGAAAGAGGTGCAACCGGGTGCAACCCTTTTTTTGTCGGAAAAATAAACGCTTCGTCAGGAATTATTTTCTGGTACTGAAGTGCCGCTCCTGCTTGGTGCTTTTACTTCTATCGGAGCGCCGTGACTGCGCTAAAAAGGATCAAAAACGGCATATTTATCGGTATATCCGACTTGGTGCAACTTAATCGCCAGAAACTGGTTGCACCTTTTTTACTTTGTTGCATAGCATTCGCGCCCAAGGTGCAACCGGGAATACCCGGTGCATCGGCTGGTGGCTTTCCTGGGGAAACATCAGTCCTAAATGCGCGGGATCCCGTTTCGTCTGCCAAACGTCGTCGTTTGTGGATGATCAATCACCGCTGCAACATAAAAACAAAGCCAGGGCGTAACTTAATGAGCGTAAGCAATCCAACACTGATCACGTTCGTGATCTACATCGCAGCAATGGTGCTGATCGGCTTCATGGCCTATCGCTCCACCAACAACCTTTCCGACTACATTCTTGGCGGCCGCAGCCTCGGCAGCGTCGTTACGGCTCTGTCTGCCGGTGCTTCCGACATGAGCGGCTGGTTGTTGATGGGCCTGCCGGGTGCCATCTACATGTCCGGTCTGTCCGAAAGCTGGATCGCCATCGGCCTGATCGTCGGCGCGTACCTGAACTGGCTGTTCGTCGCCGGCCGTCTGCGCGTGCAGACCGAGCATAACGGCGATGCGCTGACCCTGCCGGACTACTTCTCCAGCCGTTTCGAAGACAAGAGCGGCCTGCTGCGCATCATTTCGGCGGTGGTGATTCTGGTGTTCTTCACCATTTACTGCGCTTCCGGCATCGTGGCCGGCGCTCGCCTGTTCGAAAGCACCTTCGGCATGTCCTACGAGACGGCGCTGTGGGCCGGTGCTGCGGCGACGATTGCCTACACCTTCGTCGGCGGTTTCCTCGCGGTGAGCTGGACTGACACCGTGCAAGCCACGCTGATGATCTTCGCCCTGCTGCTGACGCCGATCATCGTGCTGCTGGCCACCGGTGGCGTCGACACCACGTTCCTCGCTATCGAAGCCCAGGATCCAAGCAACTTCGACATGCTCAAGGGCACCACTTTCATCGGCATCATCTCGCTGATGGGCTGGGGTCTGGGCTACTTCGGCCAGCCGCACATCCTCGCGCGTTTCATGGCTGCTGACTCGGTGAAGTCGATCGCCAACGCCCGTCGCATCTCCATGACCTGGATGATCCTGTGCCTGGGCGGCACCGTGGCCGTGGGCTTCTTCGGCATCGCCTACTTCTCGGCGCACCCGGAAGTGGCCGGTCCCGTGACCGAGAACCACGAGCGTGTGTTCATCGAACTGGCCAAGATCCTCTTCAACCCGTGGGTGGCCGGTGTCCTGCTGTCGGCGATTCTCGCCGCTGTGATGAGCACCCTGAGCTGCCAGTTGCTGGTGTGCTCGAGCGCCCTGACCGAAGACTTCTACAAAACCTTCCTGCGCAAATCCGCCTCTCAGGTTGAACTGGTCTGGGTCGGCCGCGCGATGGTGTTGCTGGTGGCGCTGATCGCTATCGCCATGGCCGCCAACCCGGAAAACCGCGTACTGGGCCTGGTGTCCTACGCCTGGGCCGGTTTCGGTGCCGCGTTCGGTCCGGTGGTGCTGATTTCGGTGATCTGGAAAGACATGACCCGCAACGGCGCACTGGCCGGCATCCTGGTCGGCGCCATCACCGTGGTGGTGTGGAAGCACTTCGAGGTGATGGGCCTGTACGAAATCATCCCGGGCTTCATCTTCGCCAGCCTGGCGATCTACATCGTCAGCAAGCTCGGCGAGCCGACCGCTGGCATGGTGCAGCGCTTCCAGGCAGCGGAAAAGGATTTCCACCTGAACAAGTAATTGTTCTGAGCTGACGCTCACGCGAAAACGGCCCGTTTCCAACAGGAGACGGGCCGTTTTTTTTGTGCCTGCAATATCCCTGATGCACCGCAATTCCCCTGTAGGAGTGAGTTTGAGAGGGTTGTCTGTAGTCGCATGCGCCGATTTTCGAAGGCTTTTTCGGCAGTGAAAGTAGGGGAGATCTGATTTTCCTGTCACCCACCCAATACCCCTTGCCCCTCATGCAGAATCGCCCGCCCTCATTCTGCAGAGACACACCGGATGTTCGCGCCTGCCAATCAACCGCGTTTCACGTTGACCTTCGAAGGCGCCCAATTTGATCTCAAAGTCCTTGAGTTCACGGGCAAGGAAGCCATCAGCCAACCCTTTCGTTTCGAGCTGGAACTGGTCAGTGAACGGCCCGATCTGGATCTCGAAAGCCTGTTGCACCGTCAGGCGTTTCTGAGTTTCGAGGCCGATGGCGGCGGTATCCACGGCCAGATTTATCGGGTCGGACAGGGGGATTCCGGGAAACGTCTGACACGCTATCACCTGAGCCTTGTGCCGCGTCTGACTTACCTCGGCCACCGCACCAATCAGCGGATTTTTCAGCATCAGACGGTGCCGCAAATCGTTGCGCGCATCCTCAAGGATCACGCGATCCTGCGCGATGCCTTCGAGTTCCGCCTCGGCAGCGATTACCCGGTGCGGGAATATTGCGTGCAGTACGCCGAGAGTGATCTGGCGTTCATTCAGCGCCTGTGTGCCGAGGTCGGCATTCATTACCACTTTCAGCACAGTCCCGACGGGCATGTGCTGGTGTTCGGCGACGATCAGACGGTGTTCCCGCGCCTGGCCGAACCGGCGCTGTACTTGCCGGGCAGCGGCATGGCGTCTGCGGCGCCGGCCATCCAGCGCTTCAATGTCCGGGTGGAAACCCGCACCAGCGTGGTCACCCGGCGTGACTACAACTTTGAAAAGCCGCGCCTGCAACTGCAAAACCGCAGCGAAAGCGAGCAACGTCCGGTGCTGGAGGATTATCACTTTCCCGGCCAATTCAACGATCGTGAAACCGGTAAGCACCTCGCCCAAAGAGCGCTTGAGCGACATGTTGCCGACTACCGTCAGGCTGAGGGCATCAGCGACGTATCCGCACTGGTTTGCGGACATTTCCTGCAACTGACCGAGCATCCGCGCAAGGACTGGAATGACCTGTGGCTGCTCACCGCCATCGAACACCGTGGGCGACAGCCGCAAGTGCTTGAGGAATCGGTCACCAGTGATGGTGAAGGGTTCCAGGGTTACCGTAATACCTTTCTCGCCACGCCGTGGGACGTATTCTTCCGCCCGGCCTTCGGCCCGGAAAAACCACGGATGCTCGGCTATCAACCTGCCGTCGTCACCGGGCCGCAAGACACGGAAATCCACTGCGACGAGTACGGCCGGGTCAAGGTGCAACTGGCTTGGGATCGTGACGGCGAGCACAACGAGCATTCCAGTTGCTGGCTGCGTGTCGCCACGGGCTGGGCCCATGACCGTTACGGCAGCGTGCTGATCCCGCGGGTCGGCATGGAAGTGCTGGTTGGTTTCATCGACGCTGATGCCGATAAACCGTTGGTGATGGGTTGCCTGCCAAATGCCGCGACTCCGGTGCCGCTGGACTTGCCCGCCGATCAGACTCGCAGCATTTTCCGCAGCCAGAGCAGTCCCGGTGGCGGCGGCTACAACGAACTGCGCATCGAGGACAAAAAAGGTGCCGAAGAAATCTATCTGCGCGCCCAGCGCAACTGGACCCAGCACGTGCTGCACGACCAACAGGTGCAGGTCGACAACCAGCGCAGCATCGTCGTCACTGGCCTTGCCAAGCATGAATTAAAGGCCGACGAACAACGCATCACCCACGGCCAGCGCCAGACCGAAGTGAAGCAGGACGATCACCTGACGGTGGTCGGCGATCGGCATATTCGGGTGAGCAATCAGGCCACCAGCGCCAGTGCGCAAATCCACGTCAGTGCCGGGCAACAAGTGGTGATCGACGGCGGCGCGAGCGCAACGATTCAGGCCGGTGGGCAGTGGATCAACATTGGCCCCGGCGGAATCTTCAGCAGCGTGCCGATTGTTGTGGGTGGGGCTCCCATGGCGGCGATGAGCGCGGCACCGAGTGTGCCGGGACTGTCGGTGAAACTTGCAGCGGCACCGGCGGCCATGCTCACCGCCGCACAAATCATGAGCTTCAAAGGTGATGCGCCATTCTGCGAAGAGTGTGAGCGTTGCAAGGACGGTGTCTGTGCAGCCTGAGTGCCTGACGCCTTCAGCGTGGCTGGCGCGTGAGCCGCTGAAACCTGCGGAGCAACTGTTCGCGATTTTCAGTAATGCCAGCGACGCCAGGCCTCCGCTGGTCGGACCCAACCCGATCTGGGCGGACACGATCTACGCCGAGTGGGACGCGGTAATGCCCTTTGTGGGAATTGTCGCGACGGACAGTGAGTTTCTTGATTGGGTGGCCTCTAACGAGTCTCGCGACTGGGGTTGGCTGGCGGTGTCTTCCGCGAGCCTTGAAGTGCTGGTCGAGCACTTTCGCAGCCTGACTCAAGTGCTGATGCCGGACGGCACAGCGGTGTTTTTTCGGTTTTGGGATGGGCGGTTTCTGTTGCCGATCTTGCAGTCCGATGCAGTGGATGCGGCGCAGCTGTTGCCGGTGATTTCACGTGCACTCATCAATGGCCAGGCCTTGGATGTCGGGGGGCGGGCGCAGGTATCGGGGTGTGTGTTTCCTTGGTGGAAAGTGCCTGAACCGGTGTTGGCTTCGGCGGGGGATGAAGTCCGCACAGGCAATGCGGTGCAATGGCTAAGCGAGGAGCTTCCCGCATTGTTCGAGGGTTTTCCCGAGCCTGTGCTGCGCTGCAAGGTCGGGCGGTTTTTTCAGATTTCAACGTCGGAAGAATCGTCGCAATCGGCATTGGTGGAGTATTTGCTGGCAGAACTGGAGTGAGTTTTCCGGGCGAAGGCTTCGGACGTTTCCTTCGAGTTGCGGCGGCTTTCATGAACTGGTGGGCGTTGGGTAGCAGGGATAGTCTTGCATTGTCACCGCAGATGCGGCGACAGGGTGTAGGAGCCCTGATACTAGAAGAGCGCATAAACGTCGTCGCCCGGTTTGCGGCAGTCTATGTGCGTCCGTAAGATCATTTGCGGCGGTTATGCGCGGGCATGCTTCGGCGTGGCCGAGTTCTCTGGTCTCGGTTCTCCTACCCCGCGCATGGCTGCCACCCAAACCTGTAGGAGGGAGATGGTGGAAGCTCATTTCACTACTAGAGGTTCAATAGATGACAGCGCTGAAACCCGACCCACCCTACGAAAAAATCATCCCCCATCCCGACGCCCGCTTCATGGCCCTGACCGGCAACTGCAGCGACATGCCCACCCTGTTCATCGACACCCAAGTCCCCCTCGACATCCTCATGGACGCCGCCAACCACCGCATCCGCGCCGTGATTCAGGTGCTGGAAAACATGTGCATGCGCGGCTCGGTCGAGTGCGACTCGATCATCCTCAGCGACTTCGCCATGCTCTGCGCCATTCCGCTGCGTGACGGCTGCGATGTGCTGGATGTGATCGGCAAACGCTTGAGCGCGATGCCTTAACGTCACAATTATGAATAGATCCTTCCAGCCTCTATCGATGGAAGGATCACTAGCCTGCTGAGAAGAATTTAGTTCTGCAGATACTGATCTTGTGACTTGATAAAGGCGTCGAATGCAGGGGAGTTGTAAATTTCAAGGCAAGAATAGAACACGATATTTTTTCCAGACTGCTTGCTGGTTGAAGAAGTCTTGGCGTAAGCATCCGCCACGTACTTCTCTGTTTCCACATAGGGATCATGGATGACTTCAAGTGTGTCTTCGTTCTGCAAAATCGCGTGTTGTCCCTTGCCCATTACGGAGTAAGCGCCAATAGCGAGGCCGAGATCCGATTTGATATCTGATTCACTCTTGAATTGATTTGATATGCAGTTGGCGAGGCCGTAATTCTTCAATGAAACTCTTGCGGTGGTTAGATCTGCTTCACTTGAGAAGGCATTTACAGATGCGCCAAGAATACCTACCGCAATGAATAGCTGGAATTTCATCCCTTTAGCTCCCAGAAATTGATTTTTTCGAGTTTTACGTCTGGCCGATCATAAGTGTGGCTATTCGGGCGATGGTAGTCGCTGTTGTCTCCGGTGGAGCTACCGTTCCACAAGGTCGCATGACCGGTCGCGTCGGTCCACCCGGTGATTTCCATAATAATCACGCCTTTCTTGCCATTGATGAAGTCAGCCTCACTGAGTTTCAATTCATGATCCGGAGCCCCCCAATTGTGTTTCAGGAAGGCAAGGAAATCTGCGACCTTCATGATGTACGGGAGTTGGTCTGCGCCGGCAAGGCGATAGATGGATTTGCTGGGAATGATCGTTCCTTTCGGGATTTTGTAGCCGCCATAGTTAAATCCTCTACTTATTCTAAGGGCGCAAGCGTTCGCGTAAGCATCAGGCTTTTCTGCTCTGGCCGCTTCGACATTACCTCCAACCAGTGCATAAACATCAATCGAGTTTTTGAGGCCGACCTCTGCGTAGGCAGTCCATAGGGTGCTGAATTTTGGTCTTTTGACAACTATGTTTGAGGTTACGCCACCGGCACTGATATTGAGCTGAGCCACTAGACTTCTCCTTCCATGTCGAAGAATTCACCTTGAAAAGCGTTTGGAATGATCGCTATGCCTTTTGCCCCCACCGTCCCGGTCAGTTTTTTTTCTGTCGTACCGCTGATCGTTACAGCCACGGTCTCTCCCGGTAAATAGCCGGAAGTTTTCACATGAATATTCAAGTCGCAATAGAAGCGCGATATCGAATCGACGGGTGTCTGGTTTTCTCCATACGAGAACGTTATGCGCTGGATGCTCTTCGGTTCAGGGATCAAAGGGACGATGGGAGAAAAGCTCGCAGCGCTATGTTCCCCGCCACCAAAGACAGAGGATTGAGCAAAGAGAACAGTGTTGGATTTTGGCGGGCAGCCACACGCGACATAGTCGCCCTCAAGTGCAACCAGGCCAGCCGGTAAAGTGATTGTTCGTGGGCCGACAGCTACGATGGGACCTTTGCCTGGAGGGCATACAGGACAACTTGCCATGTGGCCGATGGATGAAGTGCTCACCGCGTAATCAATGTTGATTCCAACGTTTCCTTCCAGAACCACACCACCAGTTGATGTAGGCGCGCCGATTCCGACCACTTTCCTTCCCATGTAAATTTCCCTCTTTACAGGTTTTCAGTGGAGCGGATATTCGCACTCCCTTCGCTCGTGAGACGACGGTTATCCTGAGGAAGATGTTTCTTTATGTTGCTCATAGAGTTGCGGGAGACCGCCCAAAACTACCGCAGGTGCTGGAAAACATGTGCATGCGCGGCTCGGTCGAATGCGACTCCATCATTCTCAGCGACTTCGCCATGCTCTGCGCCATTCCACTGCGTGACGGCTGTGATGTGCTGGATGTCATCGGTAAACGCCTCGGCAACCTGCCCCTTTAAGCCTGAGAGCGTTTTTGTGGCGAGGGAGCTTGCTCCCGCTCGGCTGCGTAGCAGCCGCAACCCGGTTGTCGCGGAGTCAGACGGAATGGGGGATTGAGGTCTTGGGGCTGCTGCGCAGCCCATCGGGGATGAATCCCCTCGCCACAAGGGCAAGAGCAGAAGATCGCAGCCTTCGGCAGCTCCTGCAGGGTGTACGCCAATCCCGTGTAGGAGCTGCGTGACCGCTGCGATCTTTGCTGCTGAGGCCCGCTCGGCCGCCAACCCCTGACTTGCCGCCCGGTAAAAGGTAAACTTCACGGCCCTCGCAGGAGCAGCCATGAATTATCGTCACGCCTTCCATGCCGGCAATCACGCCGATGTGTTCAAACACCTGACCTTGACCCGCCTCATCGCCCTGATGTCGCGCAAGGAGCAGCCGTTTGCCTATCTCGACACGCACGCCGGTATCGGTCTGTATGACCTGCAGGGCGATCAGGCCAACCGTACCGGCGAATACCTGGAAGGCATCGCGCGGTTGTGGGATCAGCCGGATCTGCCGGCCCTGACCGCCGACTACATGAAGGTGCTGCACGAGATGAACCCCGATGGCCAGTTGCGCTACTACCCGGGTTCGCCGGAGTTGGCGCGGCGTCTGACCCGGCCTCAGGACCGGGTGATGCTCAACGAGAAGCACCCGCAAGACGGCGTGCTGCTCAAGGACAACATGGCCGGTGATCGTCGGGTCAAGGTGCATCTGGGCGAGGGCTGGCATGTGGCGCGGGCGATGTTGCCGGTGCAGGAGAAGCGCGCGGTGATGCTGATCGATCCGCCGTTCGAACAGCTTGATGAGATGCAAAAGTGTGCGGCGTCGCTGAAAGAAGCGATTGGCCGCATGCGCCAGACTGTGGCGGCGATCTGGTATCCGGTGAAGGATCAGCGTGCGTTGCGCCGGTTCTATCAGGATCTGGCCGGCACCGGTGCACCGAAACTGCTGCGCGTGGAACTGCTGGTGCATCCGCTGGATACGCCGAACAGCCTGAACGGTTCCGGGCTGGCGATTGCCAATCCGCCGTGGGGGCTGGAGGAGGAACTGCGTGAGTTGCTGCCGTGGTTGTCGAAGAAACTTGGGCAGACTCAGGGTGGATGGCAGATGGATTGGTTGATTGCCGAGAGCTGATCGGCAACTGAAAACCTGTGGCGAGGGAGCTTGCTCCCGCTCGGCTGCGCAGCAGTCGTGAATCCGGAAAGCCGGTTCTTCCTGAAGAAGGCGTTCACCGGTTTTAGGGGCGCTTCGCACCCCAGCGGGAGCAAGCTCCCTCGCCACAGTTCTAGGTCAGTTACCCGCCAGACTCGGTGGCATGCACACGCCGGTGCCGCCAATCCCGCAATAACCCTCAGGGTTCTTCGCCAGATACTGCTGGTGATACGCCTCAGCGAAGTACACGGTCGGCGCCTGCTCGATCTCGGTGCTGATGTCGCCCAGACCCGCCTTCGACAGTTCAGCCTGATACACCGCCTTGCTCTTGAGCGCCGCGTCCAGTTGCTCAGGCGAGGTGGCGTAGATCACCGAACGGTACTGGGTGCCGATGTCGTTGCCCTGACGCATGCCCTGTGTCGGGTTGTGCAGTTCCCAGAACATCGCCAGCAGTTCTTCGTAGCTGACCTTGGCCTTGTCATACACCACCAGCACCACTTCGGCGTGGCCGGTCAGGCCCGAGCAGACTTCTTCGTAGGTCGGGTTCGGCGTGTAGCCGCCGGCGTAGCCGACCACCGTGCTGACCACACCTTCGCGCTGCCAGAAGCGGCGTTCGGCACCCCAGAAGCAACCCAGACCGAAGATCGCAAAGTCGACGTCCTGGAAGAACGGGCCGAGCAATGGGGTTTCTTCGAAGACGAAATGCTTTTCAGGCAAGGTCATCGCGGTTTCGCGGCCGGGCAGAGCTTGATCTTTGGTCGGTAGCACGTTTTTGTTCACCAGAATTTCCGAGCGCAGAACCATGATCGTTCCTCTCAGTCAGGATGGGATGTAAAAAGTCAGACCGCCAGTGTGCCCAATGATGCCCGTTTAATCACTACCCAAAATGTGCGGGTACTCGCCCCCACTGTAGGAGTGAGCCTGCTCGCGATAGCGGTAGGTCGATCAGCTTATTTGTTACTGAAATACCGCTATCGCGAGCAGGCTCACTCCTACAAGGGATCAGCGGTGTTTTTAGAGGCAGAGCGGGCCGCGCGGGTAGCGCTTGAGCGCCTGGATCAGCTCGGCGCCGGGGATCGGCCGGTCGAACAGGTAGCCCTGGCCGACGTCGCAGCGGTGGCGACGCAGGAACGCCAGTTGCTCGGCGGTCTCGATGCCTTCGGCCACGACCTTGAGCTTCAGGTTGTGGGCCATGGCGATCACCGCGGAGGTGATTTCCATGTCGTCCTGATTGTCGGGGATTTCGTGGATGAAGCTGCGATCGATCTTGATGATGTCGATCGGGAATTTCTTCAGGTAGCTGAGCGACGAATAACCGGTACCGAAATCGTCCATGGCCAGGGTCAGGCCCAGGCGCTTGAGCTGGTCGAGCTGCAAGTGGGTGTCTTCGGTGGCTTCCAGCAGCAGTCCTTCGGTCAGCTCCAGTTCGAGCAGATTGGCCGGCAGCGCTTCTTCCTTGAGGATGTTGGCGATGGACGCGACCAGATCCGGGTCGGAGAACTGCTTCGGCGAGAGGTTGATCGCCACTTGCAGATTGCCCAGGCCAGCGGCCGTCAGGGCCTTGCTCATGCGGCAGGCCTGGCGCGCAATCCACTTGCCGATCGGGATGATCAGGCCGGTTTCTTCGGCGACGCTGATGAACTGGTCCGGGCGGATCATGCCGCGCTCCGGGTGGTTCCAGCGCAGCAACGCTTCCATGCCCAGCAGGCGCCCGCTGCGCAGGCACAGCTTGGGCTGGTAGAACACGTCCAGCTCGTTCTGGGTCAGGGCGCGGCGCAGGTTGTTCTCGACGAACAGCTTGTAACTGGCCTCGGCGTTGAGTGCTTCGGTGAACACCTGGACCTGATGTTTGCCGTTAGCCTTGGCCTTGTGCAGGGCCAGCCCGGCGTTGCGCATCAGAGTCTGCGGATCGCGGCCGTGCAGAGGCGCGCAAGCCAGGCCTACGGAGCCGGTGACGCTGATCAGTTGGTTGTCGACGAACATCGGTTTGTCGAGGGTTGCCAGCAGTTGGTTGGCGATCTGCTGGCCGGTGGCGAGGTCGGTGTCGTCGAGCAGCACCGCAAATTCATTACTGGCGAAGCGCGCGAGGCTGCCGCTCGGGCTCAGACTGTTGCGCAGACGTCGGGCCAGGCTGATCAGCAGTTTGTCGCCGGTCTGGTGACCGAGGCTGTCGTTGATCCGCTTGAAGTTGTCGATGTCCACCAGCAGCAGGCTGATTGGGGTGTCGCTATCGCGGGCGAAGCGTTCGTCCAGATTGCGGATAAACGCCGGGCGGTTGCCGAGGTTGGTCAGGTTGTCGGTGTACGCCAGACGTTCGATGCGCTGCTGCGCCAGTTTGGTCTGGGTGATGTCTTCGTAGATGCCGATGTAGTGCGTCAGCTCGCGGTTGTCGCCATACACCTTGGAGATCGACAACTGGCCCCAGTACGGTTCGAGGTTTTTCCGGCGGCTCTTGAATTCGCCCTGCCAGCTGTTGCTCTTGGCCAGCGCCGAGGGCGCGTCGAACAGCAGCTCGCTGAGGTTTTCCAGGGCCGGCAGTTCCGACAGACGCTGGCCGTGGACTTCCTCGGTGGAGTACTGGGTGATCGCGGTGAAACTCGGGTTGACGTACTCGACCACGCCGTCGCAATTGACCAGCAGAAAGGCGTTGGCACTTTGCTCGACTGCGCGCTGGAACAGGTGCAGGGCGCTGGTGGCGGTGCGCCGGTTGTGGTTGTTGATGACCTGAGCGAACTGGTCGGCCAGCTCACCGGCAAAGGCGATTTCGTCGGACTGCCAGGAGCGGGTCACGCCGGTCTGCTCCAGGCAAAGCACGCCGACCACCTGGCCGTCGACCCGGATACTGGCGTCGAGCATCGCGTTGACGTCGCGCGGGCGCAGGGCTTCGGCCATCTCGCGGGTGCGCGGGTCGCGCATCGCATTGTGCGCGTCGATGGCGCGGCTGCCGTGCAGCGCTTCCATGTAGTCGGGGAAGCCGCTGATGTCGATCACCTCGGGCAGGATGTATTCCTGCGTCGCGCGGTGATACGCGGAAATCGGCACCAGCAGATTGCCTTCGAGGTTCCACAGGCTGGCGCAGTCGATTTCATAGATATCGCAGGCGCAGCGGGTGATCAGTTCGGCGGCTTCCTGCAGCGAGTTATGGCTGCTGTAGCGCTGGCGCGCGAGCAGCAGAATCAGATCCTGCTGGGCGCGTACGCGATCGAGGTGCTGCAGTTGTTCCTGCTGGGCGCGCTGGTTGAGTTCGAGGGCGATCTGCAGGCGCGAGTTCTGGGTTTCGAGGTCGACGGACGGCAGCGCGGGGGCTTCGTCGAACACGTTGTCGACCGCCAGCAGATAACCGCGCAACAGGTGCCGATTGTGCTGTTTGTAGGCTTCGCCGAGTTCGAGGATGCTCAGCACGCCGGCGGCGGTGTGCAGGGTGTAGCGCACCAGATAATGCGGGCTGTCGCGCAGTTGTTGCTGGATGGCGTCGTGCAACTGATAGCGCGCTTCGGGCTCCATCAGGCTGGCATAGGGTGAACCGACCAGTGCACAGAGCTCGACGGCCGGCTGGCCGAACTGGCGTTCGCAGTTGGGGTCAAGAAACAGCATCGCCCAGCTGGCTTCATTCAAGCGCTCGAAACGCAGCATGCCGAGCCGCGAGGGCACAGGCAACTGCGTCACTACCTCGGCCGCCATACGGCTGGCGGCATCGGGTTGGCTCTTCATGAAGGAACTCGCTTGGAAATATGCTGAACGCGCCGGGCTCTCGCCCTCTTTACTGTTGCCTGCGGCAAGGTTGCATCATTGCGGCACCGACTGACAAGAGAGATGAAGGCCAAGTGCTATAAGAATATGTCGGCTGCTCGGGGCATTTCTCCAGTGGGTGATTGAAAAGAGCAAAAGATCGCAGCCTGCGGCAGCTCCTACAGGGGATGCATACCGATGTAGGAGCTGCCGCAGGCTGCGATCTTTTAAGATTTCAACGTAATTTCAGGCTGATCGATTGCAGCTGCTTGCCATCCCGATCATGGTAATTGACCAAAATATGATCAGTCTCAACCGCCACATGTGCGAAGTTGTCCTCGCTGACCACCGCACTGGTCAACTCATGTTGATAATCGCCCGCGGCCGTGCGCGCGAGCGGTTGATCGAGGATGAACGTCGACGCCTTGGCATAGGGCAACAGCTTGCTGTTGCACAGCGGCGAGGAAACGATGGTGTGGACTTCGAAATCCGGGTCTTCACTATGCGTCAGGCGCGAGGTCAGCGAGCCATGCACATCGCCCGAGACAAACACGACATTTTTGATGCGTCGGGTGCGGATGGTTTCCAGCAGGCGCAGGCGCTGCTCCGGGAAGGCTTTCCACGCATCGTCGCCGTGCAGTTTGCGATCCGGGTAAAACATCACGCTGGTGACCACGAATTTGACCCGTGCCTTGCTGGTGCTTAGCCAGGCGACCAAGGCCTGTTCCTGCTCGCTGTCCAGGATGCGTCGATCATCAGCAGCCAGGTTGCGCCGAGTACGGCTATCAGTGACAAACCATTCAATATCGCCATCGCTGAACTGATACCAGTAATGCGCCAGTTTCGAATGATCAATCTCGCCATCAACGGTTAGTTCATGCGCCGGACTATGACTGGCTTGATATACCTCATACGCCGCCATTGCATTGCGATATAACTCATGATCGGACTTGCTGGCGTTAGCCGGCCAGTTGTCTTCAATTTCGTGATCGTCGAGGATCATGTAAGTCGAAGTGCCGGACATCAGTCGCTGAATATTCGGTTGCGAGAACGCCGCGCGATATTTATTGAGGATGTCCTGGTATTCGCGATCCGGGGCAATCAGGTTGAGGTCGTCGACATAGATCTGGTCTCCGGTCATCAGGGTAGCGCTGATCGGCGGCTCGGCGCCTTCGATCAACTGATTGATCGAGGCGAATATGCGGTCGCCAAATTGGGGCAGGGAAGCAATGCCGGCGGTCATGCGCAGGTAGCGACAGGAGCCGATGATGTAAGCGCGTGGCTGCACGGCGTCGCTGACGCG
Source organism: Pseudomonas sp. GM30 (assembly GCF_000282275.2). NCBI lineage: Bacteria > Pseudomonadati > Pseudomonadota > Gammaproteobacteria > Pseudomonadales > Pseudomonadaceae > Pseudomonas > Pseudomonas sp. GM30. Next base: position 64,165 of record NZ_AKJP02000027.1, on the reverse strand, counting down.
GGTGCGAAAGCGGTAGATCTCGCGCGGCCATTGCAAAGGCAATTCGGCGATGCTTTCGACGGTATGCACCGGGCTCATGGGACTGAACCAGCCCGTCTGGTATTCGTACTCACAATGACTGTCCAGGTCATTCAAAGAGAAGACGTGGCAGAGATCGCGTAATGCACTCAAACGGGCAAAACGGCCCCTTGACCATTGTGTGCTGCCCGGTTTTCGATAACGCAGGCCGGCAAATACCGTGGCATTGTTTTGCGAGTCGCCGCGCATGAAGATGCGTGCATGATTAGTTGTTACATGGCCAATAATCGGGCCGACAGTTGGTTTTAACATGTTCGAATCCATTCGAATTGATTACTTGAATTACGGTTGGTTTTAAACAAGTTGTTCGTTTAACTTGTGGCGCCAAGGTTAGTTGTCGGTAGATAAAAAATATCGGCGCAAAGTGGACTGGACTCGTGGCTTAAGTAGACCGAAGTTGTAGGAATAAAAGCGTTGTAACTTTTCTGCGGGCAAAAAAAGCCCCGTCAAACTGACGGGGTTGAGGTACGAGCGTGTGGCGCTCGAAAACGTGGAACGCGATCGGCCCTCCGTTGCCGGAGGGCCGATTGCTTTACAGCAGGATGGTGCGGATGTCGCCCAGCAGGCTGCCCAGACGCTGGGTGAAGCGTGCAGCAGCAGCGCCGTTGATCACGCGGTGATCGTAGGACAGCGACAGTGGCAGCATCAGTTTCGGCTGGAAGGCTTTGCCGTCCCAGACTGGCTGGATGGTTGCCTTGGAAACACCGAGGATCGCCACTTCCGGCGCGTTGACGATCGGCGTGAAGCCGGTGCCGCCAATGTGGCCAAGACTGGAAATTGTGAAGCAGGCGCCTTGCATCTCGTCCGAAGAGAGCTTCTTGGTGCGGGCTTTTTCAGCCAGCGAAGCCGCTTCAGCAGCCAGTTGCAGCAGGCTCTTCTGGTCGACGTTCTTGATCACCGGGACCAGCAGGCCATCCGGAGTGTCGACCGCGAAACCGATGTTGACGTACTTCTTGCGAATGATCGCCTTGCCGCTTGGCGCCAGCGAACTGTTGAAGTCCGGCAGCTCCTTGAGCAGGTGCGCGCAGGTCTTGAGCAGCAGCGGCAGGATGGTCAGCTTGACGCCAGCCTTCTCGGCGACGGCTTTTTGCGCAACACGGAAGGCTTCCAGCTCGGTGATGTCCGCCGAGTCGAATTGCGTCACGTGCGGCACGTTCAGCCAGCTGCGGTGCAGGTTGGCGGCGCCGACCTGCATCAGACGGGTCATCGGCACTTCTTCGATTTCACCGAAGCGGCTGAAGTCCACGACCGGGATCGGCGGGATGCCCGCGCCACCGGTTGCGCCGCCAGCAGCCGGCGCTTCCTTGGCCTTCTGCATCATCGCCTTGACGTAAACCTGCACGTCTTCCTTGAGGATGCGACCGTGCGGACCGCTGGCGCCAACAGCGCTCAGCTCGACGCCGAATTCGCGGGCCAGTTGACGCACGGCAGGGCCGGCGTGAACTTTCGCGCCAGGCTTGGCCGGAGCAGCAACTGGAGCGGTAGCAGCAGGTGCAGCGGCAGCCGGAGCAGCAGCGGCCGGTGCCGGAGCGCTTGGTGCAGCAGCAGCGGCTGGAGCCGGGGCAGCAGCGGGGGCCGCGCCTTTGACTTTCAGCTTGAGGATCAGGTCGCCGGTACCGACTTCGTCGTCCAGCTTGATGGAAATGCTTTCCACCACGCCAGCGGCAGGCGATGGAATTTCCATGCTCGCCTTGTCGGATTCCAGGGTGATCAGCGACTGGTCGGCTTCAACGCTGTCACCAGCCTTGACCAGGACTTCGATGATCTTGGCCTTGCCGGCCGAACCGATGTCCGGAACGTGGATGTCCTGAACGCTGTCGGCAACCGGTGCGGCTGGAGCGGCGGCGGTCGCCGGCGCAGCAGCAGCAGCGGCTGGCGCAGCAGCCTGAGCCGGAGCGGCAGCAGCAGGGGCCGCAGCACCTGCCACTTCCAGATCCAGAATCAGGTCGCCGGTGCCGACTTCGTCGTTGAGCTTGACGCTGATGGCCTTGACCACGCCAGCGGCAGGAGACGGGATTTCCATGCTGGCCTTGTCGGATTCCAGGGTGATCAGCGACTGATCAGCCTCGACCTTGTCGCCGACCTTGACCTGGATTTCGATGATCTGGGCCTTGCCCGACGAACCGATATCCGGCACGTGCACTTGCTGAACCGAAGAGGCAGCAGGGGCAGCGGCTGGTGCAGGAGCAGCGGCAGCAGGCGCAGCAGCCGGTTTGGCTTCAGCTTTTGCCGCCGGTGCAGCGGCGGGCGCAGGAGCCGCTTGCGCGGCGCCCTCGACTTCCAGCTCGAGCAGTTCGTCGCCTTCTTTCAGGCGGTCGCCCAGCTTGACTTTCAGGCTCTTGATGACGCCGGCTTTCGGGGCTGGCACTTCCATGCTGGCCTTGTCCGATTCCAGGGTCAGGATGCTCTGGTCGGCTTCGATACGGTCGCCGACCTTCACAAACAGTTCAATTACTTCACCTTCACCGCTGCCGATGTCAGGTACGCGAATGAGTTCGCTCACAAAATGTCTCCTCAGCAGTCCAGTGGGTTGCGTTTTTCCGGGTCGATGCCGAACTTGACGATGGCCTCGGCCACCACTTTAGGTTCGATATCACCACGGTCAGCCAGTGCTTCCAGGGCTGCCAACACCACGAAATGACGGTCGACTTCGAAGAAATGACGCAGTTTCTTGCGGCTGTCGCTGCGGCCGAAACCGTCGGTGCCCAGGACTTTGAATTCCTTGGACGGTACCCACTGACGGATCTGCTCGGCGAACAGCTTCATGTAGTCGGTAGAGGCAATGACCGGACCCTTACGGCCGCTCAGGCACTCTTCAACGTAGCTCTGCTTGGGCTTCTGGCCAGGCTTCAGACGGTTGCTGCGCTCTACGGCCAGGCCGTCGCGACGCAGTTCGTTGAAGCTGGTGACGCTCCATACGTCAGCGCCGATGTTGAACTCTTCACGCAGGATCTTCGCCGCTTCACGCACTTCACGCAGGATGGTGCCGGAGCCCATCAGCTGTACGTGGTGCGCTGCATCGCGGGTGTCTTCTTCGAGCAGGTACATGCCTTTCTTGATGCCTTCTTCGGCACCGGCCGGCATGGCTGGCTGCTGGTACGACTCGTTCATCACGGTGATGTAGTAGAAGATGTCCTGTTGCTCTTCGGTCATCTTCTTCATGCCGTCCTGAATGATCACCGCCAGCTCGTAGCCGTAGGTCGGATCGTAGGTGCGGCAGTTCGGGATGGTCGCGGCCAGCAGGTGGCTGTGACCGTCTTCGTGCTGCAGGCCTTCACCGTTCAGGGTGGTACGGCCGGCGGTGCCGCCGATCAGGAAACCACGGGTACGGCTGTCGCCAGCGGCCCAGGCCAGGTCACCGATACGCTGGAAGCCGAACATCGAGTAGAAGATGTAGAACGGCAGCATCGGCTGGTTGTGGCTGGAGTACGAAGTACCGGCAGCGATGAACGAGCTCATGGCGCCTGCTTCGTTGATGCCTTCTTCAAGGATCTGACCTTTCTGGTCTTCCTTGTAGAACATCACCTGGTCTTTATCGACTGGCTCGTAGAGCTGGCCGACGGACGAGTAGATGCCCAGCTGACGGAACATGCCTTCCATACCGAAGGTACGGGCTTCGTCCGGGATGATCGGCACGATGCGCGGGCCGATTTCCTTGTCCTTGACCAGTTGCGCGAGGATCCGCACGAAGGCCATGGTGGTGGAAATTTCACGGTCGCCCGAACCATCGAGGATGGCTTTGAGGGTGTCCAGGTCCGGGGTCGGTACGCTGAAGCTCTGCGCGCGGCGCTGCGGTACGAAACCGCCCAGTGCGGCACGGCGCTCGCTCAGGTAGCGGGCTTCGGCGCTGTTTGGCTCTGGCTTGAAGAACGGCAGGTTCTCCAGCTCTTCGTCCTTGACCGGGATGTCGAAGCGGTCGCGGAACAACTTCAGGCTGTCGACGTCGACTTTCTTGGTGTTGTGCGCAGTGTTTTTCGCTTCGCCGGCACCGGTGCCATAACCCTTGATGGTCTTGGCCAGGATGACGGTTGGTTGTTCTTTGTGGTTGACCGCTTCGTGGTACGCCGCATAGACCTTGTACGGGTCGTGGCCGCCACGGTTGAGTTTCCAGATCTCGTCGTCGGACAGATCGGCAACCATCGCCTTGAGTTCAGGCGTGTTGAAGAAGTGCTCGCGAACGAACGCGCCGTCTTTGGCTTTGTAGTTCTGGTACTCGCCGTCGATGACTTCGTCCATGCGACGTTGCAGGATGCCGTCGACGTCTTTGGCCAGCAGTGGGTCCCAGAAACGGCCCCAGATGACTTTGGTCACGTTCCACTGGGCACCGCGGAACACGCCTTCGAGTTCCTGGATGATCTTGCCGTTGCCGCGAACCGGGCCGTCGAGGCGCTGCAGGTTGCAGTTGATGACGAAAATCAGGTTGTCCAGCTTCTCGCGGCCGGCCAGGGAGATCGCGCCCAGGGATTCCGGCTCGTCGCATTCGCCGTCGCCCAGGAAGCACCAGACTTTCTGTTTGCCCGGCTGGATGAAACCGCGGTGTTCCAGGTACTTCATGAAGCGTGCCTGGTAGATCGCCTGGATCGGACCCAGACCCATGGATACGGTCGGGAACTGCCAGAAGTCAGGCATCAGCCAAGGGTGCGGGTAGGACGACAGGCCCTGACCGTCGACTTCCTGGCGGAAGTTGTTCATCTGGTCTTCGGTGATGCGGCCTTCCATGAACGCGCGGGCGTAAACGCCTGGCGAGGTGTGGCCCTGGAAGTAGATCAGGTCGCCGCCGTGTTCGTCGGTCGGGGCCTGGAAGAAGTAGTTGAAGCCGATGTCATACAGGGTCGCGCTGGAAGCGAAGCTGGAGATGTGACCACCCAGGTCAGAATCTTTCAGGTTCGTACGCATTACCATGGCCATCGCGTTCCAGCGCACCAGCGAGCGAATGCGGCGTTCCATGAACAGGTCGCCAGGCATGCGTGCTTCGTGGGTTACCGGGATGGTGTTGCGGTAAGGCGTGGTGATGGCGTAAGGGAGCTGCGAACCGCTGCGGGTCGCCAGTTCACCCATACGGGTCATCAGATAGTGAGCACGGTCTTCGCCTTCTTTGTCGAGAACCGATTCCAGGGCGTCCAGCCATTCCTGGGTTTCGACGGGATCGAGGTCTTGCATGGCTTGCTCCAGGGCGGAAAGGCTTCCAGAATCGGTTGCCTGAGTTTGCGACTGGCCTTGTGGGCAGACGATTTAAAATTCTTGGATTGCCGACAGGTTGTTCCGGCGGCGTGTAGTTTTACTACAAATCTTTGAGCATTTCAGCCTTTCGCCTGTATAGACGAGTAGTAAAACTACAGAGGAAAGGCTTGTGGCCTCCGACTGCGTTGTGAGAATAATCGTTAAGGTTGGTCGATTACCATCCGAAAAAGGTGAAAGTTTGATGCTGGATGCCAAAGAAGAAGAAATTTCAGCTATTTCTAACTTTTGTTCGACAGTCCTTCGCGTAGCGGGTTTTCATCAAACACTACAAGCGGCCATTTACACGCCGATCAAGGATAGACCATGACCCTGCCCGTGCTCGCTGAACTCCCCGCCATTCTCCTGCCGTTGGTCACTCGATCCGAGCAGTCGTTCCGTACGGCCGTCGCCGCGCTGGAAGACGATCTCGGCTTCTCGAACTGGACGCCGGAACGCTGGGCGCAATTCGCCCGCGTCAGTGCCGCCAGCGATTTCGTCATTGAACAGAGCGTTCGTGACCCTTTGATGTTGCTGTCACTGGTGCAGTCCGGTGAGCTCGACCGACCGTTCGCGCCAGGAGAGCTGTGCGCGCAGATTGCCGCCGCCGTGAACACCGCGCAAAGCGAAGACGAACTCGGTCGTGTCCTGCGCCGCCAGCGCGCCCGCCATCAAGTGCGGATCATCTGGCGTGACCTCAACCGCCAGGCCGATCTGGTGCAGACCTGCCGCGACCTTTCCGACATGGCCGACGCCACCATCGACCAGGCTTATCAATGGCTGTACAGCCGCCATTGCCAGCAGTTCGGTACGCCGACCGGCCGGCGCAGTGGTCTGCCCCAGCAAATGGTCATCCTCGGCATGGGCAAGCTTGGCGCGGTCGAGTTGAACCTGTCGTCGGACATCGACCTGATCTTCGCCTACCCCGAGGGCGGCGAAACCGTCGGCGTGAAGCGCGCGCTGGATAATCAGGAATTCTTCATTCGTCTCGGCCAGCGCCTGATCAAGGCCCTCGACCCGATGACCGTCGACGGCTTTGTATTCCGCGTCGACATGCGCCTGCGCCCGTACGGTTCGTCCGGCGCGCTGGTGCTGAGCTTCAACGCGCTTGAGCAGTATTACCAGGATCAGGGCCGCGACTGGGAACGCTACGCGATGATCAAGGCGCGGGTGGTGGCCGGTGATCAAACCGCCGGCGCTCAGTTGCTCGACATGCTGCGTCCGTTCGTTTACCGGCGTTATCTGGACTTCTCGGCGATCGAAGCGCTGCGCACCATGAAGCAGTTGATCCAGCAGGAAGTGCGGCGCAAGGGCATGGCCGACAACATCAAACTCGGCTCCGGCGGTATCCGCGAGGTCGAGTTCATTGCCCAGGCCTTCCAGTTGATCCACGGCGGGCGCGATCTCAGTCTGCAACAGCGTCCTCTATTAAAGGTATTGAGCACGCTGGAAGGGCAGGGCTATCTGCCGCCGGCAGTGATCAGTGAATTGCGCGAAGGTTATGAATTCCTGCGTTACACCGAGCACGCGATCCAGGCGATTGCCGATCGCCAGACCCAGATGTTGCCGGACGGCGCTCAGGATCAGGCACGGATCGCCTTCATGCTCGGTTTTGCCGATTGGCAGGCCTTCCACGAAAAACTGATGTTCTGGCGCGGCCGGGTGGCCTGGCACTTTGCGCAGGTGATCGCCGATCCCGATGAAGAAGAGGGCGCCGACTGTGAAGTGGTGGTCGGCGGTGAATGGTTGCCGCTGTGGGAAGAGGAGCAGGACGAAGAGGCTGCTTGTCGGCAACTGGAAGAGGGCGGCTTCAAGGACGCGAGCAAAGCGCTGAAAGCGCTGGCCGGTTTGCGCGGCAGTCCGCAATTGCGCGCGATGCAGCGGCTGGGTCGCGAGCGTCTTGATGCGTTTATCCCGCGCCTGCTGGCCCAGGCGGTGGAGCATGACAACCCGGATCTGGTGCTGGAGCGGGTGCTGCCGCTGGTCGAAGCGGTCGCCCGACGTTCGGCTTATTTAGTCCTGCTGACGGAAAACCCCGGCGCCCTGCGGCGCTTGCTGACGCTGTGTGCGGCCAGTCCGTGGATTGCCGAACAGATTACCCGTTTCCCGCTGCTGCTCGACGAGTTGCTCAATGAAGGCCGGCTGTTCAAGCCGCCACTGGCGCCGGAACTCGCCGCCGAGCTGCGCGAGCGGCTGACGCGGATCCCCGAAGATGACCTCGAACAGCAGATGGAAGCCCTGCGTCACTTCAAACTGGCGCACCGCTTGCGCGTCGCCGCTTCGGAAATCGCCGGCAGTCTGCCGTTGATGAAAGTCAGCGATTACCTGACCTGGCTCGCCGAAGCGATTCTCGAGCAAGTGCTGGCGCTGGCCTGGCGTCAGACGGTGGCCAAGTACGGCACGCCGCTGCGCACTGACGGCAGTTTGTGCGATCCCGGCTTCATCATCGTCGGTTATGGCAAAGTCGGCGGGCTGGAACTGGGGCATGGTTCGGACCTGGATCTGGTGTTCATCCATGACGGCGATCCGCAGGCGGAAACCGACGGGCCGAAGCCGATCGATGGCGCGCAGTTCTTCACCCGGCTGGGACAGCGGATCATTCACTTGCTGACGGCGCAGACCAACTCCGGCCAGCTGTATGAAGTGGACATGCGTTTGCGCCCGTCCGGTGCGTCGGGGCTGTTGGTCAGTTCGCTGGGGGCGTTTGAGCGCTATCAGGAAAATGAAGCCTGGACCTGGGAACATCAGGCGCTGGTGCGGGCGCGGGTGCTGGTCGGCAGTCAGGATGTCGGTCAGGCGTTCGAAAAAGTCCGCGCGCAGGTTTTGGGCAAGGCACGGGATCTGGCGAAGCTGCAACAGGAAGTCAGCGAGATGCGCGCCAAGATGCGCGATAACCTCGGCAGCAAGAGCACGGCGGCCGGTACCGCGGCAAATGCCTTCGAGGCCACGGCGCCGTTCGACCTCAAGCAGGACGCCGGAGGTATCGTCGATATTGAATTTATGGTGCAATACGCGGCCCTGGCGTGGTCGCACAGCCACCCGCCGTTGCTGCGCTGGACCGATAACATCCGCATTCTGGAAGAGCTGGAACACGAAGGGCTGATGCCTGCCGAAGATGCCGGCCTGTTGCGCGAGGCCTATAAAGCCTACCGCTCCGCCGCCCACCGGCAGGCCTTGCAGAAGGATGCCGGGGTGATTGCTGGCGACCAGTTTGTCGAGGAGCGCCGGCAGGTATTGCGGATATGGAAAGAGCTGGGGCTGAGTTAAAACCGGATATTTGAAGCACCGAATACCTTGTGGGAGCGAGCTTGCTCGCGAAGACGGAGTGTCAGATGACACCGATGTCGGATGTGATGGCCCCTTCGCGAGCAAGCTCGCTCCCACAGTGGATTTACAGTGTCTGTAGATCCGAAGTAAGGCGAACAAACCATGTGGGAGCGAGCCTGCTCGCGATAGCGGAGTGACAGTCGACAGTCATGTTGAAGGTAATGACCCATCGCAAGCAGCGCCGCTCCCTCAGTGATTCTCGAGGCGGGGAGGCGTAAATGCCTCCCCGGTTCGTTTATGGAAACCACATGAATATTCTGATCGTTGGGCCCAGTTGGGTCGGTGACATGGTGATGGCGCAGACACTGTTCCAGTGTCTCAAACAGCGCCACCCGCAATGCGAAATCGACGTGCTGGCCCCCGAGTGGAGCCGGCCGATCCTGGAGCGCATGCCTGAAGTGCGCAAGGCCTTGAGCTTCCCGCTCGGCCATGGCGCGCTGGAACTGGCGACGCGTCGGCGGATCGGCAAGTCCCTGGCCGGCCAGTATGATCAGGCGATCCTGCTGCCGAACTCACTGAAGTCGGCGCTGGTGCCGTTTTTCGCCGGCATCAAGCAGCGCACCGGCTGGCGTGGCGAATTCCGCTACGGTCTGCTCAATGACGTGCGCACGCTGGATAAAGAACGTTATCCGCTGATGATCGAGCGCTTCATGGCGCTGGCTTACGAGCCGAACGCCGAGCTGCCGCAACCTTATCCGCGCCCGAGCCTGCAAATCGATCCGGTGACCCGCGAAGCGGCGCTGGCCAAGTTCGGCCTGACCCTCGACCGCCCGGTGTTGGCCCTGTGCCCCGGCGCCGAGTTCGGCGAATCCAAACGCTGGCCGTCCGAGCATTACGCCAAGGTCGCTGAAGCGCGGATTCGCGAAGGCTGGCAGGTGTGGCTGTTCGGCTCGAAGAACGATCACGCGGTGGGCGAAGACATTCGCGCGCGGCTGATTCCCGGCCTGCGTGAAGAATCGGTCAACCTCAGCGGCGGCACCTCGCTGGCCGAGGCCATCGACCTGATGTCCTGTGCCGACTCGGTGGTGTCCAACGACTCCGGCCTGATGCACGTCGCGGCGGCGCTGAACCGTCCATTGGTGGCGGTCTACGGCTCGACGTCGCCGGGCTTCACTCCGCCGCTGGCCGAACATGTCGAAATCGTCCGTCTGGGTCTGGAATGCAGCCCGTGCTTCGACCGTACCTGCCGGTTCGGCCATTACAACTGCCTGCGCCAGCTGATGCCGGATGCGGTCAACGATGCCTTGCAGAAACTGCAGGGCACTGTGATCGAGGTTCATTAAGTTGCGGGTATTGCTGATCAAGACTTCATCGCTGGGCGACGTGATTCACGCGTTGCCGGCGCTGACCGACGCGGCTCGGGCCATTCCCGGAATCAAGTTCGACTGGGTGGTGGAAGAAGGCTTCGCCGAGATTCCGACCTGGCACCCGGCCGTCGGCAAGGTGATTCCGGTGGCGATCCGCCGCTGGCGCAAGAACCTCTGGCAGACGATCAAGAGCGGCGAGTGGAAGCGCTTCAAGCAGTCCGTTCGGGCGAACAAATATGACCTGGTGATCGACGCCCAGGGCCTGCTGAAAAGCGCCTGGCTGACACGCTACGTCAAAGCCCCGGTGGCCGGCCTCGACAAAGGCTCGGCGCGTGAGCCGATCGCCGCGCGGTTCTACGACCGCAAACTGGCGGTGGCCCGTGGGCAGCATGCGGTGGAGCGAGTGCGTCAGTTGTTCGCCATCGCCCTTGGTTATGACCTGCCCAAAGGGCTGGGCGACTACGGCCTCAACGTCGAGCGTCTGGTGGAATTGCCGCGCAAGAGTGCGTTCGTGGTGTTCCTGCACGGCACCACGTGGGACACCAAGCACTGGCCGGAAGCCTACTGGCGCGAGCTGACCGAGCGGGTCGGCTATCTGGGCGTCGGGGTCAAACTGCCGTGGGGCAACCCGCTGGAGAAGGCCCGCGCCGAGCGTATCGCTGCTGGCTTCAAGCACGCCGAAGTGCTGCCGAAGCTGAATCTGGCCGGGGTCGGCAAAGTGCTGGCCGGCGCCCAGGCTTGCGTCGCGGTGGACACCGGTCTCGGTCATCTGGCCGCCGCGCTGGATGTGCCGACGATTTCCCTGTTCGGCCCGACCAATCCGGGCCTGACTGGCGCTTACGGCAAGGTGCAGATTCACATGGCCAGTGATTTCCCCTGCGCCCCTTGCCTGCAAAAGAAATGCACTTACCAACCGACCGCGCAGGATGCCCGTCAGTTTGACCTCAAGCGCGAGCAGCCCCTGTGCTTCACGCGTCTGAATCCCGAGCGTGTCGCCAGCCGACTGAGCACGTTGTTAATGGCTGAGGAGCTGCGCTGATGCAATTGGCTTTTGTTCTGTACAAATATTTCCCGTTCGGTGGCTTGCAGCGCGACTTCATGCGCATCGCCCTCGAATGCCAGAAGCGCGGCCATCAGATCCGTGTCTATACGCTGATCTGGGAAGGCGACGTGCCGCCCGGTTTCGAAGTGCTGGTGGCGCCGGTCAAGGCGTTCTTCAATCATCGGCGCAACGAGAAACTCACGGCGTGGATGGAAGCGGATCTGGCCAAGCGTCCGGTGGACCGCTTGATCGGCTTCAACAAGATGCCGGGGCTGGACGTCTACTACGCCGCCGACGGCTGCTTCGAAGACAAGGCGCAGAACCTGCGCCATTCGCTGTACCGCCGCTGGGGCCGCTACCGCCACTTCGCCGAGTATGAGCGCGCGGTGTTCGCCAAGGACGCGAAAACCGAAGTGCTGATGATTTCCGAAGTGCAGCAGCCGCTGTTCATCAAGCATTACGACACGCCGCTTGAGCGTTTCCACCTGCTGCCACCGGGTATCGCCCAGGATCGTCGGCGGCCGGCGGATGCCGACGAGATTCGCGCCGGTTTCCGCGCCGAATTCAACCTCAAGGACGACGAGCTGCTGCTGGTGCAGATCGGCTCCGGGTTCAAGACCAAGGGCGTCGATCGCAGCCTCAAGGCGCTGGCCGCACTGCCTGCCGAGCTGAAGAAGCGCACCCGGCTGTTTGTAATCGGCCAGGATGACCCCAAATTGTTCCAGATGCAGAGTGCGACTTTGGGCTTGGGCGACAACGTGACGTTCCTCAAGGGCCGCAGCGATATCCCGCGTTTCCTGCTCGGCGCCGATCTGTTGATCCACCCGGCGTACAACGAAAACACCGGCACCGTGCTGCTCGAAGCGCTGGTCGCCGGGTTGCCGGTGCTGGTCAGCGCGGTCTGCGGTTATGCCCATTACATTGCCGAGGCGGACGCCGGGCGTGTGCTGGACGAACCGTTCGATCAGGCGCAACTGACGCAATACCTGACTGACATGTTGAATGACGACGCTGCACGCGCGGCCTGGAGCCGCAATGGTCTGGCCTTCGCCGAGACGGCCGACCTCTACAGCATGCCGCAGCACGCGGCCGATGTGATTCTGGCGGAGCACGCTTAAATGAAGTTGATGCTGGCTGAACCGTTCAAAAGCCTTTGGGCCGGGCGCGACCCGTTCGCCGAAGTCGAAGGCTTGCAGGGCGAGGTCTATCGCGAGCTGGAAGCTCGACGCACGCTGCGCACGGAAGTCGACGGCAACGGATTTTTCGTCAAGATCCACCGTGGCATCGGCTGGGGTGAGATCTTCAAGAACCTGTTGACTGCCAAGCTGCCGGTGCTCGGCGCAGGACAGGAGTGGAAGGCAATCCAGCGTCTGCAGGAAGTCGGCGTGCCGACCATGACCGCCGTGGCTTACGGCGAGAAGGGCAGCAACCCGGCGGATCAGCATTCGTTCATCGTCACCGAAGAGCTGGCGCCGACCATCAGCCTCGAAGACTTCAGCATCGATTGGGTCAAGAACCCGCCGCAGCCGAAACTCAAGCACGCGCTGATCGCTGAAGTCGCGCGCATGACCGGCATGATGCACCGCGCCGGGGTCAACCACCGCGACTGCTACATCTGCCACTTCCTGCTGCACACCGACAAGCCGATCACCCCGGGCGATTTCAAGCTGTCGGTGATCGACCTGCACCGCGCCCAGACTCGCCCACGTATTACTCAACGCTGGCGCAACAAGGACCTGGCCGCGCTGTATTTCTCGGCGCTGGACATCGGTCTGACCCGACGCGACAAACTGCGTTTCCTCAAAGGCTACTTCCAGCAGCCGCTACGGCAGATCCTCGCCGAAGAAGCGCCGCTGCTGAGCTGGCTCGAAGGCAAGGCCAACAAGCTCTATGCGCGCAAACAGCGTTATGGGGATGCGCTCTGATGGCGGGTTGGACTCTGGAACCGCAATACCGCGAACTGAGCGAAGATTTCGGCAGCCTCGAAGCGGTGTTTGCCCTGCAGGGCGAACGTCTGACCCGTGATCCGCTGTCCGAAGTCATCCGCGTGCAGCGCAACGGCGTGAATTACTACGTCAAACGCTACGTCGGCGCCGGTAAAGGCTTGCGCCGTTACCTGGGCAAGCCCCGGGTGAAGATGGAGTGGCAGAACCTCAAGCGCTTCGCCAAGTGGGGCATTCCCACCGCCGAAGTGGTGGCCTGGGGCCTGGAGCGACGTGGCGCGGCCTATGCCCGTGGCGCCATGATCACCCGCGAGCTGCCGCGCACCGAAGACCTCTCGGCGCTGGCCGAACGCAAAGATCCGAAACTCAAGGATCGCGCCTGGGTCGATGGTGTCAGCCGGCAATTGGCCGCTTACACACGGATCATGCATGACCACCGTTTCACCCATAACGATCTGAAGTGGCGCAACCTGCTGATCGACGATCAGGCGCAGTTGTATTTCATCGACTGCCCGAACGGCGAATTCTGGCGCGGCTTCTGGCTCAAGTACCGGATCACCAAGGATCTGGCCTGTCTCGACAAGGTGGCCAAATATCACCTGTCGAACACCCAGCGCCTGCGCTTCTACCTGCAATACCGCGGACGTGATCGGCTGAATGCCGCCGACAAGAAACGGATTCGCCACGTAGTGAGATTTTTCGAGGGACGCGAATGACTGATTTCCTGGCCGTTGAAGACCGGGCGCTGCTTGAGCGTCATGGCCTCGGCACTTTCGACGCGCTCTGGGCTAAACAGCTCGAAGCCGTGGACGAACCGAACACCGATGGCGGTGGCTGGAGCAGCGTGTTTCGCCTGGAGCTGGAAGGGCAGGCCTACTACCTCAAGCGCCAGAGTAACTACCTGACCCGCACCCTGCATGCGCCGTTTGGCGAGCCGAGTTTCGCCCGTGAGTTTCGTAACATCAGCCGCTACAACAAGCTGGGGATTCCGGCGCTACAGGCGGCGTTCTTCGGTAAGCGCAAGGTCAAGGGCGATGTCCGGGCGATCCTGCTGACCCGTGCCCTCGACAGCTGGGATGATCTCGACTCGTTGCTGCAACGCTGGTCCGAGCTGAGCACCGCGCAGCAATCGGCCATTCTCAATGCCTGTGGACAGCTGGCGCGCCAGCTGCACGGCGTGCGTCAGGTGCATGGCTGCTTTTATCCGAAACACATCTTTTTGCAGGCTGATGGCGAAGCGTACAAGGCGCAGTTGATCGACCTGGAAAAGACCCGGCCCCTGTTGTTCGGCATGCGCGACCGGGTCAAGGATCTGGAACCGTTGCTGCGTCGCGCGCCGGAATGGAGCGAGGCGCAATTACGCGAATTGCTCGCGGCCTATCTCGATCAGCCAGTCGACAGTTCGCTGGTCGACAGCTGGGTGACGCGCCTGACCGCACGGCGCAGTCGCAAGGAGACCCGTTGATGCGCTTGTCGGAGCTGAAAAACGCCGGACGTACGCCGAGTCTGCCGCTGACGATCAGCCTCGCTGATGCGGCCGGTCCTGCGGATTTGCAGTTGCTCAGTCTGTTGCGGGTGTTACCGGGGCAGCGCTATGTCGGTGCCGGGGTCTGGCGCGGGCGGCCGGTGCTGGCCAAATTGCTGGTGGGCAGCAAGGCTGCGCGGCATTTTCAGCGCGAACTGGCGGGCGTCAAGTTGCTCGCCGAACAAGGTCTGACCACGCCGCTGTTGTTGGCTGATGGCCTGAAGGATGGCGAGGGCGGCTGGCTGCTGTTCGAGTTCCTCGAAGGTGCTGAAAGCCTCGGTGATGCCTGGCAGAAAGTCGAATCACTGCCGGTGCTGGCGGACGAGCAATCGGCGGTACTCGCCGAGGCGCTGGACGCTATCGGTCAACTGCATGGCAAAGGCCTGTGGCAGGAAGATCTGCACCTTGACAACCTGCTGCGCCAGGGCGGTCAGTTGTACCTGATCGATGGCGCCGGGATCTGCGCCGAGACCGCTGGCCAGCCGTTGTCACGGCAGAAAGTGCTGGAAAACCTCGGGGTGTTTTTCGCCCAGTTGCCCAAGTCGCTGGAGCCGTTCACCGAAGAATTGCTGGTGTATTACCTGCTGAGCAACAGCGAACACGCGTTGCCGCTGGAAGCCTTGCAGAAGCAGATCGCCAAGGTGCGCGCCTGGCGCCTGAAGGATTACCTGATCAAGGTGGGCCGCGAGTGCACGTTGTTCAGTGTGCAGCGCGGTGCGTTTGGCTTGCGGGCGATCCGTCGCGAGGAAGAAGCGGCGATGCTCCCGGTACTGGAGCAGGCCGACGCGCTGCTCGATCAGGGCCATCTGTACAAGACCGGCGGCGCGGCGAGCGTCGGCAAGGTCGAAGTGGCCGGGCGCATGCTGGTGATCAAGCGCTACAACATCAAAGGCTTTGCGCACTGGCTCAAGCGCTTCTGGCGCCCGAGCCGCGCCTGGCATTCGTGGCGTGAAGGCAATCGCCTGGCGTTCCTCGGCATCGCCACGCCGAAACCGCTGGCGGTGCTGGAAAAGCGCTTTCTGTGGCTGCGCAGCCGCGCCTACCTGGTGACCGAGTTCTTGCCGGGGCCGGACATCATCGAGCGCTTTGCGCCGTATGTAGAAAGCGGTGCGGCGCCGGAATCCGAATTGCTGGCGCTGGATCAACTGTTCGCACGATTGATTGCCGAGCGCATCAGCCATGGCGACTTCAAGGGCCATAACCTGTTCTGGCAGGAGGATCGCTGGGCGCTGATCGATCTGGATTCGATGTGCCAGCACGGCTCTGTCGGAAGTTTCGCGCCGGCCTATGCGCGGGATCGGGCGCGGTTCATGCGCAACTGGCCCGATAGCAGCGCGCTGTATCAGGTGATCGATCAGCGGTTGCCCAAGGACATCTCCAGCGCGGCCTGAGCCGCCTTCGCCAGCAGGCTGGCTCCCACATGGAAATGCATTCCCTTGTAGGAGTGAGCCTGCTCGCGATAGGGCGTTCAAGCCCCAAAAAACTCCCGTTGAGCAATAGCGGACAGACTCCACTGACTTGTCCTACAGCTTCTCCAGAAGCCATGAACTGTGCCCGCTCCAGCCCCGATGCTAGCTTGCCCTGACCACTTCGGAGGGCAAGACTTGACCATCAAAAACGCCGTAACACTCAGCACCTGCGCATGGCTTTTATCCGGCTGCGGCACCGCCGCTTCGGTAATGCAAATGGACGCCGATGTCGCCCGCGACATGCGCAAACAGAAAACCTACTGCCAATCGATTCCACGGATCTACAGCGGGTTGGCGTTCGATTTCTGCGTACTCAATGCCCCACCTGATCCGACCGGCGTGCTGCTGCCGTTCGTGCTGCTGGACCTGCCGTTGTCCGGGGTGCTGGATACGGTGGTGTTGCCGTATACGATTTACCGCCAGGCCAGTGACGGCAATCTCGGTATCTATTGGCGCGCGGGCGGTTATTGAGGGTGAAAGCTAGGTTTCACCGGGCCGATTCACCTGGGGCAATTCGCACAGGGTCATTCCCGCCACGTTTACGCTATAATCCCGCCCTTTAGCTGTCTCTCGCCCGGTGCGAGGGCACATCAATTTTCGAGGCGCATCGCGCCTGAATGCAGACTAAAGAGGCTAGACCCTGTGGCATTGACGATTCTTGGCCTGTCCGGCGCCCTTAGCCATGACCCTTCAGCCGCCTTGTACATCGACGGCAAGCTGGTGGCGGCGGCTGAAGAAGAGCGCTTCGTCCGCGATAAGCATGCAAAGAACCGCATGCCCTACGAATCGGCGAAGTTCTGCCTGGAACAGGCCGGTATCAAGCCGTCCGACGTTGACGTGGTGGCGATTCCGTTCGCCCCGATCAGCCTGTTCGGCAAGGCCCGCTGGCACTATGCCAAGCGTTACTGGTACGCGCCGGATCGCGCCCTCGATGCGATCCTGATGGGCAACCGTCGCTACAAGCGCTATCGCAACAAGATCGTCTGGTGCCTGGAGCAACTGGGTTTTGATCCGAAGAAGATCAAGATCGAGCCGGTCGAGCACCACCTCGCTCACGCCTCCAGCGCCTACCACTGCTCGGGTTTCAAAGAGAAAACCGCGATCCTCGGCATCGACGGCAAGGGCGAGTACGCCACGACTTTCTTCGGTTATGGCGAAAACGGCAAGATCCACAAGATCAAGGAATTTTTCGATCCGGACTCCCTCGGCGGCCTGTATGGCGCGATTACCGAGTTCCTCGGTTTCGAGATGCTCGACGGTGAGTTCAAGGTCATGGGCATGGCGCCGTACGGCGACGCCAGCAAATACGATTTCTCGCGTCTGGCCTCGTTCGAGAACGGCGAGCTGGTGATCAACACTGACTACGCCAACGTGATCGGCCTGCGTCGCTACAAAGAGAAGGGCAAAGGCTTCTACTTCTCGCCAAAGCTGATCGAGTGGCTGGGTCCGAAGCGCGAAGGCGACATCGCCGACGAACCGTACATCCACTACGCCGCGAGCATGCAAGCGCTGTTCGAGAAACTGGCGCTGCAGATGATCGATTACTACCTGGGCGACGTGCTCAAGGAAACCGGCAAGCTGGCCTTCGCCGGTGGCTGCGCGTTGAACGTCAAGCTGAACCAGAAAATCATCGCCCGCGATGACATCAAGGAACTGTTCGTCCAGCCTGCGTCCGGCGATGCCGGCACCGCGGTCGGCGCAGCAGCCTATGTGTCCCACGCCCGTGGCGTGCCGGTCGAGAAGATGGAACACGTCTACCTCGGCCCGTCGTACAGCAACGAAGACGTGATCGCCGCGTGCGCCCGTCACGAGAACAAGCCGACCTGGCGCAAGCTCGACAACATGCCGGAGCAGATCGCCAAAATCATGGTCGATGGCAACCCGGTGGCCTGGTTCCAGGGCCGCATGGAGTTCGGTCCGCGTGCACTGGGCGGTCGTTCGATCATCGGTTGCCCGAGCGTGGCCGGTGTGGCTGACCGCATCAACCACCAGATCAAGTTCCGCGAGCGCTGGAGGCCTTTCTGCCCGTCGATGCTCGACACCGTTGCACCGCAGATGATCAAGATCGATCACCCGGCACCGTTCATGACCTTCACTTTCGAAGTGGCGGAAGAGTGGAAGACCCGCGTGCCGGAAGTCGTTCACGAAGACGGTACATCCCGCGCCCAGGTGCTGAAGCGCGAATACAACCCGCGCTACTACGACATGATGAAGGCGCTGGAAAACCTCACCGGCAACGGCGTGTCGCTGAACACCTCGCTGAACCGTCGTGGTGAACCGATGATCTGCTCGCCGACCGACGCCCTGAACATGTTCTTCGGCTCCGATCTGCAGTACCTGATCATGGAAGACATTCTGGTGGTCAAAGAGGGCGCAAACGCTTATGACTCGCTCGGCTGAACGCCATGTGCTGCAGTTCTGTCACGGCTATGACGGGCCGTTCCTCGACTGCGCACGGCAGTACGCCAGCCTGTTCGCGGGCACCGGTTATCGGGTGACCACGGTCTTTCTGACCGGGGCCGCCGACAGCGAGGTGGCCGCAGCGTGTGCTTCCGATGAAGTGTTGTTCATGGAATACAGCTCCAAGGCCATTCGTGGCCTGAAGCTGGGCGCCATCGGTGATCTGCGCAAGATCGCCGCTTCACGCAATTTCAGTTTCTGCATTGCCCATCGCTTCAAGCCGATCTACATCGCCTTGCTCGGCACTTCACTGCCGGTGATTGGCGTGCATCACGCGTTTGACGATTACAAGCGCGGCACGCGCAAGCTGTTCGCGCACATTTTCCGCAAGCGTTTGAGCCTGCTCGGCGTGTCCGACGCGGTGCGCGACGACATACGGCGCTGCCTGCCGAAATGGCCGTCGACCCGCATCCAGACCTTGTACAACCGCATCGATGTGCCGGCCTTGCAGGCCAGTCAGGTGTCGGCCCGCGAAGCCCGCGAGACCCTCGGTCTGGCGGCGGATGCGTTCATTGTCGGCAACGTCGGACGACTGCACCCGGACAAGGATCAAGCCACCTTGCTGCAGGGTTTCGCCGCGGCGTTGCCGGGTTTGCCGGGCAACAGCCAACTGGTGATTCTCGGCAAGGGTCGTCTGGAACAGGACCTCAAGGAGCTGGCGCGCGAACTGGGCATCGGTGATCGAGTGTTGTTTCTCGGTCAGGTGCCGGACGCGCGCAATTACTTCCGCGCCTTCGATGTATTTGCCCTGAGCTCCGATCACGAACCGTTCGGCATGGTGCTGCTCGAAGCCATGGCCGCTGGCGTGCCGTTGCTCGTCACGGCCTGTGGCGGGGCCAAGGAAGTGGTCGAAGGCGTGGGGATTCTGTTCCCGCTGGGCGATGCCGAACACCTTGCACAAGGCCTGCAACATTTGGCCGGTATGGATGATCAGCAGCGCCGGCAGTGCGCCGAGCTGATGCTTGATCGCCTGCGTGAGCGTTTCTCCGACCGTGCGGTGCGCGACACCTTCTGGCGTCTGCCGCAAGTTACCGATCTGGCACCGAGGGGCTGATGCTCAACCGATTTCAAGGCTGGCGCGAACGTGGCTGGTCGCCCGTTGACGCCCCCACCTATGCCACTGCCTGGCAACGTTTTGGCGGCAGCGTCGCGACGCATCCTTTGGTCGTCGAGCGTCTGGCTGATCTGGCCGGCATCCCGGTGCGTTATCTGGCCTGGGAACAGCAGGGCGAAGTGAAAGCGGCGATCCCGACCTGGGGCCGTGATCTGGCCTTGTCCAAGGACGTGCTCAAGCGCAACGGCAAGAAAGGCCTGTTCGACCTCGGCAATGCCGAGCTGATCCTGCCGGGCGCCGCCGATGTCCAGGCCCCGCTGCGTCATCGCGCACGCTATCTGTCGGCGCTCAACGAAAACCGCTTCAGCGGCCTCAAGTTGCAGACCGAACAACTGGCCATGGCCCGCACCCCCGAAGAGCTGTCGAAGAAATTCCGCTACAACCAGCGCCGCGAACTGCGTCTGCTGGAAGAGGCGGGTGGCGTGGTGCGTGCAGTCGGCGAGTTCTCCAGCGCCGAACTGGCGGCGATCTATTGTGATCTGTTCCAGCGCCGTTGGGGCTTCCCGGCCACCGGCGCGGCGCGCATGGCTGAAGTCATCGAGCTGCTGCGCGAACTGCTGATTGGCTCGGTGATTTTCCTCAATGATGCGCCGATCGCCATCCAGTTGGTGTACCGCGTTGAGGCCCCGGACTGGATCAGCGTCGAGTACATCAACGGCGGTGTCGATCCCGAAACCCGCGAATTCAGCCCCGGTAGCGTGTTGAGCTTCCTCAATACGCAAAGTGCCTGGGAACACGCGCGAGCACTGAACAAGCCGCTGCGGTTTTCCTTCGGTCGCGCCGACCGTGAATACAAGGATCGCTGGTGCAATCCTGTGCCGGTGTTCACCGTATGAGTCAGCCCATGAGCCGCAAACAGCAACTGCTCAAGCGTCATCGTCGCAATAAACGCATTACCTTGCTGATCGCCCTGATCGTGTTGATCGCGCTTGGTGTGCTGGTCGCGTGGTGGTTACCGCTGGTGCTCGCGCTGGTCGGCTGGGTCGCCCATGAGGCGTGGTTTGCCGATCATTTGTTCTATTCGCCGAAAGACGATTACCAATACAGTTTTCCACCGTTTACACCGCAGCCGAAGGTCCATCTGAGCGGCGAGCAATTGCGTCTGGATGAAGGCGTGATGCTGGTCGACGAAGCGACGTTGATCCTCGCGGTAAGGGTCAAAAGCACTTGGCTGGGACGCTTTTTCGATCCGCGCGTCGAACTGCTCGGTGGGGCGTATCCGGATGCGCAAACCTTCGAGCGTGGGGTCAATGGCCTGCGTTATCTGAACCTCAGCGGTCAGGCGCAAGCTCTGTCGCAAGGCCAGTTGCGCTTGCGCGGGCGCTTCTGCCGGGTCTCCGGCGAGCCGCTGCTGTGGGCGCTGGAGCAACCGGACTACCGCCGTCAGCGGGTGCTGGTGATTGCACCGCACGCCGACGATGCCGAACTGGCGGCGTATGGCTTGTACAGTCAGGCCGATGACGCCTGGATTGTCACCCTGACTGCGGGTGAGATCGAAGCCGAACACTATCAGCAGATGGGCATGAACAAGGTCGAGGCGGCGCGGCTCAAAGGCCGTCTGCGTGCCTGGGACAGCCTTACCGTGCCGCGTTGGGCCGGTGTGCCGCAGGAACACTGCGTACAACTCGGTTACTTCTGCCTGCAACTGGCGGCGATGCAGGCCGCGCCGAATCAGGCAGTGGGGTCGCGCGAAGCTGACCTGAATGACACGCGCCTGTTTCGTCAGTTGAATCCGTTCACTCTGCCGGGCGATGCCGATGGTGCGCCGACCTGGAACAACCTGCTGGCCGACCTGCGTGAAGTGCTGCTGCGCGCCCGTCCGGAGGTGATCGTGCTACCGCACCCGACCCTCGATCCGCACCCTGACCATATTTGCGCCCAGCAAGCGGTTTTGCAGGCGCTCCAGGGTCTCGACTGGCAGCCGACGCTGCTCGGTTACGCCAACCATTTGCATGACAACGACCGCTGGCCGATGGGCAACACCGGGCAAGGTATTGCGCTGCCGCCGGCCTTCGATGCGGCTGTGCCGATGCAGCCGCTGTGCCTGCCGCTGTCCATCGAGTTGCAACGGGACAAAGCCATGGCGCTGGGCATGATGCATGACCTGCAGCCGCCGGCACCGTTCAAGCGTCGCCTGCGCCGGGTTATTCAGCGCCTGCTGGCCGGGCGGGCCGCGTCGGTGTACGGCGAAAACGAATTTTTTCGAAAAGCGGTCAGGCGCCAGGAGTTGTTCTGGCTACTGAAGCACGGTGAGACAGGCGTCCAGCGGGGAGAGTCATGAGTCAACGGTCCAAGGTGTTGCAGCTGCAACCCGACTACAACGTCAAAGCCCATGACTTTGCCGACCTCGCCGAGCAGATCGTCAAGGCGCTGCCGAGCGATCGCTATGAGATCACCGCGGCTTTCCTGCGCGGCAAACCGGGGCCGGGCGAGCCGGTAAGCCGGGCCGATCACTCGGTGTACTTCGAGTTTTCCGACAAGTCGCTCAAGGGCATGCGCCTGCGGGCGATGTGGCAGTTGTACAAGTTCTGCCGCCGGGAAAAGTTCGACGTGGTGATCTGCAACCGCTTCAAACCGGTGAATATGATGCTGGCGCTCAACCGCTGGTTGAAGGTGCCGCTGTGCATTGGCATCTCCCACGGTTTCGGTGAGTACGATCGCTTCTACCGCCGTCGTCAGACCCAGCGTCTGATCGATCGGCACTGGCGCTTCGTCGGTGTGTCGCCAGCGGTCAAACAATACCTGCTCGATTGCGATTGCGGCTTCACCGACCAGAACACCTATGCCATTACCAATGCCATCGATATCGAGCAGGCGGAAGGCTTGCAGCACAGTCGTGAGAAAGCGCGCGAGCTGTTGGGCATTGACCCGAATGTGCGCTTGATTGGCGCGCTGGGGCGATTGGTGTCGGTCAAGGGCCACACCTACCTGTTGCAGGCATTCGCCCAACTCAAGGACAAGTACCCGAATACGCAGTTGGCGATCATTGGCGCCGGGCGTTTGCAGGCGCCGCTTACAGCCGAGATCGAGCAACTGGGTTTGAGCGGCCGTGCGCACCTGCTGGGTTTCAAGGAAAACGCGCTGCAGTACGTGCGTGCGTTCGACATCTGGACCATGCCGTCGCTGGCCGAGGGCCTGGGCCTGGCCTTGCTCGAAGGCATGAGCGGACACCTGCCGGTGATCGCTTCGAACGTGCCGGCGATGTTGCCGCTGATCGAAGGTGCCGGTGGTTTGGCGATCACGCCCAAGGACGTGCCGAGTCTGGTCGCCGCGCTGGATAACTATCTCGCGCTGTCGGACGACGAACTCAAGGCCAAGGGCGAGCAGGCGTATCGCTATCTGCAGGAACAGCACGACATCGAGGTGTTCCGTCAGGAATACCTGGACCTGATCGACTCTGGCCTGGAGCAGGCCCGCAAGGAGCAGCCGTGAGCGAAGAGAAAGCCGTGAGCGAAGAACAAGCCATGAGCGAAGCCAACGCCCTCGTCACCGTCATCATCGCCTCGTACAACCACGGCCCGTACATTGAGGAAAGCATCCTCAGTGTCCTCAACCAGAGCTACAAGAACATCGAGCTATTGGTGGTCGATGACGGTTCGAAGGACGACAGCGTCGAGCGCATCAGCGCGTTGCAGGCGCAGTACGGCTTCGATTTCCGTGTGCAGCAGAATCAGGGCCTGACCAATACCCTCAACGGCGCTATCGCCCGTTCGAAGGGCAGCCTGATTGTGCCGTTCGGCTCCGACGACATCATGTATCCCGAACGTATTGCCACCCAGGTGGCGTACATGGACGGCAAGCCTGAAGTCGGGATCTGCGCCGGCAATATCGAGCTGATGCACGCCGACGGCAGTCTTTACCCGGAGAAACGTCAGCGCCGCGACGTGCCGTTCCGTCGTCTGGATTTCGACGACATGTTCCTCGAGCGCAAGCCGTATCCGCCGGCGCCGACGCTGATGATTCGTCGCGAGGCGCTGGAGAAGGTGGGAGGGTTCGATCCGACGATTCGTCTTGAAGACCTGTACATCGAGCTCAAGGTGACCCGTGCTGGCTACTTCATCGACGGTTTGAACATGGTGATGGCGCGCTACCGCAAGCACGCTACCAACTCGTACAAGAATCATCGCTTCATGATCGAGAACATCCTGCGCACCTATGCGCTGTTCAGCGATCATCCGCTGTACGACGAAGTGCGCTTCAAGGCGCTGAACTCGATGTTCCTCAAGACCGCCAACCGCAATCGCAAGCTGGCAAGGGAGCTGCTGGTGCAGATCCCGTTCAAGGCCTGGAACAAGAAGACCTGGCGCGGACTGGGGCGTTTACTCTTTTCCCCGCTGGAAAAGGACTGAGGCCGCGGTCGCCCGCGCTCAGCGAGCGACCTTCTCCGGCAGGCGCTTTTCGCCCTTCTGACGCTGGCGCAGCCAATGCACAACCTTCTTGCCGGCAGCCATGCCCGGCTGCTCGATATAGAGGAACGTCACGCTGCTGATCAGAATCAGCAGGCAGGTGCAGACGGCTACCAGAGGCAGGTATACCGCTGTTTCCCGCGCATCGATATTCAGCAGCAGCGGCAGCCGTTGCACCATCAGCCATAGAACGAACCCGTGCAGCAGATAGGTGCTGTAGCTGATTTCGCCGAGCCAGCGAATGCTGCGTGGTTTCAGCGCGCCGAACAGATTATTGCCAGACGCCACGATCACGAAAAACAGTCCCAGCAGAAACAGCGGTGCAGTCTTGAATGCCCGACTGAACGCGGTGAATGCAATCACCAGCGCGAGCACGGCGATGATGCTCGCCAGACGCGACTGGCTCCACGCCACGAGCGCCGGTCGGCGAATCCAGTAGGCGGCAGCGATGCCACCGAGGAAACTCGCCAGAAAGTGTTTTTTCAGTGAATGCTCCCATCCGATGATCTGGTACAGCGCGTAGATGCCGATCAGGCACAGCACCACCTGCAACCAGCTGCCGCGGTAGATGAACACCAGTCCGGCGAGTGGCAGCGCCAGGTAGAAAAACACCTCATAGGCCAGCGTCCACGTGACGTTGGATATCAGCATGCCGGAGTGACGGTACTGGTTGATGTCCGGCCGGTCGAACGTCAGCCAGGCGAGAACCTGCTTGAACAGCTCCACCCCGGGTTCTTTCAGTTGCCAGTCCTGCAAGTGGAAGACCGACACGAACACCAGCACCATCAACGGCAGGTACAGCGGATACAGGCGGAAAACCCGTGATACGCCGAACGCCAGCCAGTCGTGGTTGCGGCCTTGCGCGAGCAAGCGGCTCCAGAACAGAAATCCGGTGATCATGAAGAACAGCGCCACGCTGCCCTGACCGAGCATCGAATAGAAATTGCTCGGGGGGAAATCGATCACACCGGTGCGCAGGAAAATCCAGGTGATGATCGAGTGGTGCACGAATACGCCAAACGCCAGATAGCCGCGCAGGCCGTCGATGCTGGCATAGCGGCTTTCACCGGAGTGCTGCAGGTGCCGAGCGATTTTCGGTACCGCGCGCAACAACAGGGCCGAAGTCCCGATGGCCAGCAGATAGGCGGCCAGTGCAAATAGAGGATTGGTTTCGTTCATCATTGAACCCGGGCCGGGGCGTTGCCGGCCAGCACTTGCCTGTGCAGATTTTCAACCGCGGATTTAGACGCCGTCACGGCGTATCCCTGGAGCAACGCTTCGAGGTGATCCTCGAACAACCAGCGTTTGTCGACAGTGTAACGTTGCATATGACGCAAATTGCGTTGGCGCAGGGAAAGACTGAGCGGGGTAGGGTAGATACGCAGGTCGGCCAGATCGATCAAACCGAACTCGCCGTCTTCCAGTACCAGTACGTTACCCAGGTGCAGCGAGCGGAAATAAACGCCTTTCTCGTGCAGTTGCGCCATGAATTTGCCGAAACGCTCCACCAGCGCCTGGCGCACTGCCGGGGCAGTAATGCTTTGCAGGACCTGACGCAGCGTGTGCCCCGGTAGCGGTGCGTAATGCACGGCGCTGCTGCCATCGTCCACACGGTAAAGATTCAATGTTTGCGGAGTTGGAATGCCCATCTGGCGCAGCTGTTCGCTGTTGACCGCGAAACGTTCGGAGTAGGGATTGAAGCTGCCGGAGGTGTACCAGCGGCGACGGCGGAACAGCTTGAGGAAGCTGCCGTCGGTCAGGCGCAAGACTTTCGGGCCGAGGCCGTCTTCTTCAATGATCTGGGCCGCGCTGCTCATGTGCTCCAGGTCAGCGGTCGCCAGCTTTTGCACCGGCTGGGTCAACAGGCGCCGCGCGCGTTGATTGATGCTCAACGCTGCGATCAGTGCCAGCGGGATCCACAACAGGAACCAGTGCTCCTTGGGCCGCGAGATGATTCCGCCGCCTTCGGTCAGCCCGGCCCCGATACCGAATACCAGCCAGGTCGAGGCAATGATCAGCAGTGGCTGCACACGCTGGCGCCAACTGCTCAGCAGGCCCCACAGCAGGAAGAACAACCAGGGCAGCAAGCCGATGATGCCGACGTAATACAGAACCCCCAGGGCAAAACTGTGCGGCTCCTGAAAACTGACACCGTTACCGGGGTCCACGGCAAGGCTGGCGCTATAGCCATGACCGATCCATGGATGATCGGCAATCATGTGCAGTACCTTCTGCCAGATTTCCAGGCGATAGGAGTCGCCACGTTCGGTGATCATCTGCGAAAACTGCGTAATGACTGCTATGCCACTCAGGACCAGTGCGACCAGTAACCCCACCGAGCGCCGGTTCCAGCAAATGAAGCACAGCCATATCGCAGCCATGGTCAGTGCCACCAGCGGTGTCCGGGAACCGGTGCCGATCACGGCCATGAACATGATTGCCATCGCCGGCACGCTGAGCCACATCATCTGGCGACGCTTGCAGGTCATGGTCACGCTCAGCCAGTAGGCACTGAAGAACCCGAACAGGTGCGAGCTGAGCAGTGGATTGTCGAAGGCGCCGCCGCCGATCAGGCGCATCCCCGGCTCATAAACCCGGGCGAACATGAACAGGAAAACGCCGGTAGCAATCAGCGCGACCAATGCGGCGCCGAACAGCAAAGGTTGCAGGATGTCGCTGCGGTAGCGCACCAGCAGGTAGCAGCCGGCAAACAGCAGCAAGGTATGCAGTGGCGGCTTGAACATTCCACCCAGTGGCTCACCGCCCGGCCCCCAGGCGAGGCTGAGCAACGCCCAGGCGGCGAACAGCAGGGCCGCGATGAAAATCGGCTCGCGCAGCAGCTCCCTGAGTTCGCGCGGGCGCAGGCACAGCGCGATCAGTGTCGGAATGCTGAACAGTCCGTAGAACAACTTGTGATGCAGGCTTCGACCCGGCAAGAAGAACAGCGCGCACAGGAGCAGGAAATAACCGGTGGGAAGAATCCACAGGCTAATGAAATCGAAAATCCGATTGGACGTACTGCTGAAGCCGCGAAGTTGCATGCTGTGAGATTCATTCCTGAGGTTGATCGACCATTCGAGTGATGGCTATTTGATGCAGAAGAGGTGCATAACAATAACAGCCTTTCGCCGATTGCCAGAACCCTGAAGAAGCTGTGCTAAAGTCAGCGTCCTTTTTATCGACTTTCGCGTGATATGACCGATTCCAGTCCCGCCGCAAGCCCATCGAGCTTGAAAATCTACTTCCGCCTGCTCGGCTATGTCCGGCCGTACATCAGTCTGTTCCTGATCAGCATCGTCGGCTTTCTGATTTTTGCCTCGACTCAGCCAATGCTCGGCTACATCCTCAAGTACTTTGTCGATGGCCTGTCCAACCCTGAAGCGGTGCTGTTTCCCTCCGTGCCGTACCTGCGCGACCTGCAACTGCTGCAGGCCGTACCGTTGCTGATCATTCTGATCGCCGCGTGGCAGGGGCTGGGCTCCTATCTGGGCAACTACTTCCTGGCCAAGGTTTCCCTCGGGCTGGTGCATGACTTGCGCGTGCAGTTGTTCAACAACCTGCTGGTACTGCCTAACCGCTATTTCGACAAGCATAACTCCGGTCATCTGATTTCGCGTATCACCTTCAACGTGACCATGGTCACGGGGGCGGCAACAGATGCGATCAAGGTCGTAATCCGTGAAGGCATGACGGTGATCTTCCTGTTTGCCTCGTTGCTGTTCATGAACTGGAAGCTGACCCTGGTGATGGTGGCGATCCTGCCGCTGATCGCCGTAATGGTGCGCACCGCCAGCAAGAAATTCCGCAAGCAGAGCAAGAAGATCCAGCTGGCGATGGGCGATGTCACGCATGTCGCCTCGGAAACCATCCAGGGTTATCGCGTGGTGCGCAGCTTCGGTGGCGAGGCCTATGAAGAGAAGCGCTTCCTCGATGCCAGCCAGGGCAACACCGACAAGCAACTGCGCATGACCCGTACCGGCGCGATCTACACGCCGATGCTGCAACTGGTGATCTACACCGCCATGGCCGTGCTGATGTTCCTGGTGCTATACCTGCGCGGTGACGCCTCGGCCGGTGACATGGTCGCCTACATCACCCTGGCGGGCCTGCTGCCCAAGCCGATCCGTCAATTGTCCGAAGTCAGCTCGACCATCCAGAAAGGCGTGGCCGGTGCCGAGAGCATTTTCGAGCAACTGGATGTCGAGCCGGAAGTCGATACCGGCACCGTCGAGCGCGATGCGGTGAGCGGTCGTCTGGATGTGCGCAACCTCAGCTTCACCTACCCTGGCACCGAACGTCAGGTACTCGATGACATCAGCTTCTCAGTCCAGCCGGGGCAGATGGTCGCACTGGTAGGGCGTTCGGGCAGCGGCAAGTCGACGCTGGCCAACCTGATTCCGCGTTTCTATCACCACGACAAGGGCGAAATTCTCATCGACGACGTGGAAGTCGAGCAGTACAAGCTGCTCAACCTGCGTCGTCACATCGCCCAGGTGACCCAACACGTCACCCTGTTCAGCGATACCGTGGCCAACAACATCGCTTATGGCGATCTGGCCGGTGCGCCGCGTGAAGACATTGAAAAAGCCGCGCGTGATGCCTACGCGATGGACTTCATTTCGCAGTTGCCGCAAGGCCTGGACACTCAGGTCGGCGAGAACGGCGTCTTGCTTTCCGGCGGTCAGCGCCAGCGTCTGGCGATTGCCCGTGCGCTGCTGAAGAACGCGCCGCTGCTGATTCTCGACGAGGCCACCTCGGCACTCGACACCGAGTCCGAACGGCACATTCAGGCGGCACTGGATCAGGTGATGAAGGGGCGTACCACGCTGGTGATCGCTCACCGTCTGTCGACCATCGAGAAGGCCGACCTGATTCTGGTCATGGATCAGGGGCGCATCGTCGAGCGCGGCACCCACGACCAGTTGCTGGCGCAAAATGGTTACTACGCGCGCCTCAACGCCATGGGCCTGGATGCCCCGGCCGAAAATATCGCCTGACTCCAGGCCCTGCCCTGTGGGAGCGAGCCTGCTCGCGAAAGCGCTGCAACAGACGACGTCCGTGTCGAATGTTCACCCGCTATCGCGAGCAGGCTCGCTCCCACAGTCGTTTGTATCCAGACCTTTACCCTTCTTGACCAAACCGGAATAAATCCGGGCATCGCGCTTGTTAAGGTTCCTCAACGAACTCTGACTTTCATCGAGGGGGCCATCCCCGTCGCGCGGGTGCTTTCATGCTGCAACGCTATCTCTGGAAACTGCTGCCCAAGCCACAGCGGGCCTTTCTGCTCGGGCGCCTGTCAGTAGTCGATCGGCAGGTGGTGAACAAGTCGATGTCAGCCAACCTGACATTTCCCCAGCCCTTCCAGCAGCGCTCCTGCCTGTTTATCCATGTCCCGAAATGCGCCGGCAGCAGCGTTTGCACGGCACTGTTCGACGGCTGGCGTCCCGGGCACTTGCCGTTGTACTGGTATGAAGAGCAATTCCCCGAGCAGTTCGCCAACGCTTTCAAGTTCGCTTTTGTCCGCAACCCGCTGGAACGCGCCTATTCGGCCTACGCCTTTTTGCGTGGCAACGAGTTGAGCGCGCGTGACCATCCGGCGCAGCAGTTGGTGCGGCAGTACCGCGATTTCGACGATTTTGTCGCGCGCTGGCTGCATCCGGAAACGATTGCCCGGCAATTGCACTTTGCCGCGCAGACCGACTTTCTTACCGATTCGCTAGGGCATCTGGCGTTGGACTTCGTTGGCTATCAGGAGCACCTGGCGCGGGATTTTCGGCTGGTCTGTGAACAGTTGGGGCTGACTGGCGAGTTGCCTCACGTCAACGGCTCGCGGGAACGGCAATCGGCGCCGGCGCGCGAGTTCTGTTCGGTGCGCACCCGGCGCCTGGTGCGTCGGGTTTATCAGCGTGATTACGAGTTGCTCGGTTATGAATGAGTCCCTGTCACTGCCGCTACAGACGCTCGCCATTCGGCCTTACGGTCTGGCGCTTTCGCACCAGGCCCGGGCCGCGCTCAAGGCGCAACGCCCGCGTTGCCTGTGGTTGACCGGGTTTTCCGGCGCCGGCAAGTCAACCCTGGCCAATGCCCTCGAACTGCACCTGCATGCGTCGGGTCTGCACACCTTTCTGCTCGATGGCGACAATGTGCGCAATGGACTGTGCCGCGACCTGGGCATGAGCGACTTTTGCCGCCGGGAAAACATCCGGCGTATGGCCGAGGTGGCGCGGTTGATGGTCGACGCCGGGCTGATTGTGATCGTTGCGGCCATTTCGCCGTTCCGCGCCGAGCGCGACGCTGCGCGCAGGCTGTTTGCGCAGGATGAGTTCATTGAAGTGCACATCAGCACTGCGCTGGAAGTCTGCGCCCGTCGCGATCCGAAAGGTTTGTATCAGGCCGTACGGGAAGGTCGGATCAAGCACTTTACGGGCGTGGACAGTCCTTACGAAGCGCCATTGGCAGCCGAGTGGCAAATCGATACCGAGGCGCTGGAATTGTCCGAAGCCTGTGGACAACTGGCGGCACTGGTGCTCAAAAAATGAGCAAAATAACTGACTGTTTCATCCTGTTGCAGGCTGCACTCAAGCCTGCGCCAACCCTGTGTTAATATCGCGCCCCTGTTCATTTTGTATGTGGGTTGCTCCATGAAGTTGTCCATGCCGCGATTCGATCAAGCCCCAGTCTTGGTGGTCGGCGATGTCATGCTCGACCGTTACTGGCATGGTGGAACCTCACGGATTTCCCCTGAGGCACCGGTACCGGTCGTAAAAGTCGAGCAAATCGAAGACCGCCCGGGCGGTGCTGCCAACGTTGCCTTGAACATTGCCGCGCTGGGTGCGCCGGCGTCGCTGGTCGGTGTGACCGGTGATGACGAAGCCGCCGACAGCCTGAGCAACAGTCTCAAGGGTGCGGGCGTGCGTGCCCTGTTCCAGCGCATTGCGCATCAGCCGACCATCGTCAAGCTGCGGGTCATGAGCCGGCACCAGCAATTGCTGCGTATCGACTTCGAAGAACCGTTTGCCACCGATGCGCTGGCCCTGGCCTCGCAGGTCGATGATCTGCTCGAAGGGATCAAGGTGCTGGTGCTGTCCGACTACGGCAAAGGCGCGCTGAAAAACCATCAGGCGCTGATTCAGGCGGCCCGGGCCAAAGGCATTCCGGTGCTGGCCGATCCCAAGGGCAAGGATTTTTCGATCTACCGTGGCGCCAGTCTGATCACGCCGAACCTCAGCGAATTCGAAGCCATCGTTGGCGGTTGCGCCGATGAACACGAGCTGGTGAGCAAGGGCGCGACCCTGATGCACGATCTCGAGCTCGGCGCGCTGCTGGTCACCCGTGGTGAACACGGCATGACCCTGCTGCGTCCGGAGCATCCGGCGCTGCACTTGCCGGCCCGTGCCCGTGAAGTGTTCGACGTGACCGGTGCCGGCGACACGGTGATTTCCACCCTGGCGGCGGCGATCGCTGCCGGTGAGGAACTGCCGCACGCGGTGGCGCTGGCCAATCTGGCGGCGGGCATCGTGGTCGGCAAGCTCGGTACTGCAGCGATCAGCGCCCCGGAACTGCGCCGCGCAATCCAGCGTGAAGAAGGTTCGGAACGTGGTGTTCTGGGTCTGGAGCAACTGGTACTGGCGGTCGCCGATGCTCGCGCGCACAACGAGCGCATCGTCTTCACCAATGGCTGCTTCGACATTCTGCATGCCGGGCACGTGACCTACCTTGAGCAGGCACGCGCCCAGGGCGACCGTCTGATCGTGGCGATCAATGATGACGCTTCCGTCAGCCGCCTGAAGGGGCCGGGACGTCCGATCAACAGTGTCGACCGACGCATGGCGGTACTCGCCGGCCTCGGTGCGGTGGACTGGGTGATCAGTTTCCCGGAAGGCACCCCGGAAAACCTGCTGCGCGAGGTCAAGCCGGATGTGTTGGTCAAGGGCGGTGATTACGGTATCGACCAGGTTGTTGGCGCGGACATCGTCAAGGCCTACGGCGGCACGGTGAAGGTGCTGGGTCTGGTGGAAAACAGCTCGACCACTGCGATCGTGGAAAAAATCCGCGGTCAATAAAGCCAAAAGATCGCCGCCTGCGGCAGCTCCTACATTGGAATGCATTCCAGTGCAGGAGCTGCCGCAGGCGGCGATCTTTTGCTTTTCAGGAACTGACTTTCTTGCGCGGTACGATCTTCTTCAGCAGTTGTTTCGCCTTGCCGCGCAACCGCGCCAGGCCCGTGGGTTTCTCCGGCGGGTTCAGACCCTGCTGGCGTAACCAGTCCTTCCAGCGAATCCGCTCCTCGCGCACCAGCCAACCATCCTGTCTGGCAAAACTTTCGGCCAGATACAGGCCGCGCGTGCCTGCCGGAGACAGCTGACCTTTCTTCAAGGTATACAACTCGGCCAGCGGTTCGCCGTCCTGCAATGGCATCAGGTACAGATCGGGGCGCTTGCGATCGAGCCGCGCCACCAGTTGATCACCTTCCAGACGTTCATCGACGTGGAACAGGCTCAGGGATTTGGCTTCCTTTGGCACTTCCAGGCGCAAGTCATAGATCAATTGCAGCGATGCGGTGGGCAGGTGCACATAGGCCCGTGGCCGTTCGAGCAATTGCAGATTGGCGCAGCGCACCGGCCGTGCGGAACCGGACTGCGGCGTCAGGCGAAACGGCAGGGCCTCGCGATAATGCAGGGCGGCGGAGTAGGGCGCGGGTAGCCAAGTGTCGTTGAAGCGTCCGCCGAGCCAGCCTTCCGGGGTTTCCAGCAGACACTCTTCGGCAATTTCCTGAATCGCGGTGTGCAGCGGGATGTTCAGTTCTTGAGCAGGTACGTAACCGGAAATCAGCTTGAGCACGACGTCTCCACGATCCTGCCGACGCTGGCGCACCAGCACCCAGTAATCGCGATTCTGCCACTGCAGGGTCAGGCGCACCGAGACCCCAAGGTTGGCCAGCTCCACCGCAAAGCGCTCGGCATCCGCCACACTTACAGGTTTGCGCCGCTGCAGGGTCTGGGCGAAATTCAGCGGCATGCCGACGCTCTGATACGTCAGGCCTTCGGGCGTGGCTTCGACGAACAGCGGCAGCGTCTTGAAGTTGCTCGGGTTCTTTCTGATGAGCGTGCGCGGCATGTCGGCTCCTGCTTAAGGCCGCGGGGCGGCGTCAGTGACCACGAAGGACCTGGGCAACGGTCGCAACGTTATGGGCGAGGTGCAGCGGATTGATCGTCCCGACAATAGCACTGGCCACGCCGGGCTGCTGGAACAACAACTCGAAGCTGGCGCGCACCGGATCCACGCCCGGATTCAGGCATACATGGCCGCTGGCCAATGCTTTTTTCACCAGAATGGCTTTGCCGTGGGCAGCAGCATAGTCAATGACTGCCTTCTCGTTCTGTTCGTTCAGATTGTAGGTGACCATCGCGCAGTCCCCTTGCTCCAGCGCCTTGAGTCCGCCCTCGACAGTTTTGCCGGAGAAGCCGAAACCGCGAATCTTGCCCTCGGCCTTGAGTGCAGCGAGGGTGGCGTAGACCTCCTCGTGCTCGAGGATGGCCAGGTCGTTGCCGTCGGAGTGCACCAGCACCAGATCGATAAAATCGGTTTCAAGACGTTGCAGGCTGCGCTCCACCGACATCCGCGTATGCGCCGCACTGAAGTCATGCCGCGACAGGCCGTCGGCAAACTCTTCACCGACCTTGCTGACGATCACCCAGTCCTGTCGCTGGCCGCGCAGCAACGGGCCGAGGCGTTCTTCGCTGCGCCCGTAGGCCGGGGCGGTGTCGATCAGGTTAATGCCCAGTTCGCGTGCCTGTCTGAGCAGCATGCGGGCGGCATCGTCATCGGGAATCTGGAAACCGTTGGGGTATTTCACCCCCTGGTCGCGGCCAAGTTTGACCGTGCCCAGGCCCAGCGGTGAAACCATCAGGCCGGTGCTGCCCAGCGGGCGGTGGAGGTCGTGCAGGTTCGCGATAGTCATGGCAGCAGTTGCTCCCAGGCTGGAACGCCCATCGGTGGTTTTGGCAGTGCTGGCAATGGCTCGGCAGCTTGCGGCTGGATGCCGTCGCGCTCCAGCGCAGCGATGACCCGGTCGGCGAAGTCCGGCGCCAGTGCGAGTTTGGTCGGCCAGCCGACCAGCAGGCGACCCTCCTCGGCGAGGAAGGCGTTGTCCGGCCGGCCCAGGCCGGTTTGCAGTGGCTCGGCGCGATCCACACGCAAGGTCGCCCATTGCACCTGGCTCAGGTCGATCCATGGCAGCAACTGGCCGAGTTCTTTCTGTGCGGTGGCGATCTGCTCGGCTGGCTCGCGGGCCACGCCATCGCTTTCGGCAATGTCGCCGCCCAGGTACCAGACCCAGTTGCCATCAGCGGCCGGGTGGGTGGTGACGGTGATGCGCGGCTTGGTGCCGCCGCCCAGGCAGTGGGCGTACAGCGGCTTCAGGCTGGGGCCTTTGGCGATGATCATGTGCAGGGGCCGACGTTGCATTTGCGGATGAGTCAGGCCCAGGTCTTCCAGCAACCGGGCAGTGCCGGCACCGGCACTGAGAACGATGCGCTGGGCGCGAATCTCGCGGCCGTCGACTCTCAGGCCGACCAGCACGCCCGCTTCCAGCAGCGGCTCGATGGTTTGCCCGGCGAGCAGACCGTCACCGGCCAGATCGGCCAGGCGCTGGATCAGGCTCGGCACATCGACCACCAGTTCGGCGAGGCGGTAGACCTTGCCCTTGAAGCGCTTGTCTTGCAGGGCCGGCGGCAGTTGATCGCCCTTGACCTGATCGACGCGGCCACGCACGGCCTTGCTGGCGAAGAAACTGGTGAGGTTGCCGGCGAGGGTGCCGGGCGACCACAGGTAATGCGCTTCCGACAACAGGCGCACGCCGGACAAGTCCAGTTCGCCGTTGCCCGCCAATGCTTCACGCCAGCGGCGCGGCATGTCGGCGATGGCTTCCGAGGCGCCGGTCAGCGCGCCGTGCAACGCGTACTTGGCGCCGCCATGGATGATGCCCTGGGACTTCACACTCTGCCCGCCACCGAGGCTGGCGTTTTCCACCAGTACGGTCGAAAAACCCTGGCGGCGCAGACGCGCGTTCAGCCAGAGGCCGGCGACACCAGCGCCGACAATCAGAACGTCGGTGGAAATAACGGATGGCATGCAACGACCTCAGTGTTCAAGACGAGGGCGCAGTATACAGACTCGGGGAAAAAGGGATTTGAGGGTGATCAATGTAGGAGTGAGCCTGCTCGCGATGGCGATTGTGGATTGGACGTTGTGTCGTCTGATCCACCGTTATCGCGAGCAGGCTCACTCCTACAGGAAACCGCGATGTCAGTTAATGCCCTGCGGTCTTGGAGAACAGCTGGATGACCACCACGCCGAGCACGATCAGCGCCATCCCGAGCATCGCCGGCACGTCCAGCTTCTGCCCGTAAATGAACAGCGCCGCGACACTGACCATCACGATGCCCATGCCCGCCCACACGGCGTACGCCACGCCGACCGGCACCGTGCGCACCACCAGGGTCAGCATCCAGAACGCGATACCGTAGCCGACGATGACCAGAATCAGCGGCAGCGGCGTACTCAAGCCTTTGACCGCTTTCATCGAAACCGTGGCGATCACTTCGGCGCAGATGGCGATAGCCAGAAAGGCGTAGGCGTTCATGTGTAGATCCTCATGTAAAACGTTGCTTGCTGAGGCGGCATTCTAGTCGCTCGTCAGATGCGGTAAAGTCATTACCTATCTGTTTTGAAGATGGGTTACAGCATGAACACCCAGTGGAATCTGGAACAACTGCGCGCTTTCGTCAGCGTCGCCGAACAGCGTTCTTTTTCTGCTGTGGCGCGCCAGCAACGCAAGGCGCAGTCGGCGATCAGTAGCGCCATTGCCATGCTGGAGGATGATCTGGGCGTCAGCCTGTTCGAGCGTAGCAGTGGTCGCCAGCCCCGGCTCACTGAAGCGGGCGAAGCCCTGCTTGAAGAAGCCCGGGAAGTGCTGCGCCAATGCGAGCGCCTCAATGGACGGGCGATGGCGATGATGCGCGGCCAGGAGGCGCAGCTTCGGGTGGCTCAGGATGAGGCGATGCCGTATCAGGCACTGGTGGAAAGCTTCGATGCGCTGGCCGAGCAATTTCCCAGCCTCGAGGTGCAGCTGACCAGCGCCGCCCAGGGTGAAGTCGCACGCAAACTGGTCGAGCGTCGCGCCGATCTCGGCCTGCTGTTCTATCACGATGAAATTCCCGAGGCACTGGAGCGCCGGGTATTGGGCCGGGTGGAAATGGTCACCGTCTGCGGGATCAATCATCCGCTGGCGACGCAGTCCTACGTCACCTGCCAGCAACTGGCGCAACACCGACAACTGTTGATGTCGACGCAAACCAGCGTCTACCCCGGCAACGAAGCGGCCAGCCCGCAAGTATGGCGCGCCGACAGCTTCTACGTGATGGCTGAATGGCTGGTGCGGGATCTCGGCTGGGCCTGGCTGCCCCGGCATGTGGTGCAGTACTCGGCCTATCAGGGGTTGATGGTCGAACTGGACAGCGAATGGACCCCGCCGGCGCTGGTGGTGGAACTGGTCTGGCGCCGAGATGAGCCTCTGGGGCCGGCGGCGCGCTGGCTGGCGGAACGTTTTGCCGTGCACTTGCGGGCGATTGGCGACAAAAGTCGATAAACTCCGCCGCCATGAATAGAACTCTCTACACCGCGCTGTTTTACCTGGGGCTGCCATTGGTGGCGATTCGGCTGTGGCTGCGCTCGCGCAAGGCCCCGGCGTATGCCAAACGGATTGGCGAGCGCTTTTCCTGCGGGATGCCGTCACTGCGGCCCGGCGGAATCTGGGTGCACGCGGTGTCGGTAGGCGAA
This sequence comes from Pseudomonas sp. GM30, assembly GCF_000282275.2. NCBI lineage: Bacteria > Pseudomonadati > Pseudomonadota > Gammaproteobacteria > Pseudomonadales > Pseudomonadaceae > Pseudomonas > Pseudomonas sp. GM30. The sequence continues at coordinate 27,437 of NZ_AKJP02000027.1, read as the reverse complement.
AGCATTGCTGCGGCGCCGATGATCCGTGCCTTGCTGCAACGTTATCCACAGCTGCCGATCACTGTGACCTGCATGACCCCGACCGGTTCGGAACGGATTCAGGCACTGTTCGCCAATGAGCCGCGCATCCAGCATTGTTATCTGCCCTATGACTTGCCGTGCGCAGCGGCGCGTTTTCTGGATCGCGCCCAGCCGAAACTGGCGGTGATCATGGAAACCGAACTGTGGCCCAACCACATTCATCAGTGCGCCATGCGCGGTATTCCTGTTGCGCTGGCAAACGGCCGACTGTCCGAGCGTTCCGCCAGAGGTTATGGCCGCTTCAGCAAACTGACCGCGCCGATGCTCGCCGAGATGAGTTTTTTTGCGGTGCAGACCGAGGCTGAAGCTCAGCGCTTCCGTGATCTCGGCGCGCGTCCGCAGACGGTCGAGGTCACTGGCTCGATCAAGTTCGACCTGACCATCGACCCGCAGCTGCTGCAGCGCGCCCATGAACTGCGCGGCCAGTGGCAGGCGCTGGAGCGCCCGGTGTGGATCGCCGCCAGCACCCACGAAGGCGAAGACGAAGTGGTGCTCGACGCCCATCGTCGCCTGCTGGCGAACTACCCGAATGCGCTGCTGATTCTGGTGCCGCGTCATCCCGAGCGTTTCAACTCGGTGTTCGAGTTGTGCCAGCGCGAAGGCTTTGCCACGGTGCGTCGTTCCACCGGTGCCAATGTCGAGGCAGACACCTCGGTGCTGCTCGGCGACACCATGGGCGAGTTGCTGTTTCTCTATGCACTGGCCGATAGCGCCTTTGTCGGTGGCAGCCTGGTGCCCAACGGCGGGCACAATCTGCTGGAACCGGCGGCACTGGCGAAACCGGTGATCAGCGGCCCGCACCTGTTCAACTTCCTCGACATCGCCGCGCAGTTGCGCGAAGCCGGCGCGCTGGTCGAAGTGGATGATGACGAAGGGCTGGCAGTGGAAGTGCAGCGCTTGTTCGAATTGCCGCGCGATGCCCAGCGCATGGCCGAGGCGGGGCTGGCGGTGATGCGGCGTAATCACGGGGCGTTGCAGCGGTTGCTGGATGGGCTGGGCCAGTTGATTCGCTGATTTGCACTCAACCCCTGTGGCGAGGGAGCTTGCTCCCGTTGGGCAGCGCAGCTGCCCCAGGCCCCGATACATCGAGTTGTCAGGTTTACAACTGCTGCGCAGCCGAGCGGGAGCAAGCTCCCTCGCCACAGGTATCTTGTTTGCTGTTTAGGGGCGCGCCTTGAGCTGCGCCTCGGCTGCCTTGGCCAGGTCCGGCGGGAGGAAGTCCTTGTCCGGGTTGTAGTCGGCTTTCAGGTAACGCCGCAGATCTTCCAGGTCACCCGGATTCAATGTCCCCGCCGCCTGCTTCAGGCGCAGGTTGTCGAGGATGTAGTCGTAGCGGGTGTTGTTGTAGTTGCGCACCGAGGTGTACAGCTGACGCTGGGCATCGAGCACGTCGACGATGTTGCGCGTCCCCACCTGATAACCGATTTCCGTGGCTTCCACCGCGCTCTGGTTGGAGATGATCGACTGACGGCGTGCCTGCACCTGCTCGACATCGGTGTTCACCGCGCGGTGCAGGTTGCGGGTGTTTTCCACCACTTGCCGACGCAGGGATTCGCGCTGTTGCTCGCTCTGATCCAGTTGCGCATAGGACTGGCGCACTTGCGAACTGGTCAGCCCGCCGCTGTAGATCGGAATATTCAGTTGCAGCGCCAGGGTGCGTTGATCGACGTTGCCACTGTACGGCGTACCGAAGGCGTTCGGGTTGGCGAAACCGAGGGCGTCGTTGTCACCCTTTTCGTATTTGGCCACGGCATCGAGGGTCGGCAAGTGGCCGGCCTTGCGCTGCTTGAGGGTCTGTTCGGCGGAGCTGACCGCAAAGTTGCTCGCCAGCAAGTTGAGGTTCTGTTTGCCCGCGGTGTCGACCCAGGCCTTGGCATCGTTCGGTACCGGCGGCAGGATCGGCAGCGTGTGGACGATGCCTTGAATCGAGTTGTACTGACGGTTGGTCAGGGTGATCAGCGCTTCGAACGCATCGTCGACCTGACGCTGCGCAACGATACGGTTGGCGCGCGCGGTGTCGTAACTGGCTTGTGATTGCAGGACGTCGGTCTTGTCCGACAGGCCGACGTCGAAGCGCTCGTTGGACTGGTCGAGCTGACGCTTGAACGCGGCTTCTTCAGCCTTGGTCGAGGCCAAGTTGTCCTGACTGCGCAGCACGTTGAAGTAGCTTTCGGCCGATTGCAGGATCAGGTTCTGCTCGGTGGCCGAGAGTTGCAGCGCGGCTTGTTCGTTGACGTCCTTGGCAGCCTGGTACTGGAACCAGCGGTCAGCGCGGAACAAGGGCTGGGCGAGGGTCGCCTGATAGGAATGCGCGCTGCGATTGGCAATGGCTGAAGGCTGGTCGATCGAGGTGCGCACGTCCGCCACTTCGGCGCCGCCAGACAAGTTCGGCAGCAAGCCGGCACGGGCCTGCGGCACCACTTCTTTCTGGGCGCCGTACTGGGCGCGGGCGGCGGCCAGATCGGCGTTGTTGTCGACGGCTTCCTGATAGACGCTGACCAGATCGGTCTTGGTCGACAAGGGCGCTTCTGCTGCCCAGGCCATTGCGTTGGACGCACAAGACACGGCAAGAGCCAGTGAAAGTTTGCGCAGCATGAGGCGATCCCTAGCAAAAAATATTACGGAAATAATGTGCGCGCCAAGGCTACGGCGCGGCCCCGCCAGCGTCAAGGCGCGCAGGGCACAGCGAGTGTAGTTGCGCAATCGTGCGGCAACAATCCTGCAAGTCCCGCTAATTGCGCCATTCATCATGGTGTTTGCCGCGGTGTTGGCGTTCTTTGCCGGTTGTGTCTAGACTGGCCGGGTTCTTGTCGGGGTGCCTTGCTATGAGGCTGAGATCGAATAATTTCGGATCCCGTTGAACCTGATCAGGTTAGCGCCTGCGTAGGGAACAAGATTTCTCGTCACCCGGCGAGTCCTCTTGTGCTTCGTCCGGGAAATTGTTCGACAATCGAACGCTCGACGACGATGCACAGCACCAGTCCTGGTGCGTCCGTGCCTTTCAGGTTCTGCTCCGACAATCCACTGCCTGGATGCTGTCTGGAGAGCCCGTGATGACGACAAAAGCAAAAAACGCGATCAACCTGAGTGACTCGGCCAAGGTCGACGAGCAATCGGTCAAGCCGTTCACCCGTTCGCAAAAAGTCTACGTTCAGGGCTCGCGCCCGGACATCCGCGTGCCGATGCGCGAAATCACCCTCGATGTGACGCCGACCGATTTCGGTGGCGAAATCAACGCGCCGGTCACCGTCTACGACACCTCGGGCCCGTACACCGATCCGAACGTGGTGATCGACGTGCGCAAAGGTCTGGGCGACGTGCGTTCGGCGTGGATCGATGACCGTGGCGACACCGAGCGCCTGCCGGGCCTGAGTTCCAATTTCGGCCAGGAACGCCTGGCCGACCCAGAGCTGACCAAACTGCGTTTCGCCCACGTCAACAACCCGCGCCGGGCCAAGGCAGGGGCCAACGTCAGCCAGATGCACTACGCGCGCAAAGGCATCATCACCGCCGAGATGGAATACGTCGCCATCCGCGAAAACATGAAGCTGCAAGAGGCCCGCGCGGCTGGCCTGTTGACCCAGCAACACGCCGGCCACAGCTTCGGCGCGAGCATCCCGAAAGAAATCACCGCCGAGTTCGTGCGCGAAGAAATCGCCCGTGGTCGCGCGATCATTCCGGCCAACATCAACCACGTCGAACTGGAACCGATGATTATCGGCCGTAACTTCCTGGTGAAGATCAACGGCAACATCGGCAACAGCGCCCTGGGTTCGTCCATCGAAGAAGAAGTGGCGAAACTGACCTGGGGCATTCGCTGGGGCTCGGACACCGTGATGGACCTGTCCACCGGCAAACACATCCACGAAACCCGCGAATGGATCATCCGCAACTCGCCAGTGCCGATCGGTACTGTGCCGATCTATCAGGCGCTGGAGAAGGTCAACGGCGTCGCTGAAGACCTGACCTGGGAGCTGTTTCGCGACACGCTGATCGAACAGGCCGAGCAGGGCGTCGACTACTTCACTATCCACGCCGGCGTGCTGTTGCGCTACGTGCCGCTGACCGCCAAACGCGTGACCGGCATCGTTTCCCGTGGCGGTTCGATCATGGCCAAGTGGTGCCTGGCGCACCACAAAGAGAACTTCCTCTACACCCACTTCGACGAAATCTGCGAAATCATGAAGGCCTACGACGTCAGCTTCTCGCTGGGCGATGGCCTGCGTCCGGGCTCGATTGCCGACGCCAACGACGAAGCGCAATTCGGCGAACTGGAAACCCTCGGCGAGCTGACCAAGATCGCCTGGAAACACGACGTGCAGTGCATGATCGAAGGCCCGGGCCACGTGCCGATGCAGTTGATCAAGGAGAACATGGACAAGCAGCTGGAGTGCTGCGACGAGGCGCCGTTCTACACCCTCGGCCCGCTGACCACCGACATCGCTCCGGGTTACGACCACATCACCTCGGGTATCGGTGCGGCGATGATCGGCTGGTTCGGCTGCGCGATGCTCTGCTACGTGACGCCGAAGGAACACCTCGGCTTGCCGAACAAGGATGACGTGAAGACCGGGATCATCACCTACAAGATCGCTGCCCACGCAGCGGACTTGGCCAAGGGGCACCCGGGCGCACAGATTCGCGACAACGCCTTGAGCAAGGCGCGTTTTGAATTCCGTTGGGAAGACCAGTTCAACCTCGGCCTGGACCCGGATACCGCCCGTTCGTATCACGACGAAACCCTGCCGAAGGACTCGGCCAAGGTCGCGCACTTCTGCTCGATGTGCGGGCCGAAATTCTGCTCGATGAAGATCACCCAGGAAGTCCGCGAATACGCGGCCAACCAGCGGATTGATGCGGTCGACGTGGACGTCGCCCAAGGCCTTGCGGAGCAGGCCGAGCGGTTCAAGAAGGAAGGCAGTCAGCTGTACAAGAAGGTTTGATCTGACCTGAAAGGCTCTGGGATGACCGGAGCCTCTGTGGCGAGGGAGCTTGCTCCCGCCCGGCTGCGAAGCAGTCGTAAATCCGGCCAACGCGTTCTGATTGAAAGAACGCGTTGGCCGGTTTTGGGTCTGCTGCGCAGACCAGCGGGAGCAAGCTCCCTCGCCACAGGCATGGTGTGCGATCACACACAACAACAAATGTCCCTCTGAGATAACACCCTTGAGCATTCAACCCGGCACTTATTCCCCCGACCTCGCCGTACCCGCCGACAAGCGAGTATTCGGCGGTCGCGATCTGTTTTCCCTGTGGTTCTCCCTCGGCATCGGCCTGATGGTCTTGCAGACCGGTGCCTTGCTCGCGCCCGGTCTGGGCCTCTCCGGTTCGCTGCTGGCGATTTTCCTCGGCACGCTGGTTGGCGTGCTGCTGTTGGCCGCCGTTGGCGTGATCGGCAGCGACACCGGTCTGTCGTCGATGGCTGCCCTCAAGCTCAGCCTCGGCAGCAAAGGCGCAAGCCTGCCGGCGCTGCTCAACCTGTTGCAACTGATCGGTTGGGGCTCGTTCGAGATCATCGTCATGCGCGACGCCGCCAGTCTGCTCGGCAGCCGTGCGTTCAGCGAAGGTTCGCTGTGGGCCAACCCGATGCTCTGGACCTTGTGCTTCGGCGCACTGGCGACTTTGCTCGCGGTCAGCGGGCCGCTGACGTTCGTGCGCAAGATCCTGCGTAAATGGGGTATCTGGCTGATCCTCGCCGCGTGCATCTGGCTGACCTGGAATCTGTTCGCCAAGGCTGATCTGGCGGCACTCTGGGCCCGTGCCGGGGACGGTTCGATGCCGTTTGCCGTGGGCTTCGACATTGCCATCGCGATGCCGCTGTCGTGGCTGCCGCTGATCGCCGATTACTCGCGTTTCGGCAAGCGGGCGAAGAACGTCTTCGGCGGCACCGCCATCGGTTTCTTCATCGGCAATTTCTGGTTGATGAGTCTCGGCGTGGCCTACACCCTGGCGTTTGCGCCGAGCGGTGAAGTCAATGCGTTGCTGCTGGCACTGGCCGGGGCCGGTCTGGGCATTCCGCTGTTGCTGATTCTGCTGGATGAGTCGGAAAACGCTTTCGCCGACATTCATTCGGCAGCGGTGTCGAGCGGGATTCTGTTGCGCCTGAAAGTCGAGCATCTGGCATTGGCCATCGGCGTGATCTGCACCCTGATTGCACTGCTGGCGCCATTGGCGCAGTACCAGAACTTCCTGTTGCTGATCGGCTCGGTGTTTGCGCCGCTGTTCGGCGTGGTGCTGGTGGATCACTTCATCCTGCGCAAGCGCAGCGCTCAGGTGGCGTCAGGCGCATTGCGCTGGCCGGCGCTGCTGGCGTGGCTGGGCGGGATCAGCACCTACCACTTGCTGGCGAATCTGTATCCGGATGTCGGCGCGACCCTGCCGGCACTGGTGCTGGCAGGGCTGTTGCAACTGGTGCTTGGCCGGGCTTTCAGTTACGGCCGGGAAACAGCTCGGGCTTGAGAATGCCGTTCAGACGCGGGTAAGGGATCTTCAGTTCGACGTGGCCCAGCGCGTAAGGCGCGATGGTGCTCACGTCGTACTTGAGGATCACGCCACCGTAGGTCAGCGCCACGTTCGGGGTTTTGACGAACGGCCAGCTCTTCACGAAATCCGCTTCCTGATCGAGCTTGGTGCTGATCAGCCAGCTGTTGTGCGCCACTTGCGCCGCTTTCCAGAACGCCTCTTCCTGATCCGGCAGCAACATGTCCGACAGGTTCAGCACTTTATGCTGCTGACGCGAGTAGTTGATGAAACCGCGGCCCGGCGTGCCATGGGCGCCGCCGGTGTCGAGATAGCTCGACAGTTCGATGATCACCAAGCCGTCATGCTGCTCGCGTACCTTGGCCTGCAGATAGCTGCTGTTACGCGGGCCGGCGTTGCGCAGGAATTGATCACGATAGGCGGCCAGGGTTGGCGCCACCGCTGCGTTCTGCTCGGTGCGGGTCATTTGCAGCAGACGTTTTTCGATAATGCCGTCCAGCGCAGGCTCGGCCGCGAAGTGCACGGTATCGATATTCACCAGCGGGCAGTCCGGGTTGGAACAGCCGGGTTTCAGGGTTTCCGACGCATCGCGGGTCGTGTCCAACGGCGTGCGGTAGTTGGGCTGGAACAGGTTGGCGCAGGCGCCCAGGGTCAGGGCGATGGCGGCCACGGAGGCAATTTTGAAAAGCGACATGGGCGTCCTTTCTGAAGCAGGGGAAGGCAAAAAGTTATCCGCTTCGACTCTCGCCGAAGCAGTCAGTTCGCCACTAAGCTAATTAGAGTGGGTTTCGCCGCCACCGTCCATCCCGCTGACGGTAAAGGGGCTGCATCAATCATCGCGGGCGCGTTAGGATGGCGCGAAGTCGAGGTCGCCAGTAACCAAAAGCAGCCTCGTATTGGATTTGCAGCAAGAGAGGATGCTCATGACAGATTTTGCCAACGCCACTCCGGTCACCGTCGACGTCGTAAAGCGCGAGCGCTGCTACGAGGGCTTCTACAAGCTCGACCGTTTGCACCTGCGCCATGAACTGTTCGCCGGCGGCATGAGCCGCGAGATCAACCGCGAAGTCTTCGTGCGTCACGATGCCGTGTGCCTGCTGCCTTACGATCCAAAGCGCGATGAAGTGGTGCTGCTCGAGCAGTTTCGCGTCGGTGCCATGGGCAAGACCGACAATCCGTGGCTGGTTGAGCTGGTCGCCGGTCTGATCGACAAGGCCGAAGTGCCGGAAGAAGTTGCTCACCGCGAGGCGCAGGAGGAAGCTGGGCTGGACATCAAGGCCCTGTGGCCGATGACCCAATATTTTCCGTCGCCGGGCGGCAGCAACGAATTCGTGCATTTGTTCCTGGGGCACTGCAGCACCGAAGGCGTAGGCGGCCTGCATGGGCTGGAGGAAGAAGCAGAAGACATCCGCGTCACGGTCTGGGCCTTTGAAGATGCCTTGCAGGCCGTCCGTGACGGACGCATTGCCAACGCGGCGAGCATCATCGCCTTGCAATGGCTGGCGCTCAACCGCGCCGAAGTGAGGGGGTTATGGTCGTAAACAAGCTGCGCGATCGCTATCGAGTCGACCTCGCCGGGCTGCAAGCTGCCTGCGAGGCCAACTACGCGCGCCTGATGCGACTGGTGCCGGACATGCGCAACGACCCCGAGGCGCGGCGCATCGCTGTGACCCAGGGCGAGCAGATGCTCGGCGTGCTGGCCCTCGAAGTGCTGCAGACCTGCCCGTACACCACCACGTTGCAGGTGCGTCAGGAACACAGTCTGCCGTGGCTGCCGGTACCGCAACTGGAAGTGCAGGTCTATCACGACGCGCGCATGGCCGAGGTGATCAGCGCCGAACATGCGCGACGCTTTCGCGGCATCTATCCTTACCCGAACGCCGCGATGCATCAGCCGGATGAAAAGGCCCAGCTCAATCTGTTCCTGGGGGAATGGCTGAGCCATTGTCTGGCCCTGGGGCACGAGTACGAAGTCGTACGCTAGTTGTGAACTGCGTCCGGTTCGCCGGTTTCCCCTTTGCGTCATCCCCCAGCATAATTGCGGCACTCAACCGATTCCGTGCTTTTGCCCTGGGAGAACGCCTTGCCGAGCGTATCCGCATTGACCACCGCCGATCCGGCGTTGCTGGTGCAGCTATCCGACAGTCACCTGTTCGCCGAGGCGGACGGCACGCTGCTGGGCATGAACACCCGCGAGAGCCTGCAAAAGGTCATTGAGCTGGTGTTGGGGCAGCAGCCGCAGATCGATCTGATCCTCGCCACCGGTGATATATCCCAGGACGGCACGCTGGAGTCGTACCAGCAGTTTCGCCAGATGAGTGCGCAGATCGATGCGCCGGCGCGCTGGATTCCCGGCAATCACGATGAGCCGTTGATCATGGCTGAGGCCGCGGTGCAAAGCGCACTGCTGGAGTCGGTGGTTGATATCGGCAACTGGCGCGTGACCCTGCTCGACTCGGCGGTGCCGGGTTCTGTGCCGGGTTATCTGCAGGACGATCAACTGCAGCTGCTGGCGCGTTCATTGAGTGAAGCCCCGGAGCGTCATCATCTGGTGTGTTTCCACCATCATCCGGTGTCGATTAATTGCCAATGGATGGAGCCGATCGGTTTGCGCAATCCCGAAGCGTTCTTCGAGGTGCTCGATCGTTTTCCCCAGGCCCGCGCAGTGCTGTGGGGCCATGTGCATCAGGAAATCGACCGCGAGCGCAAAGGTGTGCGGCTGATGGCCTCGCCTTCGACCTGCATTCAGTTCGAACCGGGCAGTGACGATTTCAAGGTCGGCGAGCAGGCACCGGGCTATCGCTGGTTGCGGCTGCTGCCGGACGGGCGGCTGGAGACAGGCGTGGAGCGCGTGACCGACTTCGAATTCACTGTCGATTACGGTTCCAACGGTTACTGACACCATTGTGGCGAGGGAGCTTGCTCCCGCTGGGCTGCGCAGCAGACCCGAACCCAGTCACCGCATATCCGCAGATGATTTGAATTGTCAGGGTTACGACTGCTGCGCAGCCGAGCGGGAGCAAGCTCCCTCGCCACAGGGTTTTTGTTTATGCCGTTCCCCTGACTCCCTGTAAACTCCGCTATCTTTCGCCGACACCCAGGGAGCTCAAATGTCCGGTTCGATCCTCTATATCCACGGTTTCAACAGCGCGCCGGCCTCGAAAAAGGCCTGTCAGCTGGTCGCGGTGATGGAGCGGCTGGGTTTGAGCGAGCAATTGCGTGTCCCGGCGCTGCATCACCACCCGCGTGAAGCCATCGGTCAGTTGCAGCAGGCGATTGCCGAGCTGGGCCGGCCGTTGCTGGTGGGAAGCTCACTCGGCGGCTACTATGCGACTCACCTGGCTGAGCGCCACGGCTTGAAAGCCCTGCTGGTCAACCCGGCGGTCAGCCCGCACCGGATGTTCGACGGCTACCTGGGCACGCAGAAAAACCTGTATACCGATGAGACCTGGGAACTGACCCACGACCATGTGACGGCCCTGGCCGAGCTGGAAGTGCCGGCGCCGGTGGATGCACAGCGTTATCAGGTGTGGTTGCAGACCGGTGATGAAACACTGGATTATCGCCTCGCCCAGCAATATTACCGGGCCTGTGCCTTGCGCATTCAGGCCGGCGGCGACCACAGTTTTCAGGGTTTTGCCGGGCAATTGCCGGCGTTGCTGAGTTTTGCCGGCATTGGCGCCGATTTGTATCAGGCAATCGATTTCACCGCACTGTGACGTCTTGCCCCTTTTTCATTGAATCACTGACGACGAGACCCTATGGCCACTCCCAGCGCTAGCTCTTATAACGCCGACGCCATCGAAGTCCTCTCGGGCCTCGACCCGGTGCGCAAACGCCCCGGCATGTACACCGACACCAGTCGGCCGAACCACCTCGCCCAGGAAGTCATCGACAACAGCGTCGACGAAGCCCTGGCCGGCCACGCCAAATCGGTGCAGGTCATTCTGCACGCCGATCACTCGCTGGAGGTCAGCGACGACGGTCGCGGCATGCCGGTCGACATTCACCCGGAAGAGGGGGTGTCGGGTGTCGAGCTGATCCTCACCAAACTGCATGCGGGCGGCAAGTTTTCCAACAAGAACTACCAGTTCTCCGGCGGTCTGCACGGGGTGGGTATTTCCGTGGTCAACGCCTTGTCGACCGAAGTCCGGGTACGCGTGAAGCGTGACGGCAACGAATACCAGATGACCTTCAAGGATGGCTTCAAGGCCACCGAGCTGGAAATCGTCGGCACCGTCGGCAAGCGCAACACCGGCACCAGCGTGTACTTCGCGCCGGATCCGAAATACTTCGATTCACCGAAATTCTCCATCAGCCGCCTCAAGCACGTGCTCAAGGCCAAGGCTGTGTTGTGCCCGGGGCTGCTGGTCAGTTTCGAAGACAAAGGCACCGGCGAGAAAGTCGAGTGGCATTACGAAGACGGTCTGCGCTCGTATCTGGTGGACGCAGTCAGCGAATTCGAACGCCTGCCGGACGAGCCGTTCTGCGGCAGCCTCGCCGGTAATAAAGAAGCGGTCGACTGGGCGCTGCTGTGGTTGCCGGAAGGTGGCGACGCGGTGCAGGAAAGCTACGTCAACCTGATCCCGACGGCGCAGGGTGGTACTCACGTCAACGGTCTGCGTCAGGGCCTGCTCGATGCGATGCGCGAGTTCTGCGAATTCCGCAGCCTGCTGCCGCGCGGCGTGAAGCTGGCGCCGGAAGATGTCTGGGAGCGCATCGCTTTCGTGCTGTCGATGAAGATGCAGGAACCGCAGTTCTCCGGTCAGACCAAAGAGCGTCTGTCGTCGCGTGAAGCGGCGGCGTTCGTTTCCGGCGTCGTGAAAGATGCATTCAGCCTGTGGCTCAACGCCAACCCGGAAACCGGTCTGGCGCTGGCCGAACTGGCGATCAACAACGCCGGTCGCCGCCTGAAAGCGAGCAAGAAAGTCGAGCGCAAGCGCGTCACCCAGGGCCCTGCGCTGCCGGGCAAACTGGCTGACTGCGCCGGGCAGGATCCGATGCGGTCCGAGCTGTTCCTGGTCGAAGGTGATTCCGCCGGTGGTTCCGCCAAGCAAGCGCGGGACAAGGAGTTCCAGGCGATCCTGCCGTTGCGCGGCAAGATCCTCAACACCTGGGAAGTCGACGGCAGCGAAGTGCTCGCCAGCCAGGAAGTGCACAACATCGCCGTGGCCATCGGGGTGGATCCGGGCGCCGCAGACATGAGCCAGCTGCGTTACGGCAAAATCTGCATCCTCGCCGACGCCGACTCCGACGGTCTGCACATCGCGACCTTGCTTTGCGCGTTGTTCGTCCAGCATTTCCGCCCGTTGGTGGATGCCGGTCACGTCTACGTGGCGATGCCGCCGCTGTACCGCATCGACCTCGGCAAAGAGATCTACTACGCCCTCGACGAAGCCGAGCGCGACGGGATTCTCGACCGTCTGGTGGCCGAGAAGAAACGCGGCAAACCGCAGGTCACCCGATTCAAGGGTCTGGGTGAAATGAACCCGCCGCAGCTGCGTGAAACCACCATGGACCCGAACACCCGGCGCCTGGTGCAGTTGACGCTGGGCGATGATTTTGCCGAGACCTCGGAAATGATGGACATGCTGTTGGCGAAGAAACGCGCCGGTGACCGCAAGACCTGGCTCGAATCCAAGGGCAACCTGGCCGAGGTGCTGGCCTGATGCGGTTTGGCTGGGCCTTGGCGGGTGCGTTGCTGCTGAGTGCGATGAGTGTGTCGGCCGAGCCGCTGCAGGAATTGCGCGTGCTCTCGGAACATCCGGTCGAAGGCATGCGTGGCGGCAACCTGTCGGGACTGGCCATGTGTGGCAGCGAGTTGTGGACGGTGTCGGACCGCGATGACGATCAGATCTATCGGCTCAATACCGCCGATCAGGTCTGGCAGGCCGAAGCCTTGCACATCGACGTGCCCCCGGTGCCGGAGACCGGTCTGCCGTGGGGATTGCGCTCGCGCAATTGGGCCGCGTCGTTCGTGCGCGGTGGCGACCTGGATTTCGAAGGTATCAGCTGCGACAGCGCCGGCAATCGCTACATTGTCAGCGAGGGCCACGCGGCGGTCTTGCAGGTGCCCGTCAGCGGCCCGGCCAACTGGCTGAAGATTTCGCCGATGATGGTTCGCGAAGCACGTGCCAGTGGCATGCTCCTGCATTTCAACGCGATCTTCGAAGGTCTGGCGATCAACCCGGCGGGCGATCAGATGTGGCTGGCCGGCGAACGGCAAAACCGCGGCTTGCTGCTGATCAAGCGTCAGCAGACAGTGTGGGATTGCGACGGTCGTTGCGTGCTGCTCAGCGAGGGCGGCAAGGAGATGCAGCCGCCGCAGTTCCCGCATGCCAAAGCGGTCGACCGCGACTTTTCCGACCTTTCGTTGTTCAACGGCAAATTGTTTACCCTTGAACGCAACGCCTTCCAGATTTGCCGGCGCGATGCGCAGACCGCCAAGGTCGAGCGTTGCTGGTCGTACGCCGCTGAACTGTTGCAGGCCAACCGCCGTTACTCGCAAAACTTCGGGCTGGAAGAGGCGCTGATCGTTGATGCTGAGGGTGCGTGGGTCGGCGTCGACAATAACTTCGGCCCGCGGGCAGACGGTGAGGTTCGGCCGATCGTCTGGCGCTTCGCCGCGCCGGAAGGTGGCTGGAGCGCCAAGCCGTGAATCAGCAACCGCCGGGTAAACGCGCCGGCCGGGTGCTGATGATTCTGGCCTGGTGCGCCGGGCTGTTTCTGGCCACGCGGTTTTTCGGCCAGTGGGAAGAGCGTCAGCAGAATCCGAATGTCGTGGTCAGCTCCGAGCAGCATGACGGCGTGATCGAAGTAAAACTGGCCGGCAATGCTCAAGGGCATTTTGTCGCCAGCGGTCAGATCAACGGTGAGCCGGTGGAGTTCATGCTCGACACCGGCGCCACCGATGTGGCGATCCCGGCGGATCTGGCCAAACGGTTGAAACTGGAAGAAGGTTTCGGCGTGACCCTGAGCACGGCCAACGGCCTGAGCCAGGGCTACCGGACAAAGATCGACCGCCTGCAACTGGGCGACATCGTGCTGCGGGACGTCCGTGCACTGGTGGCGCCGGGGCTGCATGGCGATCAGGTGCTGCTCGGCATGAGCGCCCTGAACAAACTTGAATTTACCCAGCGCGGTGGCACCATGCTGCTGCGCCAGACAACGAACCGATGAGGCCCGCATGAGCGACTCCCTTGATCTCAGCCTGGACGGTGTAGAACGCCGCTCGCTGGCTGACTTCACCGAAAATGCCTACCTCAACTACTCCATGTACGTGATCATGGACCGTGCCCTGCCGCATATCGGCGACGGCCTGAAACCGGTACAGCGGCGTATCGTCTACGCCATGAGCGAGCTGGGGCTGGACGCCGATTCCAAGCACAAGAAATCGGCGCGTACCGTCGGTGACGTGCTCGGCAAGTTCCACCCGCACGGCGACTCAGCGTGCTACGAAGCGATGGTGCTGATGGCCCAGCCGTTCAGCTATCGCTACACACTGGTCGATGGCCAGGGCAACTGGGGTGCGCCGGACGATCCGAAATCCTTCGCCGCCATGCGTTACACCGAAGCCCGTCTGTCGCGTTATTCCGAAGTGCTGCTCAGCGAACTGGGCCAGGGCACCGCCGACTGGGGGCCGAACTTCGACGGTACCTTGCAGGAACCTTTGGTTCTGCCGGCGCGTTTGCCGAACATCCTGCTCAATGGCACCACCGGCATCGCTGTCGGTATGGCCACCGACGTGCCGCCGCACAACCTGCGCGAAGTCGCCACCGCCTGCGTGCGTCTGCTCGATGAGCCGAAAGCCACGGTCGAGCAGCTCTGCGAGCACATTCAAGGTCCGGATTACCCGACCGAAGCGGAAATCATCACGCCGCGCGCCGACCTGCTTAAAATGTACGAAACCGGCAAGGGCTCGGTGCGCATGCGCGCCGTGTACCACGTCGAAGACGGCGACATCATCGTCACCGCCCTGCCGCACCAGGTCTCCGGGGCCAAGGTGCTGGAGCAGATCGCCGCGCTGATGCAGGCCAAACCGTCGAAAGCACCGCAGATCGCTGACCTGCGTGACGAGTCCGACCACGAAAACCCGTGCCGCATCGTGATCATTCCGGTCAACAGCCGCGTTGATCACGAAGCGCTGATGCAGCACCTGTTCGCCAGCACCGAGCTGGAGTCGACCTACCGGGTCAACGTCAACATCATTGGTCTGGACGGCAAGCCGCAGCTGAAGAACCTGCGTGCATTGCTGGTCGAATGGCTGGAATTCCGCGTGCTGACCGTGCGCCGCCGTCTGCAATTCCGCCTCGACAAGGTCGAGCGTCGTCTGCACCTGTTGGACGGTTTGTTGATCGCCTACCTCAACCTGGATGAAGTGATTCACATCATCCGTACCGAGGAGCACCCGAAAGCCAAGCTGATCGAGCGTTTCGCCCTCAGCGAGATTCAGGCCGACTACATCCTCGACACCCGTCTGCGGCAATTGGCGCGTCTGGAAGAGATGAAGCTGCGCGACGAGCAGGACGAACTGCTCAAGGAACAAGCCAAGCTGCAAGCCCTGCTGGGCAGCGAAGCCAAGCTGAAGAAGCTGGTGCGCACCGAGCTGCTGAAAGACGCTGAAACCTACGGCGATGACCGTCGTTCGCCGATCGTCGAGCGCGCTGAAGCGAAAGCGCTGACCGAACACGATCTGCTGCCGAACGAGAAAGTCACCGTCGTGCTGTCGGAAAAAGGCTGGATCCGTTCGGCCAAGGGCCACGATATCGATGCCACTGGCCTGTCGTACAAGGCGGGTGACGGCTTCAAGACCTCGGCGGCGGGGCGTTCCAACCAGTCTGCCGTGGTGATTGACTCCACTGGCCGCAGCTATTCGGTTGCCGCCCATACCTTGCCGTCGGCGCGCGGCCAGGGCGAACCGTTGACCGGGCGTCTGACCCCGCCACCGGGCGCGACTTTCGAATGCGTGCTGATGCCGGAAGACGATGCGCTGTACGTGATCGCCTCCGACGCCGGTTACGGTTTCGTGGTCAAAGGCGAAGACCTGCAAGCCAAGAACAAGGCCGGTAAAGCCCTGTTGAGCTTGCCGAACAACGCCAAGGTGATCGCGCCGCGTCCGGTGAGTGATCGCGAGAATGACTTGCTTGCCGCCGTGACCAGCGAGGGGCGGATGCTGGTCTTCAATATCAGCGATTTGCCGCAGCTGGCGAAGGGCAAAGGCAACAAGATCATCGGTGTGCCGGGGGACCGTGTCGCCAGCCGTGAAGAGTTTGTCACGGACATTGCGGTTATCCCCGCGGGGGCTACGTTGATCCTGCAAGCAGGCAAACGTCCATATAAACTGAAAGCTGAAGACCTCGAGCACTACAAAGGTGAGCGCGGACGGCGTGGCAACAAGCTTCCACGTGGCTTCCAGCGGGTCGATGCGCTGCTCGTCGAAAACCTCAATTAGGTGAAAACGCCCATCTAGAGGCGTCGATCTACGATTTAACGCGTAGATCGACGCTTTGGCGCTGGAGTCGGAACGCATATTCACGGATGATATGCCCTTTCCAAGCGCCGGCGTGGCCGAGCGTTCTTCATTTTTATTGAGTATTTTCACTGTGGTCAGCCTTGTGGCGGCCACCTGGACGGGATGATGACTGCTCTGCGCCCCCTTATTTTTCTGCTCGCTGGCGTTTTGGGCCTGGCGGGCTGCAGCGTTCACCAGCCGGTGTCGCTGTATCAGCTGGACAGCGGAAGTCCGGCTCAGCCTGCGCAAAGCGCAGGCATGGCGGTTTTGTTGGGTCCGGTAGTCATTGCTGATTACCTGCAACGTGAAACCTTGCTGCAACGTCAACCGGACGGCAGCCTGCAAGCCTCGACCGATGGTCGCTGGGCGGGCAGCCTTTCGTCGGATATCGATCAATTGCTGATGCGTCAGGTGGCCGGCCATCTGGACAGCCAACGTGTGGTGCTGGCACCGGCCACCTTGGGTTTTACCCCGGATGTGCAGGTATTGCTGACCATCACGCGTCTGGACTCCGGTGAGAAGCAACCGGCGATCCTCGATGCACAATGGCGTCTGATCGACCGTCGTGGTCAGGTGCGCGACAACCGCATCGTTCATCTGCAGGAGCTGCATGCCGGCACCACGGCTTCGCAGGTGCAGGCGCAGGGGATTCTGCTGCAGCGTCTGGCCGAGCAGTTGTCGGTGGCGCTCAAGCCATTGGCCAACCAGCCTCCGGTGGCCGAAGCACCGCGGAAGGCAGCGCCTAAACCGGCAGCGCCGGCGGCGGATGCAGAGAAGCAGCCGAAGATTCCGATGGCTTCGCCAATTCGCACCGATATGGAAGTGTTCCGCTTCTAAGTCTGGTTTGAGTCAAAACAAAGCCCGCCTTGTGCGGGCTTTGTTGTGTCTGGGGGCAGGAAATCTTTGCCGTCAGTGCGGGCCTCTTCGCGAGCAAGCTCGCTCCCACAGGTCTTGAAGGTGTTCACAAGGTCTGTGGCAGCCACCGTCCACAGTGGGAGCGAGCTTGCTCGCGAAAGGGCCGGTACAGGCAACAAAAAAGCCCGCAGACAATCACTCGTCTGCGGGCTTCTGTGCATCTGGCCTAAGCCTTACGCCCGACGCTCATGCATCCGCGCCAGTTGCCGCTCGAGCATCGACGGATAAGGCTCCATCAAGCGCTCGACACAGCAAGCCCCCTCAGGGCTGGCGATCGGGCGGATCCGCGCACGCTGGCGAATCAGGTTGTCGTCACCGATCTTGCGCTCGACCAGCAGCAGGTTGCGGCTGTGTTGCGACAGGGCCAGCGCATCCTGGGCCGAATCGGTCAGCAGCAGGTCGATCTGGCTCAGGCCGAACAGCTCGTCGCCCAGGGTCAGGCCCAGCTGCAATTGCAGGGTGATGCCGCTGTCGGCGACTTCGATCTGCAACTGATGACCCAGCGCCCGCAGCAGTTCACCGCAGCAGATGGCATTGGTCAGATAGTCGTCACCGCTGTCTTCGGTGTGGAACAGCATCAGTGTGCTGCCATCGTTCAGGGTTTCGATTTCGCCCTGATATAGCGAAGCGGCCTGATCGAGACAATCGCGGTAGCGCTCCAGCAACTCTTCCAGGCGGGCACGCGGCAGGCGCCGCAGTTGTTCTTGCGAACCCAGCTGGATCGCCAGCACCGCGCTGTGCTGCGGCACGCTTGGTGTGGCCTTGCGCGCGACCGGTTGCGGCGCTGCATCCAGCGACTCGTCGCGCAGATCGGCAAACGCGTCGTCGTCTTCATCGTCTTCGACGGTGCTGACCACGTGGCGCGGCGCAGGTTTTTGCGCGGCCATCGGGCGGGTTTCGTCAAAGCTCGGGTCACGCAGGTTGCGCACTTCGAACTCCGGCTCATCCTCTTCCTCGAACTCGGGTTCCGGCTCGGGCTCGGGTTTTGGCGCCGGCTCCGGAGCGAAGTTGGCGTGCAGCTGACGCGCAAGGTCGCCGATCTCGTCCTGACGGTCGGTGCCCGGGGTGTATTCGTCGATGTTGCGCAGCCAGACGCGCAGTTGCAGCAACGGCGTCGACAGGTAACGGCCCATGCGCAGGCTCAGGGCCAGCGACAGCGCCAAAAGAATCGCACTGAGAATACCCATGCTCTGCAGGCTGATGGTCATCGGCTGCTGGAACTGATCCATGTCCAGGCTGATGCGCAGTTGCCCGGCGGTCACGTCCTGGAAAGTGATCTTGCTCTCGTACATGCCCTCGGCTTCGCCCAGCAGGCTGTGCTTGGGGCGCTGACCGGATTCGGCGAGGATGCGGTTATCCACGCTATAGATAGCCGCGTGGGCCACCAGCTTGTTCTTGGTCAGGTTGTTGAGCAGCACGTTGAGGCTGAGGATGTCGTTGGACACCAACAGTTCAGTGGCGGAGGTGGCAGTCTGCGTGGTCAGGCTTTCGCCCAGCGCATCGGCCTGCTCGTGCATGGCCTGCTTGAACTGCAAGCCCATCACCCCGGCATAGATCACCAGGGCCAGAGCGACCAGGATCACGTTATGGCTGGCAATGCGCAATGCAATCGGTACACGGCGATGACGCAGTGCACGGAAGATCAGCAGGAAGAAGTTATCGGTTTTAACTGGCGTGGGCCGGTTCACTGAGCTCGGCTCTTTTGTCCGTGAAGTTGACGCGCAGTATAGCGACAGGCCCTAGACCGGCAAAGCGCTCGCGGTGCCCGATGGTCACTGAAAGTGGGTAGAATGCGGTTTTTTTCCAGTTGCGGGGGTGCGCGTTGCGCGAAATCGTCCTGATTAACATCACGGGAGTCGACCGTCCGGGTCTGACTGCGGCCATTACCGGCGTTCTGGCCCAGGGTGGTGTGAACATTCTCGACATCGGTCAGGCGGTGATCCACGACACCCTGTCGTTCGGCATCCTGGTCGAGATTCCCGACTCCGAGCAGGGCAAAGCCGTGCTCAAGGACATCCTGTTCAAGGGCTACGAGCTCGACCAGCAGGTGCGCTTCACCCCGGTGTCCGAAGAGGATTACCAGCAATGGGTGGGCAATCAGGGCAAGAAACGCCACATCGTCACCCTGTTGACCCGCAAAGTGACCGCCGGCCAATTGCAGGCGGTCAGCTCGATCACTGCCAAATATGGCCTGAACATCGACCATATTGACCGTCTGTCGGGTCGCATGCCGCTGGACACTCCAGCCGACAAGGGCAAGGGCTGCATCGAGTTTTCCGTGCGTGGCGAAGCGGCAGATCCGCAGGCGTTGCGCGCCGAATTCCTCAGCGTCGCGCAGGAGCTGAACGTCGACATCGCCTTCCAGGAAGATTCGCTGTTCCGTCGCAACCGGCGTCTGGCGGTGTTCGACATGGACTCCACGCTGATCGAAGCCGAAGTCATCGACGAACTGGCCAAGGCTGCCGGCGTGGGCGAGCAAGTCTCGGCCATCACCGAGCGCGCCATGGCTGGCGAACTGGACTTCCGCGCCAGCTTCAAGGAGCGCCTGGCGCTGCTCAAGGGCCTGGACGTCAGCGTGCTGGACTCCATCGGCGCTTCGTTGCGTCTGACCGAGGGCGCGGAAACCCTGTTCGCCGAACTCAAGCGCCTGGGCTACAAGACCGCGATCCTGTCCGGCGGCTTCACTTACTTCGCCAAGCAGTTGCAGGCCAAACTCGGCATTGACTACGTGTTCGCCAACGAACTGGAAGTGGTTGATGGCAAATGCACTGGCGTGGCGATCGAGCCGATTGTCGATGCCCAGCGCAAGGCTGACCTGCTGAAGGAGCTGGCGCACAAGGAAGGCTTGCGCCTGGAGCAGACCATCGCCGTGGGTGATGGCGCGAATGACCTGCCGATGCTGGCGATTGCCGGGCTGGGTGTGGCGTTCCGCGCCAAGCCGCTGGTCAAGCAGTCGGCGAAGCAGGCGATCTCTACGCTGGGGCTGGATGGTGTGCTGTACCTGCTGGGCTTCCGCGATCGCGACGGGCAGCTCTGAGCCTGAGGCGGCCTCTGTGGCGAGGGAGCTTACTCCCGCTGGGGCGCGAAGCGGCCCCACTCTTTAATTCAAGAGAATGGGACTGCTGCGCAGTCCAGCGGGAGCAAGCTCCCTCGCCACAGTATCTTTAAGGATTCAAAGCGATTTCCACAACGAATCGAAATTCTCCTCGCTCCCGCCATTCTGCGCGGCCTCCAGCGAGCGATAGGCAAACTGATTGAAGCTGTGCGTACTCGCCACCCGTCGATCCAGCCCGGCGCGGTGTTCTTCGCCGTGGGTGTTGATCAGCACTTTATTGCCTTCCTGAAACGGCAGGCGCGGGGCGAGCAAGGTCGCCGGCAAGTCGATGGCACTGATCTCCGGCAATAGCAGCCCGCGTAAATAGTGGCTGTGATCATCCCGCGAGCGCACCAGTTGCAAACCGCAAGGTTCGGCGTGTGGCGCCACCAGTTCTATGCCCATTTGCGGCCCGCTGCCGCGTACCTGGCGAATCCAGCGCACCACCGCAATGCTCCAGCCCTGATTGGAACTGTCCTGAATCCCGACCATTTCTCCGGCCTGTAACTCGGCCGGCACCTCACTTGGCCAGCCCAGGCAATAACCACCGGGGCTGTGGTTGATCACCGGCAACGTGTAGGTCGGGTAGTTCGGCGTGCTGTCGGTGTCGCTTTCATCTTCGCCCAGATGGTCGTACTGGATTTCCTCGTAGGGCAGCAACTCGTCTGCCGCAGACTGCGGTGCGGCGTCGAAGGCCTGGCTCCAGCTGTCCTTTTCACCCTTGACCACCGCGCGGCTGAAGTTGGCCGCGCGGGCGCCGGGATGTTTCAGCAGTTCGCTGAAGCTGCGCTCGCCGCCCAGATAGAAGTGCAGGGCGCTCATGCCGACGCACACGGTCAGGCTGCCCTGGCCGGCAGTGCGCTGAAAACTGCGTTCGGCAGCCTGGCCCCAACTGGCGTGCAGATGTTGCAGGGTGTCGAGGCTCAGTCCTGCCGGGATCGGCAACGGCGTCGACGTCTCCTGCTGCAGTAAATGCGCTTCGATCACGTTCACCAGCGGTTGTGGATCGAAGCCCAGCAATGCGCCCTGTTGTTCTTTGCGAAACATGCTGCGGTAACGCGGGCCGGCGTCCAGTTCGGCGCTGATGGCGAACAGTCCATCCTGCGGACTGCCGGGATGCAATTTGAGCAGGGCACTCCACGGCTCCAGCACTTCGGCCAGCCGGGCGATCTGGTTCTGGCGCAATTGATTGCAACGGGCGCTGCCCAGCAGCAGGGCGGCGATGTAGGTCTGTTCCAGGCTCAGTTCGCTGCTCAGGCTCGCCAGTTCGTCATGTACCCGGCGCTGTTGCAGCTGCAAGGCGCAGGCCACGCGATACAGCTGATGCAGCTCGAACCACAGATGTTCCGGCGGCGGACTGTACAGCTGCGTCGCCCGCAGCAGTTGCCCCTTGAGCGCATGCGCGGCCCGTTGCAGAGCCTGACTGACCAGTGCCGCTCGATCCTTGTGGTACTTGGGGGCAATGCGCAGAACGATCTGCTTGTAACCGATCGCCAACTGACTTTGCAGCGCCTGACACAGGTTGCTGATCTTGCGCGAACGATCGTCGAGCAGGATCGCCTGATGCAGGAAGTGCCGCTCCAGATGCTGGCAGACGAAGTACACCTCGGGGCGCAGCAACTCCAGCAGTTGCAGGCGATTGTCGCTGGGGGTGAGCAATTGGTTGAGTTCGCCCAGGCCCTGGTACAACTGGCGGGCGGTTTCGCCGATGTTGGCCTTGGGCAGGCCGGCGATCCAGCGTTTGAGGTCGCGCGGGGTGGCTTCGCAGAACGACAGGCGCGTTTGCGTCGGGGTCGGGGCGCTCAGCAGCGGTGGGGAGATGGTCTGGCTCATGCCAAAAACCATAGCAGCAAATGAACCGGTCGGCCTTCAACCGGTAGGAGCTGCCGCAGGCTGCGATCTTTTGATCCTGGTTTTTAAAAACAAAGTCAAAAGATCGCAGCCTGCGGCAGCTCCTACAGGGGCGCCTTGTATCAGGCGTTTGGCAGGGCCAGGGCCTGGCCCATTTGCACTGGAGACCCGGCGACCAGTGTTTCAGCCCATTTCACCTGATCCGGACCAAACAGCACGATCGCGGTCGAACCCAGCTTGAAGCGCCCCAGCTCCGCGCCTTTTTCCAGATGAATCGGCGCACGGGCGGCTTCGTCGTAGCGGAAGGTTTTCAGCTCGCGCTTCGGTGGGGTGACCAGACCGGCCCACACGGTTTCGATCGACGCGACGATCATTGCGCCGACCAGCACCACGGCCATTGGCCCGCGCTCGGTGTCGAAAATGCACGCCACACGCTCGTTGCGGGCGAACAGCTCCGGAACGTTTTCCGCGGTGGTCTGGTTGACCGAGAAGATCCGGCCCGGGATGTAGACCATCTCGCGCAGGGTGCCGGCCAGCGGCATGTGCACGCGGTGGTAATCCTTCGGCGACAGGTAAATGGTGGCAAAGTCGCCGCCCATGAACGGCGCGGCATTCGCCGTGTCACCGCCCAGCAGTTCCAGCACGCTGAAGCTGTGGCCCTTGGCCTGGAACACGCGACCGTGTTCGATCGGGCCGAGCTGGCTGACCGCACCGTCGGCCGGGCTGAGGATCGCGCCCGGGGTCTGATCCAGTGGCCGCGCGCCGTCTTTCAGGGCTCGGGTGAAGAACGCGTTGAAGTGCTCGTAGGCGGTCAGGTCTTCGACCAGCGCTTGCGACATGTCCACCTGATAACGCTTGGCGAACCACTGGGTGAAGGCATTCTTGAACCAGCGCACGCGGCACTCGGCAACGCAACCGGCCAGGCGCGACAGCAGGTGATGAGGCAGCAGGTACTGGCTGAGGATAAACAGACGCTCTTTCATTAGTTGTCCTTAGAACCTTGAATCTCGACAGGCGTGTCGGGGTGGTTGCCCCATTCGCCCCAGGAACCGGCGTAGCCCTTGACCCGCGGATAACCGAGGGACTTGGCCACCAGATAAGTGAAGCCCGACCGGTGATGGGTCTGGCAGTGGGTAATGATTTCTTTGTCCTTGGTGATCCCGAGGTCTTCGAGGATCTGCGGCATGTCCGTGCGAATCCGCAGCTGACGCGCCTTGTCCATGCCAGCGGTCCATTCGAAGTTCACCGCGCCGGGGATGTGTCCACCCTTGGCGGCCAGCACTTTCTCACCGGAATATTCCAGCGGCCCGCGTGCGTCCCAGATCGCCAGATCGGCGGCGCCGAGACGGCTTTGCAGGTATTCGCGGGTGGCAGTCGGTTCGTCGTGCAGGGTCAGCGCCACCGGACCGCCCACCGCAGGCGGCACCTGGATCGACATCGGCATGCCGGCTTCCAGCCACGCCGGCAGACCGCCGTCGAGATAGTGATACTTGTCGTGACCGATCACGTCGAGCAGCCAGATGAAGCGCCCGGCCCAGCCGCCGCCTTCGTCGTCGTAGACCACGTAGACCGCGTCCGGGCGATGGCCCAGCTCACCGAACAACTCTTCGAGCTTGTCTTTGGGCGGCATCAGCCCCGGCGCCGGGAGCTGGCCGAGCTGGGTGCGCTTGGGATCGACAAAGCGTGCGCCGGGAAGGTGACCTTCGGCATAACGGGCAGGGCTGGTCAGATCCACCAGAATCAGTTCAGGGGAATCGAGACGCGGGAGCAGGTCGCTCGGCTCGATGACGAGCGGCAAGCCAGAGAAGTCAGACATGTGAGGTCTCCAGAGCACAAAGGGGGGGATTGTAGCGCAGCCTCATCGGCCACGGCTGCTAAAGCTGTGCAGGGCCTTTTCGATGCACTGCGCGGTTTTGCCGAACGCCTGCACGGTGATGTCGGCGAACGGCCCACCGCCCTGGTCGGCCACGACGATCATGATCACCCGACCGTTATTGACCAGCGAGCGCAGGAACAGATGCTCGCCCCGGAACAGCGAACGCAGGCCCGGCGGCAACAATGCGGAAAACTGTGCGTTGTTCTCGGGGTTGATCCGCACCTGAGCCTGTTGTGCGAGCAGGCGCTGCAAGACTTTGCTTTGACTGACGACGAAGTTCAGCGCGGCGGCTTCTTTCGGCAGGCCGAAGGTCTGGTGCACGCGCAGATTCGATTGCGTGCGGTCGGCCATCAGAAGCATCACCCGACGCATGCCGCTGGCGACCAGCGCATCACGGGCGGCGACGGTCAGGCTCATGGCATTGGTGAAGCGGCTCGGCTCGGCCAGCAGTTCGGCGCATTGCCGGCGCCATTGAGTCAGATCCTCGGCATTCGGCGCCGCCGCCGGCAGCATCCCGGCCGGCAGGCGATGGGTGCCCCACGGCCATAATAATGAAACGGCCGGGTGCCACAGATCGAGCATGGCATGCTGGCGCGCACTGTTGGCGGCTTGCTGGTGCAACTGCTGCTGCACTTCTTCCATCGAGATTTGCAGATAAAGGCTGGTCAGGTACTGCCAGCGCTCGCTGTGCGGACTGTCCCAGGCCTGTTGTGCCGACAGCGCCAGGCCGTTGGCCAGCAACACGGTGTTGGCTGGCTGGTTGAGCCAGCGGCGCAGGGTCGGATCGTCGTCGAGGCGATTCTGCTGGCGCAACGGATGTTCGCTGTCGCGGGCGATGCGCAGTACTTTCACCAGTTCGCGCTGTTCGCTGAGCAGCAGCTTATAGCCTTGCTGCACCCAGATCGGCAGGTGCCAGACCTGCACCAGCGCCTCGGCGATCCTCAGCAGGCGTACGCCAAACAGTTGCTTCTCGACCGTGCGCGCCGATTCGCCCTTGTGGATAACCCGCAGCTCCCACTCTTCGAGCAATTCGGGAAACGTCAGCGCCAGCGGCCACAGCGGCGAGAGAAACAACAGGCTGCCCCAGTGAATGTCCTGCCACAGGCGCGCCAGGCGACTGGCGAAAAAACCGTTGGCCTGTTGCGTCGCGTGCTGGCTGATCATTTGCAGTTGGCGCAGCGCCTTGGGGATCTGCATCTGCGGTTGGACGGGCAGACGCGCGAGCAATTCTTCAGTCCGTGCCAGGCCCAGACGGTTGATCGCGACTTCAAGGTTTTCTGCCGGCGCGGTCATCGTGCCGAGGGTGTGACGATTGGCCTCACGGATGATGCTCAAGGCCAGCGCCGGGCTGTCCTGCATCAGGTCGGCGATGTCGCGCAGCGAGCTGCGGTTGTCACGGATGGCCCGGCACACCTTGTCGTGCGCCTCTTGCGGCACGGGCAGGCGCACGCCATCGAGCAGTTTGACCCAGCCCTCGAGCGTAGTCGGTTTTGCGTGTGGGACGTTCGTTTCATTAGCCATGTCTGGACGAGATCTTCACTGACTGTAGACGCGCCCGGCATGGGCTAAATTGGCTTTTCGCCTGAACTGGCTATAGTCTGGCGCAGTTTTGCCGATAAGTAGAAGAAGAGATTTTTTAACTTCCGAATATGACCTTGAACCCGACTTAAATAAGTACTTTCTACCTATGGCTAAAATTATCGGCATCATCGTCGTATTCGCGAGCGTGCTCGGCGGATACGTGCTCTCCCACGGCAAAATTGCCGCCCTGATCCAGCCCTTCGAGGTGATGATCATCGGTGGTGCGGCCCTCGGTGCATTCCTGCAGGCCAACCCCGGTTACATGACGATGCACGTGCTCAAGAAATCCCTGAGCATGTTCAGTTCGCGCTTCAGCCACACGTTCTATCTGGAAGTGCTCGGCCTGATCTACGAGATCCTCAACAAGAGCCGCCGCGAAGGCATGATGGCCATCGAAGGCGACATCGAAGACGCTGCCGCGAGCCCGATTTTCGCCAAGTACCCGGCGGTACTCAAAGACGAGCGCATGACCGCGTTCATCTGCGATTACTTGCGCATCATGTCCTCCGGCAACATGGCTCCGCATGAGCTGGAGGGCCTGTTCGACATGGAACTCTACAGCCTCAAGGAAGACCTCGAGCATCCGTCCCATGCGGTGAACGGCATCGCCGACGCCATGCCCGGTTTCGGTATCGTCGCGGCGGTACTGGGTATCGTGGTGACCATGGCGTCGCTGGGTGAGGGCGATCAGAAATCCATCGGTCTGCACGTGGGTGCGGCACTGGTCGGTACCTTCTTCGGTATTCTCGCGGCCTACGGCTTCTTCGGGCCGTTGGCGCATTCCCTGGCGCACGATGCCAAGGAAGAACTGAACGTCTATGAAGCCATCAAGGCCTCGCTGGTGGCTTCGGCTTCCGGCATGCCGCCATCGCTGGCCGTGGAGTTCGGGCGTAAAGTCCTGTACCCGGCGCACCGTCCAAGCTTTGCCGAGCTGGAACAAGCCGTTCGCGGTCGCTAAGTCATGGAAAATAATCAGCCGATAATCATCAAGCGCGTCAAGCGCATAGCCGGTGGGCATCACGGCGGGGCGTGGAAAATCGCCTTCGCCGACTTCGCCACGGCGATGATGGCGTTCTTCCTGGTGTTGTGGCTGCTGTCCACTGCAACACCTGAGCAGAAGATCGCCATCGCCGGTTACTTCAAGGATCCGGTCGGCTTCTCCGAAAGCGGTACGCCGTACATCATCGATCTGGGCGGCACACCGACCCTGGCACCGGAAAACACCCTCAACCCTGAGGTGAAGTCGCAGCCGCAACCGGACAAGGTCACGGTCGACACCGAGCAGGTCGAAGGCATGGCCGAACAGGTCGAGAAAGAACGCCTGGAGCTGTTGCTGCAAGAACTGCAGAACAAGGTCGACGAGAACCCGCAGCTGCAGAAGTTCAAGGATCAGATCCTGTTTGAGATCACCCCTAACGGCTTGCGCATCCAGATCATGGACGCGGAAAACCGGCCGATGTTCGACTCGGGCTCGGCACGTCTGAAGCCGTACTTCGAAGACATCCTGCTGGCCATGGCCGACACCATCAAAGCGGTGCCGAACAAGATCAGCATCAGCGGCCACACCGACGCCAAGCCGTACACCGGCACCGGCGATTTCGGCAACTGGGAACTCTCGGCCAACCGTGCCAACGCCGCGCGGCGTGCGCTGGTGGCAGGCAGCTATCCGGATTCGCAGGTGGCGCGGGTCGTCGGTTACGCCTCGTCGGCGCTGTTCGACAAGGAAAACCCGTTCAACCCGGTCAACCGCCGCATCGACATTGTGGTCCTGACCAAAAAGGCCCAGGCCGCCATCGAAGGTTCGCAAGGTGCCGACGCGGCCAAGCCAGCCGCCGAAGGTCAGAACGGCGCCGCTCCGGCGACGCCGGTCGATCCGAACGCGCTGCCGGCGGATCAGCAACCGGTGCCGGCCCATGAGTTGCGCGAACGCTTGAACCTGTTCGACGACGCTGCACCAAAACCGGCCGCGCCGGGGGCTGCGGCGCCAGCGCCAACAGCTCCGCCCGCCGCTGCACCGGCCCCTGCGCCGAAGCAGTGAGCGACAAAAAAAC